>JAIXTE010000015.1 GCA_027484315.1 Burkholderiales bacterium | reverse complement strand
TGGTTGAACCAGAAGCTGGGCTTGACCCCGCCACAGGTTGTCAACAAATAAAAGCGGTTTATGGCTTTAATCATTACCGATGAATGCATCAATTGCGACGTGTGCGAGCCCGAGTGCCCCAACGGCGCAATCAGCATGGGCGAAGAAATCTACGAAATTGACCCAAGCAAATGCACTGAGTGCGTGGGCCATTTCGACGAGCCCCAGTGCGTGGTGGTGTGCCCTGTAGAATGTATTCCGCTGGACCCTGCGCACCCAGACACCCGGCAGCAACTCCTGGGCAAGTTTTTCAAGTTGCACCCGGATAAATCGCCTTACCTGCCTGACGCGGATGCTGCCGTTGCTGCCAAGGCGCCGCCTGCTGAAGGGTGTTGAACAGGACAGAGCAAAACATTTGATGTGTCGGTGGGTTGCTCATCCAGCACTCTGAACCAGCCTGCTTGCCAGGCCCAGTAGGTGTCGTTCAAAAACCGTGGTCTGCCATCGGCAATGCAATTCAATTCCCTTATCTGTAGTTCTGCCGGTATGCCTTCACTGCCTTCGATCGTGTCCGGGGATATGGTTAGCACACGGTTTGGTGCGTCATAGGCCATGTTGAATGTCCAGGCTTGCGCCTCTTCATGGGTGTAAGTCCATTCCGCCTTGTACATGATCCAGTTTTGTGCGGGCAAACCACCTTCAAGCTGTTGGACAGAAAATGCAGCCTGGTGGGTTTCGGGCAGGTCATCGCGCCGAATGTAAGTGCGCAGGTTTTCCCCGGAGAGTTTCAAGAACGGCGCGCCTTGCCCATTGTTGGCCTGCTCGATGCTGAGTATCAACTTTCCCTGCTCGGCCGTGCCTGTCCAGGGAAAGCTGTCCCATTTGCCATCGATGTCCAGTTTCAGGTTGCTCAGTTGCACCTGGCCTTGTTGCAAAATCTCAGGCTTTGCGCTGATTGCAATGTACAACTGGTTGTCCGTGTCAGGTGTTTTGACGGCAATCCGCCAGCCCAGGCTGAACTGCCCTTCGTGTGCTGAATTGCCCAGCTCAAAATTCAGTTGTTCAAATTTGCCGCTGAGTTGTTGATTGGTCTGAGCATTGGACACCTCAAAACTGGCCTGTTCAACTTCCAGCTTGTGCAAATCAAGTTGCGGCGTGAAGAAGCCGGGGTTGGCCACTTGGGTGCTTTGCCACGCCCTTGCCGCCAGTGCTGCTGGCAACACGGGGGTGCATTCCAGTTTGAAGCTGCTGCAATCCGTCTGCTTTCTGGATTGAACAGTCAGCCCCTTCAACACAATGGAATTGATCTGCATGCGGCCTTGCTGAATCGATGACAGCGTATTCATGCCCAGGCGCAGAAGGGCCAGTTGAACATTTTCTCTGCGTGCCGGGTCGTCGAACTCAATTTCCGTGATGATCAACTGCGGATTGAGCGACAGGGCCAGTACCACGCGTTTCGCGTTGATGCGCTGATCCGGGTACTGGTTTTGCAGGCTTTGTAGACGGGGTTCCCAGAGGAAACGCGGAACAATCACACCATGCGAGAACACGACCAGTGCAAAGCCCAGGACAAGCAGGGCAGCGATGATTTTCGAAGACTTGGACATGGCGGTGGGTGCTGCAAAATGAAACTGCACATACCCTAGCACACAAACGCGGGCACCAAAAAACAAGGCCCCGAAGGGCCTTTGTTTTAAGCAGGCTGAATAGGCAGCTTAGCCAAGCAACTGGGCTAAGCAACTGAACTGCGCGACTTACACGTTGAACAGGAAGTTCAGCACGTCGCCGTCTTTCACCACGTATTCCTTGCCTTCAGCGCGCATCTTGCCCGCTTCTTTCGCGCCGTTCTCGCCTTTGAACTGAATGTAGTCTTCAAAGGCAATGGTTTGGGCGCGAATGAAGCCGCGCTCGAAGTCAGTGTGAATCACGCCCGCGGCCTTCGGGCCGGTGTCGCCAATCCGGATTGTCCATGCGCGCACTTCTTTCACGCCGGCGGTGAAGTAGGTTTGCAGGCCCAGCAGCTTGAAGCCAGCGCGAATCACGCGGTTCAAGCCAGGTTCTGTCATGCCCATGTCGGCCAGAAATTCCATTTTGTCTGCATCGTCCAGGTCAGCAATTTCAGCTTCAATGGCGGCGCACACGGCTACCACGGGTGCATTCTGCTTGGCGGCGTATTCTTTCAGGCGTTCAACGAAGGGGTTGTTCTCAAAACCGTCCTCAGCCACGTTGGCCACGTACATTGCGGGTTTGGCCGTGATCAGGCCGAAACTCTTGATGGCAAACAGTTCTTCTTCATCCAGGCCAAGCGCACGCACTGGCTTGGCTTCGTTCAACTGGGCTTCACAGCGCTGCAGAATGGCCAGCACCTTGGCGGCGTCCTTGTCATTGGCGCGCGCCTGTTTGGCCAAGCGGTGAATTGCTTTTTCAACCGTGCCCATGTCAGCCAGGCACAGTTCGGTTTCAATTGTTTCAATGTCGGAAAGCGGGTCAACACGACCATTCACGTGAATCACGTTGTCGTCTTCAAAACAGCGCACGACGTTCACGATGGCGTCGGTTTCCCGAATGTGTGCCAGGAACTGGTTGCCCAAGCCTTCGCCTTTGGAAGCACCTGCCACAAGGCCAGCGATATCCACGAATTCAACTGTGGCAGGCACAATCCGTTCAGGCTTGACGATCTCTGCAAGTTGCTGCAAACGCGCATCAGGCACTTCCACCATGCCCACATTGGGTTCGATGGTGCAGAAGGGATAGTTTTCCGCAGCAATGCCCGCTTTGGTCAGTGCGTTGAACAGGGTGGATTTACCGACGTTGGGAAGGCCAACGATGCCGCATTTGAGGGTCATGAGAATTCGCTAAGTGCTTAATTGAATGGGGTGAATTGTACCGCGCCTAGCGATTCACGTTGTTCAGCCACTGCTGAAAATCGTCGGCCATGCGCTGGCTTTCCCGAATGGCGCTTTGCCACAGGGGAATGCGCACACTGTGATCGAATTTGTAGCGCTTGAAATCACTGCGGTCTGGAATCTTTTTGGCAGGCAGACTTGCGACAAACTCGGGTGAAGGGCACACCAGAATCACATTGCTCATCCATTCCGGCTTGGCTTTGCGCACCTTGAGAAATTTGTCCAACCAACCGGGTGTCACTGTCGGCGCGAAATGGGGGTAAAGTACCAGGCCATCAAGCCGGTGATAGGGCAGAGCCAGGTGGTAGTCGGTCAGGCCACCGTCCCAAAATGGACCTTCGTGATGTTTCACCTCTGTGCTGTTGTCGCTCAAGGCTTGGGTAATTCTGTGTACGGGGTTCAGCACGAAGGGAATGCTGCCAGACGCCAACAAGGCGTCGTGAATGTTCAGTGAATCCAGGTTTTCAATGCGGGTGGGAATGCGGTCAAAAGGTTGCTTCAACCAGTCCGTGTGGGCGCCCGGGCTTTGAAAAACCCAGCGCTCGAAATAGCTGGAAAGCCGGTTGCGATTCACGCTGTTGGCAACCACGGCAGAAGCAAATCCCCGCATGCGTGCGTGCACCAGTGCGCTTTGCTGTGCGTTTTGTTGTGCGTTTTGCTGGGTATTCTGTTGTGCAACGTTCCGGGCGTAGTGCAAAGGCGTCAAGCCCCTGTTGACCCACACCAGCAATTCCTTGCCCGCAGGCTTGACCATGTGCTGTGCTTCTTCGGCCACAACGGCCTCTACCATTGCGCCACAAACGCGGCTTATTTCATGCCGGTCTACACCCTTGCGGTAATCCTGTGCTTCCACATACTGTTGAGCCAGGCGTTTGAAGCTTGCAACCGGGTCGCTGCTGGCTGCTGCAGCCATGCGCCAAGCGCCGATTGACGCGCCGATCAACTGCAGGGGTTTGACTCCCTTCGCTGTCCGTTCATGCAGGTGCGCTTTGCCCAACCAGTCGCTAAACAGGTAATGATCCAGCCCTTGCAAAATCAAGCCTTTTGGCCCACCAGCTGCTGCGGGAATGGCGCAAATGTCCTCGGGCCGCAATCCTGTGTTGGCAATGTGTGCCTTGGCGCGTTCACCGAGGATGACCTGAATACTGCTCACCTTGTTGTTCACTTTGTTGCCCACGTTATTGCTCATGACAATTCTCAAGTGCACTCGGTGTGAATATGGGTGGTGGCCTGCCCGATCTGGCCCTTCAGAATCAATTCCGTGTGCTTGAGCAGCACGGCAATCGACCGGTCTATCCACTGTTGCTGTTCACTGCTGGGGCGGTGTAGCACGAAATCCGCCACACCCTGTTGAAGGTTCAGGCTGCGGGGGTGGCCAATGCCAATGCGTGCCCGCCAGAATTCGTTGCTGCCCATGTGCGCATGAATGTCTTTCAAACCATTGTGCCCAGCATGTCCACCACCTTTTTTCATTTTGATCTGGCCTGGCAGTAGATCCAACTCATCGTGCGCAACAAGGATTTCCTCCGGCTTGATCTTGAAAAACTTGGCCAAAGCACCTACAGCCTGCCCTGACCGGTTCATGAATGTGGTGGGAAACAGCAGCCACACGTCTTCACCGGCCACCTTGATTCTGGCCATGTCGCCAAAAAATCGTTTGTCGCTTTGAAGGAAAACATTGTGGTTACGCGCAAGTGCTTCCAGGTACCACACGCCTGCGTTGTGGCGGGTGTCGACATATTGCGGGCCGGGGTTGCCCAGGCCGACGATCAGTTTGATGGGGTTGTTGTTGGACATTGGAAAATGTGTGCTTATGTATTCATACTGTGAAATAGCAGTAGACTTGGCGTGTTTGTATTCTCTATTTTCGCCGATAGTGGGCGGCTTTCCAATTCTTTTTATCCAACTCGATGAATCCATTAACCGATGTCAATTGGCCCCCAGTCGCTGCTGCGCAGGGTACTCACCAACAATCGCTCGCATTTTTGCATCGCCATTTGCCCAAAGTGGGCGCAAAAGTTCTTGATCTGCCTTGCGGTGCGGGCGCGTTCGCCAGTGCAGCCACCCAGCTTGGATTTGATGTTCAAACCATGGACATCCACCCCAACGAACCTTACTTTGCAGACCCCGCCAAGCGAATCATCGGCGATGCCAATCAGCCTTTGCCTTTCCCGGATGGCCATTTTCATGCTGTGTGTTCCATCGAGGGCATTGAACACCTGGAAAACCCGACCCAGTTTGTTCGGGAGCTGTTCCGGGTGCTGTCGCCCGGTGGATACTGCGTATTGAGCACACCCAATGTGGACAGTTACCGGTCTCGGCACAACACGCTGTGGCGTGGCTACCACCGTTATTTCCGCCCTGAAAGTGACACGGAAAAAGACAGCGGCCACATGCACCCAATTGACCTTTACTTCATGATGGGTGCCATGAAAAAAGCAGGTTTTGAAATGCTGGACCTTGGCGTGAACAGCATGGAAGGCCGCGCGGGACCTTCCATCTGGCGAGAGTTTGTACGCAAGCACTTGAGCAGTCTGTATCCACCCCGCTTGCGTGAAAAGGTGCCGTTTTATGGCGACGTGCTGATCTACGTGATGCGCAAACCAGCCGCCTGATTAGGCAAGTAATGAGCAGGCAAATGAGCCGTCACCTGGGTATCTGGCCAGGTCGTCGACTTCACGAGGCGACCGCTATTGCTCCCGCTGTGTTCTGAACCCTGCGCCAAGCACTCACCAACGCCATCAAACTGGCGGTGGTGATGTTGTCGTGAAAGCCAACACCGAACTTGCTGCCTGGCACATTGGGCACACTCACCTCGATAATCGCCATGGCTTTTGACTTGGCGCCTTGGCCCACGCTGCGTTCTTCAAAGCCCACAATGTCCATCGGTACGCCAAGCGCCTGCACTGCGGCGTCCAGTGGCCCGTTGCCCACACCTTCAAGCCTTGCTGTTTCACCGTTTTGTTGCACGGTGATTTCTATGCCTTGGCCACCTTCTGCATCAAACACTTTGTGGCTGATGTAGCGCGGCTGGCTTTCATTATTCTGCAAATAGGTTTGCTCAAACAAAGCCCACAAGGCGGGCGATGTCATTTCAGCGGCCGTGCTGTCGCTGACCTTCTGCACCACGCCTGAAAACTCGACCTGCATGCGGCGTGGCATCACCACCCCATGTTCACGTTCAAGAATGTAGGCAATACCGCCCTTGCCCGATTGGCTGTTAACGCGAATCACGCTGTCGTAAGTGCGACCCACGTCCACCGGGTCGATGGGCAAATAAGGCACTTCCCAAATGGCATCCGCTTTCTGAATATCGAAGCCTTTCTTGATCGCATCCTGGTGCGAGCCGGAAAATGCGGTGTACACCAAGTCGCCCACGTAGGGGTGGCGTGGGTGAATGGGCAATTGCGTGCAGCTTTCAACCACGCGAGCCACGGCATTGATGTCGGAAAAGTCCAGGTTCGGGTGCACGCCCTGCGTGTACATGTTCAAGGCCAGGGTCACAATGTCTACGTTGCCACAGCGCTCCCCGTTGCCAAAAAGGCAGCCTTCCACGCGCTGCGCGCCCGCCATCATCGCCAATTCTGCGGTGGCCACACCAGTGCCACGGTCATTGTGGGGGTGAACGGAAAGCACCACGTGTTCGCGCCGGTTCAGCCGCCTGTCCATCCATTCAATTTGATCGGCAAACACATTGGGTGTGCTCCATTCCACGGTGGTGGGCAGGTTGATGATGATCTTGCGGTTTGGCCCTGCTTCCCAGGCTTCAATGGCCGTGTTGCAGGCCTGCAAGGCCACGTCCAGTTCGGTCATGTTGAAACACTCGGGTGAGTACTGCAAAACCCATTGTGTTTCCGGGTGTGCGTCAGTCAGTTCTTTCACCTTCTGCACGCGCTTTTTCACCATGTCGATGACCTCGGGTACAGTCATGCGGAACACCGTATTTCTCCACACGGGTGCGGTGGAGTTGTAGATGTGGACGATGGCACTTTTGGCACCAATCACCGATTCCACTGTTCGCTCGATGAGATCGTCACGAGCCTGGGTCATGACCATGGGGGTGACGTCATCCGGAATCTGATTGTGTTCAATCAAATGCCGCACCACATCAAAGTCGATCTGCGAGGCTGCTGGAAAACCCACCTCAATTTCCTTGAAGCCGATGCGCACCAGTTCCTTGAAGAAGTCCAGCTTGGTGGCCACGCTCATGGGTTCAAATATCGCCTGGTTACCGTCGCGCAAATCGGTGCTTAACCAGATTGGCGCATTCTCGATGGCCTTGTTGGGCCATGTTCTGTCGGGCAGGTCCACTTTGTAGGCGGGGCGGTATTTGGTGGCAGGGTTCTTCAACATGCTCATTTGCTTCCTGGGCCTCCTTGGGCCTTCATTACTACTGGGTAAAACGTTTGTCGATGAAGAACAGTGTATGCCTGTCAAGCTGACAGATGATTGCGTTTTTGCTTTAATAAAAGATTGATTTGGCAGATAATTGCCAATTAATCGGATATCTAGGCAGAAAAATCCATATGCATCAATTAGACCGATATGACAAGGCAATTTTGACCCTGTTGCAGGCCGATGGGCGAATGAGCAATCAGGATCTGGCTGATGAAATTGGCCTTTCCCCTTCGCCCTGCTTGCGCCGGGTGAAGGCGCTTGAAGACGCCGGTTTGATCACAGGTTACCGTGCCTTGGTGGATGCGAAAAAACTGGGTTTCAGTTTGATGGCCTTGATTTACATTTCAATGGACCAGCACACACCTGAGCGTTTCGCCAGTTTTGAGGCGGCTGTGTCCGCCATTCCCGAAGTGCTGGAATGTTTGCTGATCACGGGTCAGCAGGCGGACTATCAGCTCAAGGTGATAGTTGCTGACATGGATGGTTACCAAGAGTTGTTACTGAACAAAATTACCCGAATCAAGGGCGTTACCGGTGTACACACCAGTTTCGTGTTGCGCCGGGTGGTGGACAAAACCCGGGTGCCTGTTTGAACTTGCGGAGCCTTAGGCTGAGCAATCTGCAGGTGCCCAGTTCAAGTCCATGACTCAGTGCCATCAGCCCTGGTTCTGAAGCAAGTTCTGGATCACCATGCCGCCGCCGCCAATCAACACAGCGAAATACACGATGGACGCCAGGTTGGCCAAATGGCCCAGTAGCACTGCTGCGCCATCCCGTTGAATCAAGCCCACAGCCAGAAACAGCAGGGCGATCCCTGGTACGGTGTTGCTGAAAGGGATGAAGCCAAATGGGGCCATCAGCAGCAGAGCACCCAATATCAATGCAGCGTCGTTGATGCGGTTCACGACTGGCCCGCTCGCCATGGCTGACATGCGGTGAGGTTTGCTGATCTTCTCCAGGCGGGGAATCCACACCAAACCTTTTTGAAGTGCGGCGCGCAATTTCTCTGCGGGTAGCGCCCGTTCCTTGAATCGTTTGGGTAACCACAGGGTGCGCCCAAACATTCTGCTGATACCGATCAGCAAAATGGCCGCGCCGAAAATGGTGCTGACACCCGGAATGGACACTGGCACCATGAAAACCAAGGTCAGAAAAGCCACGAGCAGCAACATGCCTTCCCGGCCCACCAAGTCCAGAATTTCCCCAAGGCTTACCGTGTCGGCGGGCAGTTGATCAATCACCAACTTGATTTGCTCCCCGAGGGTGCGTTCACTGGTTTGGGTGTCTTGTTTGAGGTCGGGCATTGGCGTTGCGATTTTGAATGAGTTGTCATTGTGCCCATAAAAAAAGCCGCTGAACCAAGGTACAGCGGCTTTTCCGAATACAGCTTGGACCAGACGGATTTACTCGTCGCCACCCTTTGCCGCACCAGCCTTGATCTTCACTGTAACCAGTGAACCATCTTGCTGACCGTGGTTGGGGATGCCAACGCCTTCTGGCAATTGCAGGTCGGTTACGTGAATTGAACGCTTGGTCACGTCCAGCACGCTGCAATCCACTGCGATGAATTCTGGCAGGTCTTTTGGCAGACATTCAATTTCAATCTGGTTGGCCACGAAGGTAACCAGACCGGCGTACAGCTTCACAGCTGGGCTTTCCAGGTGACCAGAGTAGTGCAAAGGCACGCTCATGTGAATCTTCTGGTTGGCATCAATACGCTGGAAGTCAATGTGCAGCAGCTGTGGCTTGTAAGGGTGTGACTGGTAGTCACGCAACAACACTTGTTGTGCCTTGCCGTCAATTTCCAGATCCAGAATACTGGAGTGGAATTTTTCTTTCTGAATGGCGTGCCACAGGGGGTTGTGTTCAATTGACACAGCCTGAGCTTCCTGATTTGCGCCATAAACGATGCCAGGTACCTGGCCAGCACGACGCAGGCGGCGGCTCGCTCCGGAACCCTGCTCTGTGCGGGATGTTGCAACTACTTTCATATTAATCTCCAAATTTGGCGTCACCGCGACCAGTGAAACCAAGTTATGCGGCACTTAAGGGCGACCGCAAAAAAGCCCGAATACTGCTTTTAATCGATGAACAGCGAACTGACGGAATCGGAGCGGACAATCCGGCGAATGGTTTCAGCCAGCAGTTCGTCTACGCTCAGCACTCGAATGGTTTTGCTGTTGTTTGCTTCTTCAGACAATGGGATGGTGTCGGTTACGACCAACTCATCAAGGTCCGATTCCTCAACACGCTGGATTGCGCCACCGGACAGCACAGGGTGCGTACAGTACGCCACCACTTTTTTGGCGCCATTGGCTTTCAGAGCGGCAGCAGCCTTGCACAGTGTATTGGCGGTGTCGACCATGTCGTCCATGATCACGCAGGTGCGGTCTTTCACGTCACCAATGATGTTCATCACCTCTGCCACGTTGGCGCGGGGCCGACGTTTGTCGATAATCGCCAGATCACAGTTCAGGCGTTTGGCCAGCGCGCGGGCGCGAACCACGCCACCCACGTCGGGTGACACCACCATCAGGTTGTCCAGGTTCTGTTTCCACACATCGCCCAGCAACACGGGTGATGCATAAATGTTGTCAACCGGAATGTCGAAGAAACCCTGAATTTGATCGGCATGCAAGTCCATGGTCAGTACCCGATCCACGCCGACCACCTGCAGCATGTTGGCCACAACCTTGGCAGTAATTGCCACACGTGACGAACGCACGCGGCGGTCCTGACGGGCATAACCAAAGTAGGGAATTGCTGCGGTAATGCGGCCAGCTGATGCACGCTTGAGCGCGTCGATCATGACCATCATTTCCATGAGGTTGTCGTTGGTGGGGGCGCAGGTGGATTGCAGCACGAAAACGTCTTTACCGCGAACGTTCTCGTTGATCTCGACCATGACTTCGCCGTCAGAAAAACGGCCCACGGTTGCCTTGCCCAGAGGAATGTTCAGTTGTTTGGCTACTGACTCGGCCAATGCAGGGTTTGCATTGCCAGTGAAGATCATGAGACTGCTGTCGGTTGCCATTGTTTACCCCAGTGATTGACGTGTGCGTTGGCGAAATAAAAAAAGGGCCAACCTGTGGCTGGCCCTTTGGTATTGGCAGAGGAGGAAGGATTCGAACCTTCGAATGCCGGAATCAAAATCCGGTGCCTTAACCAACTTGGCGACTCCCCTAAAACTTTTTTCGATTCAGTCTGGTTTGATCTTGCATTCAAACCACTGGCCTGCCTGTAATTCAGGTGCATCAGCAACTGCCGCTACTGCTTTGCTAAATTCGCTTGGGCTGGCAAACACAGCAAACATGGCAGAGCCGGAACCTGACATTCGAATCAACAGTGGGTTGAAGCTCGCCACACGGTTTGAGAAAACATCAAATTGATTTTTCCATCCCGGGTAGCTGCCAGACACTACAGTTTGCAACGCATTCTGTGTGTTGACCTTCAAGTAGGCCATCAGCTCACTATTCATTCGGCGGGCCGAATCGAAGACCGCTATTTTGACGTCACTTGAGTTGCGTGTCAATTGCGGATCGCTAAAAATTTTGGGTGTTGGGCAAGAAAGTGGTGGTTTGTAGACAATCAAATGGCCGGATATGCCGGAAATCGGGGTTATTGTCTCGCCAATGCCCTCGATGAATGCGCTTTTGTCTTGCAAAAAGAAGGGTACATCGGCTCCAAGTGACAAGGCAATGTCCGATAGTTTGTCGAAGGCTATCGGGTTTCCGTGATGTTGTTGAAGCAGGCGCAGCACAGTGGCTGCGTTGCTGCTGCCTCCACCGAGCCCGGCTTGCTCGGGTGTGGATTTGCTGACCTGGATGAGTATGTCGAAACTTCGGGGCAGGTTGGCTTCCCGGTAAAACGCACGGCAGGCCCGAACGGTCAGGTCTTGCTGTTCCGGGATGTGCGTCAGATCGCCTTTGCGCTGGATGTTGCTTGCAGACCCGTCAATTTCAGTAATTTCCAGTTCTACCTGATCACCCAGGGTGATTGGGCAAAAAATGCTTTGCAGCAGGTGATAACCGTCGGCCCTGCGACCGGTTACATGAAGAAACAGGTTGATTTTTGCAGGTGAAAATGCGGAAAGGCGGCTGGTAGTCACGGTACTACTTGCCCAAGCTGCCTTGGGGAATCAGGTCAATCCGGCCAGAGGTATTGTTTTCAATAAATACAACGCGGTATCGCCCGTTCTGGTTTTCCCACGCCCAGTTCTTGGGCAATGAAGGCAATTCATCCGGGTTGGGGTTTTCCATCCACTCGACCAGCGCTTCTGCAGGCAATTCCACCGGGAACATCAGGTCAAACAGGCTTTGCCAGTCTTGGGCCAGGTACACCCGGCCATCGGCAGCTCGAACTTCGTAAAAATTGCCCAAGCGCCTGGCGCTTCCCAATGAGGGCCCCAGTGTGGAGTTGACTTCAAGATAGGCGATTTCAGGGGCCTGACTTGGCCCGCTTCGACCGGAGCGCCATTCATAGGTACCGGAAACGGATTCGGCTTCCACTTTGCCATCGGCTTGCACTATTTTCCAGATGAGGCCAAATCGGCCATGATGGCAGCTTGACTGAACGGACTTGCAATCCACTTCCGAGACCGTGCCTTTGCCTGGCGTGCTGCAGGCGCCCACGATAAGGCTGAGCAATGCAATGCCGGCTAGGCGGAAACACACCAAAGACATGGATCTAAATTCCCTCGATCTGCTGAATCAGTTTTTTCAAAGTAGCGCTATCAGGGTAACGAACGGCCAGGTTCTTGCCGAGTTGACGCGCTTCTTCTTTTTTGCCTGAATAGATCAGCACTTCCATCAAATGCAGGCCGATTTCTTCATCCTGACGCAGTGTGTAAGCCTTGCGCAAGGTGCTTTCTGCGCTGCCCATATCGCCCAGCCTGTAATGTACCCAGCCCAACGAATCCAGAATGAACGCGTCGTTTGGGGCCAGTTCAACTGCTGTCTTGATGAGCTCCAATGCCTCGGCAAGGCGTACATTGTTTTCGGCCCAGGTGTAACCCAAGGCGTTGTAGCCATGCGGGTTGTCCGGGCGCACGGCGATCAGGCGGCGCAAGTATTGTTCGACACGGGGAAGGTCGTCCTGCCGCTCTGCGACCATCGCGCGTTCATATAGCAGGTCAGGTTGATCGGGATAGGTTTGCAGGGCGCTATCCAACTCGCTGGCCGCCTCGGCGGGGGCTTTCTGGGCTTCTGCGCGCTGTGACTTTGCCAGGGTCAGCCGAACCGATTCGTCCTCATTCTTGGGTTTGAACTGGTTCAGCACGCGCTTGGCTGCGGCAGCCTCGCCTTGCTTGTCAAACACCACAGACTTCTTGAGCTGGATATCCAGTTCATCTGCTGCATTGGGGGTATTGTCCAGCCATTTCAGGGCAGCAGGGAAGTCTTTGCGTTCAAGTGCCATGTCGGAAAGCGTGGCATGGATGAGCACTTAATTTTGCCGGTCTGCCGGGGGAGTCTTGTCCAGGTAAGTCCGGAAATGCTTCTGCGCGCCCTCGTAGTCTTTCAATTGGGTCAACACGAAACCCTGGCTGGAATACAGCGGCAAGTTGTCGGGCTGAAGGGCGATCATCTCGGCAAAGCGGCTGCGGGCTTGTGACCACTGTTGCAACTGGGTGTGGTTGCGGGCCAGGTACAACCGGGCGCTGAACCAGTTCGGATTCTCCTGCGCCTTCTTGTCGATCATGGCCATGGCGGCTTCAGGGTTGTTGTCGCGCTTTTCCATGAACTGGGCCATCAGAACGTAGAATCGTTCTTGTGGCAGACGTTGAACCACGTTCTCCATGTGACCCACTGCCTGGGCATGCAGTTCGGATGCATGGGCGATTTGCGCCAACAGGGTTTGGGCTTCAACGTTGGCGGGGTCGTTGCCGAACAGTTCCAAAGCAGTTCTGTAGGCTTTCGGTTTGTCTGGAATTCGCATCAGCAGGTCCAGCGCCACCTTTTCAACTGACATGCCCGAGAGTCCCGGGTTGCTGTCCTCTGCTTTTTTCACTTCATTCAGATAGGCCTTCAGTGCGGGCATGGCATCGTCAACCTGATTGGTGCCCAGTTGCAACAACAGCAGGGACTGGCTGGCTTGCTTGTCCTGCGGAGAGAGTTCAACCCATACTTTTGCAGCGGTCAATGCCAATTCCAGTTGACCTTCAGCCAGGCTGATTTCCACCGCACGCTTGGCCAGTTCCGGGTCTTGCTGCTGTTTGGCCGCTTCCGTGTAGGCCAGCGTGGCAGAATAGATGTCTCCGCGCTGGCTGGCAATTTCCGCCGTCAGCAGGGCAAACAGGGGGTCTTGTTGCACCAGCTTGGCGACCCGTGCTTCGTAGGTTTTTTGTTCAACCGAGGTCTTCGATTGTTCTTCGGCGGGTAATTCTGCTGGCACAGTGGCGCACCCCGCAACAACACCGCTGAGGAGTAATATCGCCAAGCCTGAGGTGGCCGATTTAAAACAAGTCATACTGTCGAACCCGAAGAAATTCTGGTGAATCCAAATTCATTTTTATCACATTAACAGATGCGCGTGCGCGCTTTAGTCTATGCCTGAATTACCCGAGGTAGAAATCACCAAAAGAGGCGTTGCCCAGCACTTTTCCGGGCAGCGCCTGTTGCTGTGCACTGTGCGTCAGCCCCGGCTGCGGTGGCCCGTTTCCAGTGAAGTGCAGCGTTGTGTTCAACAGGTCTTGATGAATGTGGAGCGGCGATCCAAGTACATGGTGATGGATTTTGGTGAACATGTGCTTGTGGTGCATTTGGGGATGTCCGGTTCCATGAAAATTGTGGATGCTCAAACCCCTTGGGACAAGCACGATCACATTGAGTGGAAGTTTGGCGAGAAGGTGTTGAGATACAACGACCCCCGGCGTTTTGGCAGTGTGGAGTACGTGAAAAAAGAGGCGGGTTGGGAGCAGGGTTTTGTCCGGTTTTCAAAACTGGGCCCGGAGCCATTTAGCGATTCTTTTACGCCTGAATCTTTGTTTGCCGCAACACGAGGGAAGAAAGTGTCTATCAAGGCCCTGCTGCTCAGTGGCGCAGCGGTGGTGGGCGTGGGCAACATTTATGCTTGTGAGGCACTGTTTCGCAGTGCTATTCGACCCGGCAGGGCGGCAGGGCGCCTTACCCGCAACAATGCCGTGGATTTACACGGGGTCATTGTGGCTGTACTGGGCGAGGCCATTGAGAGAGGCGGTTCCACCCTGCGTAACTTTCAGGCCATTGACGGTGAATTGGGGCACTTCCAGTTGCACTGCGATGTGTACGGCCGCGAAGGGCAACCGTGCAAACGTTGTGGCGCATTGGTCAAGCGCCGGGTTATGAACCAGCGCAGCACATTCTATTGTGCACATTGTCAACATTGATGGTGGACATGAACCCAGCGACGCAATCAATATCAGGCCCTGCAGTGTGCCCCATGACGGGTGAGCAGTTTGCTGCAGTGTTGGTGAATTGGCAAGCTCAGCATGGCCGCCAAAGCCTGCCATGGCAACACACCGGCGATGCCTACAAGGTGTGGTTGAGTGAAGTCATGCTGCAGCAAACGCAGGTGGCCACTGTACTGACCTACTACGACAAATTTCTGCGGGTGTGCCCGACAGTGCGGGATTTGGCCTGTGCTGCCGAGCAGGATGTGATGCAGTTGTGGGCGGGGCTTGGATACTACTCACGTGCGCGGAATTTGCACGCGTGTGCCCAGCAAGTGGTTGAGCGTTTTGGTGGCGCTTTTCCGCGTGATGTGGCTGACCTGGAAAGTCTGCCCGGTATTGGTCGATCTACGGCGGGTGCCATTGCGTCGCTCGCGTATGGCGTGCAGGCCCCAATTCTGGATGGCAATGTCAAACGGGTGTTTTGTCGCTATTACGGCGTGGAAGGTTACCCGGAGCAAAGTGCAGTCAAAAAGCAGTTGTGGTTGATTGCGGAAACCAATGTGCCCCAAATCAACCCTGGCCAATACAACCAGGCCTTGATGGACTTGGGCGCCACGCGGTGTACACCGCGCAACCCGGATTGCCGCCAGTGCCCTTTGAGTGACAGTTGTGTGGCGTTGCGCAAGGGGATGGTCGGCCAGTTGCCTACACCCAAACCCCGAAAGGTTCGCCCCATGCTTTATTTTGTCAGCCTGGTTGTTCAGGATGAAGCGGGAGCAACCTTGCTGGATTACCAGACTGAAAAAGGGGTGTGGCAAGGATTGTGGACCCCGCCCTGCGTGGCATGCGACGAGGAACATCAACCCGCCGCCTTGTTGCCCGAGCTTGAACAGATCTTGAGCCGTTGGGGCTTAAGCGATGCCCGTCAGGAGGTGCTGGAACAGTTGCAATGCCTGCAAGGTCAGCCCTGGCTGGTGCATGAATTAACCCATCGCAAAATGCATTTCAAGGTGCTGGCTTTGAAACGGCCTGGTTTGCATACTGCGTTTCATCAAATTTCTGAAAAACCGGTTCCCAGAATTGTTCACAAGTTGCTGGAACAGGCGGGGCGTTCGGATGAATCAACCCAGGGTTCGGTGGCGCAACAAAATACTCTCGATTTCTGAAAGAGGTTGTGTTGTAAAACGTTTGGCCAGTGTTTCAGCCACGTAAACTGACCGATGCTGGCCGCCCGTGCAACCAATAGCCACGGTGACGTAACTGCGTTGCTCGTTCAGGTAGGATGGTAGCCATTTTCTCAGGTAGCTTTCAATGTCGTCGATCAGGGCGCCGCTGCGTGTATCCGCTTGAATGTACAGTTGCACTTCAATGTCTTTGCCACTCAAGGGGCGAAGGTTTTTGTCATAGTAGGGGTTGGACAAACAACGCACGTCGAACACCAGGTCTGCATCGCTGGGCAGTCCTTTTTTGAAACCAAATGTTTCAAACACCAGGGTCAGCTTCGCTGAATCGCCCTCGACTGTTTCCAGCACCCAGCGCCTGAGTACGTTGGGTAACAAAGCGGAGGTGTCGATGCAGCTGGAAATGGCGCGCAAGGGTTCCAAGGCGTCTCGTTCTGCGTCCACGCATTCCTGCACTGTGGCCTGTTCCCCCAATCGTGCGCTCATGGGGTGACGCCGCCTGCTTTCGGAGTAACGGGTAATCAGGGTGTCGTTGTCTGCGTCCAGAAACAGAATGCGCACATCGGTGCCCCGTGCTTTCAAGGTTTGAATGATTTGCGGCAGGTCGATGATATCCCGCCCGGTGCGCGCATCGGCTGCAATTGCGAGTTGCGTCAGGCCTTCAGAAGACAGTCGTTCAACCACCTGGGGAATGAAGGACGGTGGCAGATTGTCCACGCAGTAGAAATGCGCGTCTTCAAGTGCGCGAATGGCCACTGACTTGCCTGAGCCTGACAGTCCGGTGACCAGCACCACCTTCATGTCAGTCATGCCCCAGGTCCAGGTCGGTGTCCCCGCCAACCGGCAGGTATTCAATCCCGCCGAGTTCGCTCAGCATCGCTTTTTGCTGGCGTATCATGAATTCATCCAGGGTGTTGATGCCCCGCATTTGCAGAATGCTGTTTCGCACTGCCGCCTCCAGCAAAACCGCAAGGTTACGCCCCGCCGCCACTGGCAAGATGGCTTTGCGAATGGGCAGACCCAGCACTTCCTGATATTGCTGCTCGGTGACCAGACGTTCCTGATGCAATTCCAGTGAGGCTTTGCGAACCAGGTGCACAATCAGCTTCAGGCGCATTTTCCTGCGAACGGCGGTTTCACCAAATATTGCCTTGATGTCCAGCAGGCCGACACCGCGCACTTCCATCAAGTTGCGAATCAGTTCCGGGCAACGCCCTTCAATGTAATTGGGGGCTACCCGCGAGAACTCCACGACATCGTCAGCCACAAGGCCATGTCCGCGCGAAATCAGCTCAAGGCCCAGTTCGCTTTTGCCCAAGCCAGACTCACCACAAATGAGTACACCCATGCCCAGCACGTCCATGAACACACCGTGCATCATGGTTGAGGGTGCGAGCCACTTGTTGATGTAAACGCGCAGGAAGTCGATGATTTCCGCTGCAGAAAGCGGTGTGGCCAGCAAAGGGATGTTGGCCTTGTCGCAGGCGTTCTTTAGAAGGGCATGTGGCTGGAAGGATTCTGCCACGATGATGGCGGGCGGGTCACCCTCAACCAGTTTGTCGATCTGGTTTTGTTTGCGGGCGTCGCTGATACGGGCGAAGTATTCGATTTCCTGGCGACCAAACACCTGAATTCGACCCGGGTGAATGGTGTTAAGGTGACCCACGAGGTCGGATGAGGCGAAGCACTGAAGGTCGAGGTGGCGTTCGCCGCCGTTCAGACCGGCAAGCCAATCAAGCTTGAGTTTGTTGCGGTTGGCTTCGATCAGTTCTTTCAGTTGCTTCACAGGCTTAACTCGCGGGTTGGTAGGGCTCCCAGTTGGCGATCAGCTGGTGCGTGGCACCCGGATCAGTCTCGGTCATGAGCTTTTCGCGGAAGTCTTTGTCAGATAGCATTTGAGCCAATTCAGACAGTATATCCAGATGATGCTGGTTTGCGCTTTCAGGTACCAGCAAAAACATCAGCAGTTTGACGGGTTGGCCATCAGGTGCATCGAAAGGGATGGGATCTTGTACGCGAACGAGGGACGCTATAGGTTCGCGCAAACCCTTGATGCGGCCGTGTGGCACAGCCACCTGCTGACCAAGACCTGTTGAGCCCAAGCGTTCACGCGCGAAGAGGCTGTCGAAAACCTTGGATCTTGCGATGCCCTGGTTGTTCTCAAAGACCAGTCCGGCCTGCTCGAACACGCGCTTTTTGCTGGTGACCTGTGTGTCCAACAAAATGTTGGAGGGAGGCAATAGATTTGCGATCAAGTTCATCGCTGTTGATTCCTGATACCCGCTTCTAATGGTGGGGCCGATTATACGCCATAAAAACGGAAAAGGCGGATTGTTGTCCGCCTTTTGAATTTCCCTGTAATTACAGTGGTTTATTCAGCTTCTTCAACCACTTGGTGCTTCATGGGTGTGTGATTGTGATTGGTCACTTTGTCTTTGTGGCGAAGGACCTGGCGATCCAGTTTGTCGGCCAGGGCATCAATTGCCGCATAAAGGTTTTCATGGCTTGCCTCTGCATGGATGTCTTTGCCGCGCACGTGCAGCGTCACATCTGCCTTCTGAACCAGCTTGACCACTGAAATGGTCACCGATGCGTCAATCACATGGTCGAAATGCCTTTTCACCCTATCCAGTTTGTCGATGACATAATTTCGAATTGCTGGGGTAACTTCCAGATGATGACCATTGATGTTCAAGTTCATAAGGGTATCTCCTTTCGTTGCTGCGGGGGAAGCTTTAGCTTTTAAAGCGACTTTCGCATGTTCACCGGGGGTATTTTCAGTGATTCCCGGTATTTAGCCACCGTGCGTCTTGCGACCACAATGCCCTGTTGACCGAGTAGTTCGGCGATTTGGCTGTCAGATATCGGCTGCTTGGCGTCCTCCGCAGAAATCAGTTGCTTGATGAGCGCACGGATGGCCGTGCTGGAAGCCTGTCCACCTGAGTCGGTGGAAACATGACTCCCGAAGAAATACTTTAGCTCAACCAACCCATAGGGCGTCAACATATATTTTTGCGTGGTAACCCTTGACACAGTCGATTCATGCAGACCGAGCAAATCGGCAATTTCCCGCAATACCAATGGCTGCATGGCGATTTCACCATGGTTGAAGTAGCCAATCTGGCGTTCAACGATGGCCTGGCTGACTCGTAAAATAGTGTCAAATCGCTGTTGAACGTTTTTTAACAACCAGCGAGCCTCCTGAAGCTGGGCGCTAAGCTGGGCGCTTTGTCCACGGTGTGAGCGCAAAATTGATGCATACATTTCATTGATTCGGATTTTCGGCATGACATCCGGGTTCAATTGCACGTGCCATTGGCCACTCAATTTTTTGACAATCACGTCGGGAACTACGTGGTCGTCGTCAATTCGGCGAAAGCGGGCGCCTGGAAAAGGCTCCAGCGAGCGAATGATCTGGTGGCAAAGCTTCAGCACGTCTTCGTCCACGTTGAGTGCTTTTTTCAACTTGGTGAAGTCGCGTTGAGCGAGCAATCCCAAATGGTCGCGAATAATTGCCTGGCAGTTGGCATAAATTGCCGGTTGACAAGTGATGTCAGCCCTTTGGGCCAGTTGTAGCAGCAGGCACTCGGATGCATTGCGTGCGCCCACACCGGGTGGGTCGAAGCTTTGCAGCAGGCTCAGGGCCGCGCTGAGTTCTTCAAACTCCAGTTCGGGTTCGTCCTGCAGGGTTTCCCACAGATCTTCAAGTTCAACGGTCAGGTAGCCGTCGTCGCTGAGGTAGTCGATCAACCACAGCACCAGGTTTTTGTCCCGTTCGCTGGCTTGCGTCAGGCGCAACTGGTCGATCAGGTGCTGGTGCAGGCTGCTGTCGGGCGCGGCAAGCTGCAAGCCCGGCTTTTCTTCGTCACCATCGGCGTTTGCGCCGCTGTTGTCGCGCCAATCGCCTTCCCAATTGTCCTCAATGGAGTCAATGGTTTCACGCTGAACAATTTCTTCGCCCTGGTTGTCCTGTTCAGCCTGTTGATCACTGACTGGCTCAGGTGCTTTGCGAGGGTCAGGTTCTGCCTCGAAGCTGTCGCCTTTGGGCTCGTGCAACTCACCATTGCTGCTGTCCAGGCTCAATGTGCGTTCGCCCTCCATCGCTTCTTCATCGGCCAGTTCAAGCAGCGGGTTTTCGGCCAGTGCCTGCTGGATTTCCTGCTGCAGTTCAAGCGTGGACAGTTGCAACAGGCGGATGGACTGCTGTAGCTGAGGGGTTAGCGTGAGGTTTTGGGAAACTTTGAGCTGAAGTGATTGTTTCATGATGATTCAGCTTTACATCCGGAAGTGTTCGCCAAGGTATACACGGCGTACATCGTCATTTTTTACAATCTGCTCCGGGCTGCCCGAGGCCAATACCCGACCCGCGCTGATGATGTAAGCGCGGTCACAAATGCCCAGCGTTTCACGCACGTTGTGGTCAGTGATCAGCACACCAATTCCCTTTGACTTCAAAAACGCGACAATGCGCTGAATTTCGAGCACCGCGATTGGGTCCACACCCGCAAAGGGTTCATCAAGCAGAATAAAACGGGGTTGGCTGCCCAAGGCCCGCGCAATTTCCAGGCGGCGGCGTTCGCCCCCTGAAAGGGATGCTGCGACCGAAGTACGAATGTGCGTGATTTGCAGGTCATTCAACAGGTCTTCAACAGCCTGATCTACGGTTTTGTCTTTCGGCGGATTGATTTCAAGAACGGCCCGAATGTTTTCCTCAACGGTCAGCTTTCTGAATACCGACGCTTCCTGGGGTAGATAGGACAGGCCAGCGCGCGACCGCTCGTGAATGGGTTTCAGGGTGATGTCCTGGCCCTCCAGGCAGATGTTTCCTTCGTCTGCACTAACCAGCCCGACTATCATGTAAAAACAGGTGGTTTTACCCGCTCCATTCGGACCCAACAGACCGACCACTTCGCCCGTGTCCACGTGAAGCGACACATCTTCAATCACGCGTTTGCTGCGGTAGGCTTTGCGCAGGCTGTGTGCCTGAAGGCGGCCTTGTCCGGTCAGTGTTTGAGCTGGCGTTGTGCTGGTACTTTGCTTGACGGGGTTGCTCACTGCGCCTGTCCTTGTGTCTTGGGTTTGATCACAGCCTGAACCCGCGTTTTGCCAGCGCTGTTTGGTGCGCCAACTACATTCAAGAATTCTGTATTTTGCTCGTAGGTGATCTTGCTGCCCGAAATGGATTCAGTCAGCTGACCATTGGCACTCTTCTCGATGCTGGCCTTGCCAGTCAGGGTGACAATGGATTTGTTGCCGTCAAACTCAATCATCTCGCCGGTGCCACTGATCAGGAGCACATCGCTTTTCACCAGAGAGTCGCGCTGTTGCTTGAACCGGGCGGGGGATCCTTCAACCTTGGCCAGTTGATTGCCATCGGCTGTTTCAGTCAGGGTGAGCTTTTCTCCGCGAATGACCAGGGTGCCCCGAGTCAGCAACACATTGCCTGTGAACACGGTGACGTTCGATCTTTCGTTGTAGGTCATCTGGTTCGCGTCGATGGTGGTGGCCTGAAGCTTGTCAGCTTCCAAGCCGTACCCCACCGGGCTGAATGCCAGCAGGCTGGCGATCAGTAGCGTGGATTTCCAGGATATGCGTTTCATCTTTGTGCCTCTATGCGAAACTTGATTGACCCTTGCGCTTTCAATTCGCCCGTGTCGTTGTTGAGTGTCGCCCCTTGAGCTTCAAACTTCTGGCCGGGTCGGGTCACCAGCACCTTTTTGTCAGTTGAAATTTCATTGGCGATGTTGTCGATCCGGATTTCCTCGGATTTCATCACGGTCATCAAGCCATCGTTGCGGCTATTGACAATGACGTCTTCGCGCAAAAAAACTTCGTCAGTGTCCAGCAGGTAGGCGCCTTTGCTGGCTGTGCTTTTCACCATGACCTTGTTGGGTTCGAACTGTTCAAGCTCGGGTTGCGTGAGGTTCCACACATTGCCCTGTGGAATATGTTCCGCGGATTTGCTCCGAATGATGGCGTATTTGTTTTCAGTCAAGTCGTGGCTTTGTACCGAAAAATTGCGCAGGTAGTAGTCGCTAACTGTGGGATCCGCCTTGCCGCGGGCACTGAACAGGCTTAACTCGGACTGTATTGCGAACCAATACGAGGCCGCTGCGAGCACGAACGTCAGCAGCAGCGGAATGAACTGCGAAATCAGGTTAAAGAAAGCACTGACAGGTTTCACCGGCTTTCCCAAGGGTTGCGGTATCCGGCCTGATTGGCCAGTATGAAATCGCACAATTCCCGCGCGGCACCATCACCGGGGGGGCGGGTATTGATCCAGTTGGCTGCTTTTTTCATGGGTGCTGGTGAATGGGGCGTGGTCGCTGCCAGTGCGACCTTCTGAAGCACGGGGTAGTCGGGCCAGTCGTCACCAAAAAAACCGCACTCCTGCCAGTCCAGGCCAAGTGATTGACGAATGTCGTCATAGGCCTGCAATTTGGTTTTGCAGCCTTGAACCAGTTGGTAGATTCCCAGGTCTTTGGCGCGTTTTTCCACAATGATGCTGGATCGGGCGGTGATCCAGATGACCTTCACGCCGTGGTCCATGAGCAGACGAAGGCCTTGACCATCGAACACGCTAAAGCGCTTCATGACCTCGCCCTCGTTACCGAAATAAAGCCCGCCATCGGTCAGCGTACCATCAACATCGAAACCCATCAGCCTGATTTTGGCAGCAGCCTGTTCGGCGGTGGGTTTGTTTTCGTATTCTGTATTCATCAGACCACCTTGGCTTCAAACAGGTCGTGGAAGTTCAATGCACCAACAATACGGCGGTTATCGTCCACTACCACCACTTGGCTCACGTGGTTGACTTCCATCATGCGAACGGCCTCCACAGCCAGTTTTTCGGCAGAAATGCACCTCGGCGCAGTGTTCATGACCTCGCTGACCAGCAACCCGCGAAGGTCAAGACCCTGCTCGATCAGCCGGCGCAAATCGCCGTCGGTGAACACGCCGAGCAATTTGTCGTCGGGAGAGACGACTGCGGTCATGCCCAAGCCCTTTTTGGTAATTTCCAGGATGGCATTTGAAATGCTGGCTGACGGGGCTACCTTGGGAATCCTTTCGCCCTTGCGCATCACATCGCTGACGTGAGTCAGCAACTTGCGACCCAGGCTGCCGCCGGGGTGGGACAGTGCGAAGTCTTCTTCGCTAAAACCTCGAGCTTTCAACACGACAACGGCCAATGCATCGCCCAATGCCAAAGCAGCAGTGGTGCTGGCGGTGGGGGCGAGGTTCAGTGGACAGGCCTCCTTTTCAACGCAGCAGTCCAGAACCAGGTCGGCCTGACGGGCCAGGGCCGAATCAAGTTTGCCGGTCATGGCCACGATTTTTGCACCGCGCCGGGCAATCGCTGGTAGTACGGCCACCAGTTCCTCGGTATTTCCTGAGTTCGACAATGCAATCACGATGTCATCGGACGTGATCATGCCCAAGTCACCATGAGAGGCTTCCGTGGCGTGAATGAAAAAGGAGGGTGTGCCTGTGCTGGCCAGGGTGGCTGCAATTTTCTTGGCTATCAATCCCGATTTGCCCACACCAACCAGAATAACCCGGCCCGTGCAGTTCAAGATGGCTTTCACTGCCTCGCTGAACCGGGAGTCCAGACGATCCGACATGGACAATACAGCCTGTGCTTCGATGGCCAGGGCTTCTCTGGCCATGGCCAGAAAATCTGGATTGTCGAGTTTCGACGGCGGTTTTGACATTGGGGCCCCTGATAAACTTGGATAAAAGTTGCTTGAGACTGTGCTGTTTTCAGGGCAGTATAGCAAAGCGCGTGCCAATTCTCTCCACTTCCTAAGCATTAAACGTGCCTAACGCCCTAGAGCTTTCACTGATACTCATGCTGGTCGCCGTCCTGGCGGTCTCGCTTTTCCGTCACTGGAAACTGCCTGCCATGCTGGGTTACCTGTTTGCGGGCACTCTGATTGGGCCTTATTCCCTGGGGATCGTCCCCGACACTGCAGAGACCAGGCACCTGGCAGAATTCGGCGTGGTTTTTCTGATGTTTTCGATTGGCCTGGAGTTCAGTCTTCCCAAGTTGCATGCCATGCGCCGTGTGGTTTTTGGCCTCGGTCTGGCGCAGGTCAGTCTGACCATGTTGGGGGTCATGGGCTTGGGTTTGCTGGGTGGCTATTTCTTTGACGTGCCATTCAGCACGGCTTTTGTGTTGGCCGGTGCGGCTGCCATGTCATCAACGGCAATTGTCAGCAAACTGCTTTCGGAGCGCCTTGAGCTTGATTCCCCGCACGGGAGGCAAATCATGGGCATTCTGTTGTTCCAGGATTTGGCGGTGGTGCCCTTGCTCATCATTATTCCTGCCTTGGGGCAGGATGCCGGAAACCTGACTGTGACGCTCAGTCTCGCCATGGTCAAGGCTGCCCTGGTGCTCGGCCTGATGCTTGTTTTTGGGCAGCGCCTGATGAACTGGTGGATGACTTTTGTCGCCAGAAGCAAGTCACAAGAGCTTTTTGTCCTGAATGTGCTGTTGATTACGCTGGGTCTGGCTTGGCTCACGGAATTGGCTGAGCTTTCCCTCGCCTTGGGGGCTTTCGTGGCCGGTATCCTGATCGCCGAGACCCAGTACAAACACCAAGTGGAAGAGGACATAAAACCCTTTCGCGACGTGCTGTTGGGGCTTTTTTTCGTGACCACCGGCATGCTGTTGAATCCGCAGGCGGTGATCGACAATTGGTATTGGGTGATTGGCCTGGCCATATTGCCTGTGTTAGCCAAGCTGGTATTGATTGCTGTCCTGGCCAGAGTGTTTGGTGCCAACACAGGGACGGCCATGCGCACGGGTATTTACCTTGCCCAGGCCGGTGAATTTGGTTTTGTATTGTTGGCCAACACGGGTTCTGCAGGGTTCGGTTTGGTGCCAGATCCGTGGTTGCAGACCATCACGGCGAGCATGGTGCTGTCTATGTTGGCTGCACCTTTCATGATTCAACACGCCGATCGAATTGTGTTGCGCTTCTCGAGCCAGGAGTGGATGCAGAAGTCGCTTGAGCTTCATCAGATCGCCCAGAAAAGTCTTTCCAGTACCAAGCATGTGTTGATTTGCGGGTTCGGACGCAGTGGACAACATTTGGCACGTCTTTTGAATCGTGAAGACCTGGATTATGTGGCGCTTGATCTGGACCCTGACCGGATCCGTGAAGCCACTGCGGCTGGTGATTCCGTAGTGTTCGGTGATGCAGCCAAACGGGAAACATTGGTGGCAGCAGGCTTGCTTCGGGCTTCTTGTGTGGTGGTCACGTTTGCCGAGTTCAAGTCGGCTGAAAAGGTGCTGATTGCAGTTCGAGCCTTGGCCCCCAATGTGCCAGTGGTGGTTCGAACCTACGATGAAAGCGACCTTGAAAAACTGACCGCTGCCGGGGCTACCGAGGTGGTGCCCGAAATTCTTGAAGGCAGTTTGATGCTGGGGTCTCAGGCCTTGATGTTGTTGGGGGTGCCGGTTTCTCGTGTGGTCAAGCAGATTCGCGCTATTCGCGAGTCGCGTTACCAGATGTTTCGGGGCGTGTTTCGGGGGGTCGACGACGAAGCCGATACACCTGAGAACCAATGGGTTCGGTTGCACTCAGTATTTGTGGAGCCAGGGGCCAGTGGTGTTGGAAAAAGCCTGGCTGAGCTGGGCATTCTGGATCTGGACATTGAGGTCAGTGCCATTCGCAGGCGCGGTATCCGAGGGGGTGACCCCTCGCCCGACACACAACTGGAATCGGGCGACATCCTGGTGTTGAAGGGGCAGCCAGATTCCTTGAGCCTGGCTGAGGCCATTATTTTGGGTCGGAAGTCTGCCGGTCGTTAAAAATCGGGCTACCGGCCAGGCCGTTAAGTAGGTAGGCAGTTTTTCGCGGATTTACCGGATTACATACAGCGCTGCGCAGGATTCACCGCTGGCTTCATTCCAATTGCCTTGTTCTGTGGCGCACAGTGCTTCTTCGCTGGCGAGCACCTGCACATTGCCCTGCAACGCGTTGCCATCGTCAAGTTTCCGGTCAATTTCAGCCAGCTGGCTGACCGGGATTTGATCCCCCAGCAGCAGGGTCATTGCGTTATCCCGCGTATCGGCTCCTTCAAATGTATTGCTTAGCTGGTAGCGCCCGCTAAACTGGTTCTCAAGATTGCTTGCTGGCGTGCAGTTGCCAGAGTTAATGCCTGCGATGAAATCACCCTGCAAAAAGCCTGAACGCTGAAAGTGGGTGAACACAGCGCAGACCTCGTCGTCTTCAATTAGCCCATTGCCGTCTCCAGCGTTTGTTCCGAGGTCAGCTGCACCGGCTGCAGCAAAGTCGCCGGGCAAGGCGGAGTAGCGCGCCTGAAAGGCAGACAGGGCTGTTTCAATGTTGGCAATGTCAGAAATGGTGGCTTGCACCCGTGCGCTGTTGATCAGTTCACGACCTTTCAGAACGCCCCCCGCAAGTATGGCCAGCACAGCGAGGGCAATTGCCAATTCCAGCAAGGAAAAGCCAGTGTGTCGGTTTTGTTTTCTGTTCAATTCAATTCTCCTGAGGTGAGTGGGTGTCGAGCGAGCCGCGTTTCATCCAGAGCCAGTTCATGCGTTCGTATGAAATCCAGACCGGGTTGGACAGGGGATCGACTGGGTTGATAAAAAACTGTTGAAACCGGTTGAGGTTGATGTCGTGTTGCTGCGCAGCGCGGTCTGGATAAGCCACCCACACAGCACTGGGGCTGATAAGGGTGTGGGTTCCACAGCCTGGGCTTGTATTCGCCGGCAAGGTTTGCCCGGCAACTTGTTCGCACAGGTGTATGGCGGGCAGTGGGCCCGTGCCCAAGCCATGGTTGGCCGTGATTGGGGCAAAAATGATTTCAGAAAGTTGTTGTGGGCTGAGTTGCTCGAATGGCTTGCCAGTCAGCAAGGCGTTTTCAGCAGGCTCCCCGGCTTGATCCAGTGTGGCCACTGCAATTCGCCAAGGCGAAGGCAGGCTCCCGGTGTGCAACGTCGCCCCAGGTAACCAGCCTTCGCGCTGCTGACAGGTATTTGTAGTTCGCGCCTCTGTTCCGTTCGGGGTGATGGCAGGACATGGCAACCGGCCTGTGGCCAGAATGAATCCTTCTACCGCTTCGCTTATTTTTTGACGACTTTCCAGTTGTTTCAGCACCGCCGATTTGCTTCTTTGACCCGCAATCAATTGCAGAATCGGACCAAGAATGATCGCGACCAGCATGATCACCAAGGCGATTTCAATCAGCATGAAGCCTTGAAGCTGCGATTTTTTCAATGAAGCGTGTTCAAGTGGTTTCATCGTTGAACCGGCCCTACCTTGATTCGGGAATCGGGGCCCAGGTTGATCTGGAAGTTCTGTAGCTCGCTTTTCACATTGTCGGGCCAGGAAAAGTCGCAGGTGCAGGCCGTGCTGTCTCGGGTCAGCGGGCATTCGTGCCGATTAATCGGTCTGCATGATTTGTTGGCTGCTGCAACCGGTTCAAATCGGCTGATGGGCCAGTTGCTTTTTAGCTGGGCTGGACCGCTCATCACACAGGCCTTTCCCACCACGCTTTTGCACTCGGTGTGTGCGGCAAGTTCCACACAGTCGGGATTGGTACCCACGCACGAACCAGAAGAAACCCAATTGGCTGGCTGATCGCATTGGCAGGTGCAGCGGGTTCTCGTGCAGCGACAACTGCAGTTGGAATTCACCGGGGTGTAGGTGTTGCCTGGGTTTTGACTGAGGCTCAGGTTTTCATGATGTGCCAGCGCCAACCCTGCTGATGCGGTCAGCTGCACCCATGTTGTCAGTGTGTCCCTGATTTGAAGTTTCTGCACTTCTGTCATTTGATGCTGAAGCTCGTTCACCGAAATCAACAGATAGGGGCCTGCAACCTCGTATTGATGTTCGCCAAGCCGTTCAATTTTTGCAGCGACTACCGCTGCAATGTCGGTTTGAGTTCGATGGTTTTCGGTTTTGATTCGCACCTGAATACCGGGTTGGCTGTAGTCAACCCAGCGACTCCAGCCCAATGCGTTGGGCTGAAGTAGTTGCGCCGACACGGCGTAATGCCAATGCCGCTGCGCGGAATTCTCGCGCTCGTTGTGGCGAGCATTCAAACCCGGATTCAGGTAGTTGATGCTGTAGCTGCTGCGAGTGGGCAGATATCCCCATGGCTTGTTGAGGCATGTTGTTTTCGGGGCCTGATCTGGCAGATCCGCTGGGCAGGGAAGATGACCCAGATGGCTTTGGCTGTGAATGCCTTGGCTGCCGGCAAAACTGAGCAGGCTGGTTTTGAGGTCGTGAAGTATCTGACTTTCGCGAACCTGTTGTTCCACTTCCAACTGATGTGAAAAACGGCCATTTATTGCCAGTTGCTGCAAGGCAAACCCTCCTAACATCAGGAGTACAAGCACAATCAGCAGGCTGTACCCTGTCTCGCGATTCATCGGGTCCATCGCTTGTGTGCTGCGTCAAAGTGTTTTCTGCCTTGTGCTGTGTCTATCCAGCCCTCGACTTTGTAGCTGTTCTGTATCTCGTAGGCAGGTGCAGCTTTGATTTCAGGCGCAGTTTGGCTGGATTGGTTTGTAACTTGTCCCGGTACCAGCACGATGGGCATTGCATCCGGTGTGGGTTGCGTAGCAGGCTTTCGAAGGGGGTGTTTAGACCCGGTGCATTGTATTTGGTAAGGCAACTCTGCAGGAAAGATGCTGAAGCTGCACTGGCCAGATCTGCTGCCATTTTCTGCAAGCCAGCTTTGCAAACTGCTCCACATTTCAGGCTCAGATTTGAATTGCTGATCGATAGATGCGATGGAATAATCAGACTTGCTGTGACTGGCCTGCTGGACAAGGCTTTTGGACAGGCGCTGATACGCTGCATTGTTTGTCTGTCTTTCGCGTGTGTAGTCTTGAGCCAGCACGTAAGCAAGCAGACACAAAGCCAACAAGGTGCAATCCAATACAGGACGCGCTATTCGGAATAGACCAATTAAACGCAGTACACCGAGCTCACTGGTTTTCATCGCGCAAGTCCTTTGGTACTACAAGTCGCGCTGCGGGGTGTTTCCAGCGTGCAACCCTTGGGTACGCGTTTTCGATCTCTGCTCAGCGTGGCCTGGGTATAGACATGGCCCTCTTCATTCCACTGAATATTCACAGCATTCAAATTGGCCCGCTTGTCTTTGCCAAACTTTCCGAGCTGAATACCCCAGTCTGTCCAAGCAGTGCCCACCGAATTTTCTTGGTCCTTTTTCAAGGCCTGTTGCACATCTTGCGCAAAGTAGTCCAGTTGCTTGCTCCTCTGAACCTCATTCAGATGGTGTGCAACCGCCAGGCTCAAGAATGTGCAGCACATTGCCACAAGGCGCAGGGTTTGATGCGCAGGCTCCGGCTTGCTCCAAAGATTGACAAGCAATCCAAGGTTGACCTTGTGTTTTCCGGCGCCTTCACGGCGCGCTGCAAGCCATTTCTCCAGATGTTTTTTCTCCCGAGGATTGATCAATATCATGGGTGTTGCCCGTTCAAACTGAGCAGGGTCGACGCAACTGATGACGAGGGCTTTTTTTCCCATGGATTGAAGGGATTTGATTTCCTGTTGTTCATGACCTGCAGTGACCTGCAGCAAACGCAGCGGGTCTTCTTTGATGCCCAGCCAATGTTTCTCGTTGAGATACGTCAAGCGATTGCTCTCGTGGCTTACCGTGTTTGAATTCAGGTTGTAAAACACCCGTGTGTCTGGCTGTGTGAAGCTGGACAAGGCAATTGCACTGCCCATGAATTCGCTAAAAGGCATACTCATTTCCTGTTGCCAACCAGCGAGTGCAACAGGGTCCTGCCGAAGCAGGCAGGCTTTGTCTTGGTGAATGACCCAGACATCGGCATGGGGGTTAACGTGTGTCATGCGAGTCCTGTGAGATTGCCGTAGAGTGGGGCCAAGGTGGATTGGTAGGCCATTGCGAGTGTCAATGCAGACAAAGCCAGTGCAAGCGGCGGCAAAATGTTTTGCAATCGCTCCTGAGCGGCTTTCGCGCGCAGTTCGTATACTTTGGCTGCCAGAAAAAAACAATGTGCCAAATTGCCTGTCTGCTCCGCCAGCTGGCATTGACGAATCAGAAATTGGGGCGCTTGTGCCTTTTGCATGGCCTGACCCAGCCCTGAACCCATTCGCACGTAACCTTGAGCAGAATTCACCAGTCGGTTCAGTTCCTTTAGCATGCTGGTCTGCGGGTTAATTGAACCCGGTATCAAGCCGGTCATTTGAGGAAGATTCCGGTACCGCAGGCAATGCATCAGGTCCAGCCCCGACTGAAGTTCACAGGCGATCATGTGATAAAAATCTGAAGCCAGTCTGGGTTTCTGAGGCAAAACAAACTGATCGGCAGACCTCGTTTTGCGTTGTGCTACCCGCAACCCGAGTGCAATCGCTATCACAGCGAATCCAACAAGCAGAAGACCGTCAGCCCCGTTGAATTTGGCACCTTGGTTGATTAGGGTCCCAACCAAATGAGGACTGGAGACTTGATGCAAAAATACCCAGCAAGCCAAGGCGAGTACCAGCACAATACCCGGATAAATCAGGCTTTTGCAGAGTGCCATATTGGCCTCGCGTGTAGCACGCCAGCGTTGAAGCTGTTCGTTCACGGCGGCGCCCAGATCTCCACTGGCTTGCCCACACATCAAGGCCACTTCCAAAGCGGTAGGAAGTGCTCCAAATGATGCGCGAAAGGCAGTTTGGAGGCTTTGTCCGGACTGAAGAAATTGCCCTGTGCGTTGCAAGCGCTCAAGAAGCAGCCGACCTTGTCGATTGCCGTTTTGAAGTTCACCGCTCAATTCAATGGAGTCCATCACTGGCATGCCAGATTCCAGTAATTCTGCCCAGTGCCCCATCCATGTTTGCCAGGTTTGAGGTTTGATGTTGCGTGGTTTGATGTTCATGATTGAAAAGCAACGTAAGCATCGGGTGAACAAAGTGCCGCCAATTCGTCCAGCCCCTTGCATTGCAGAACGGCCTTGCGGTCCATTTTCTTCAGGTTCATGACTTCGGCCCGAAGCTGCCGGTCTGTATTCTGTACCCCTGCCTGCAGTCGCAAGGTGATCAGGCCGTTCAGGCAGTTCAGCAGGCTCCCCAAGCGGACATTGAGTTCAACCAGGCGACACAGCGCGCCCAGGCAGTCGGGTGCGTGGATGGAGGCAAACACCCGGTGCCCGGTCAGCGCGGCATTCAGTGTCAACTCGGCTGTTTCTTCATCCCGTATTTCACCGACCAGAATGGTGTCCGGGTCTTGACGCATCAACGAGCGCAAGCCAGAGGCAAAATCAAGGTGAGGAAGCCTGGACAAGTCTGTTTGAACCGCATGCGGATTGATGATTTCAACCGGGTCTTCGAGTGTTGCAATTCGCCCAGCCTGCGATCCCAGGCTGTTGAGCATTGCATGCAGGCTGGTGGTTTTTCCGCTGCCCGTGGCACCTGCCACCAGAACCAGGCCATATTCATGCGACAGCATGTCTTCGATTAAAAGCAATACTCGGGCGCTCAAGCCCAGTTCATTCAAGTGCTTTTTGCCATGGCTATTCAGCAAGCGAATCACCAGGTTTTCACCGTGCAAGGTGGGGTGGGTGGCCAGCCGCATTTCCGTTCCCTGTTTGCCAAGTCGCGCATCCTGGGGGCGACGAGTTTCCGCAATATTCATTTTTCCTTCGGCCTTGAAGGCCTGGATCAGGACGCGGCCTAGTTCTGGCTGAACTTCCATGGGCTCACCCAATACGCCGTTGATGCGCAGGCGAACCAGAAATCCTTTGTGAGTCGGGGTGATGTGGATATCCGATGCATTGCACTGCACCGCGTGGCGCACAATCGATTCGGTGGAGCGGAACCAATCGGTCATGGTAAACGCGCCTGAATAAACGCGCGAACCGCCAGCAAGGGAAGGTCGCAATTGAGCTGGCTGCACAGTGCTTCTGATTTGTTCAAGGCGGCAATCGCCTGTTCATCGTGCCCTTGCTGGCTTGCAAGAAGTGCCATGTTGTAATGGGTTTCAGGGCTGTCGGGAAAGCGTGATTGAAGCAATTCCAGCAGTACTTGAAGTTCCCGGTGTTGTCCCGATTGATACAGCCCCAGTGCTGTGGAGAGTGCGCTGTTCAACTGGTCAGTGTTGGCTGCGCTGGTTGTTTTCAGCAAACCATCCTGAGCTGTGGATGTGGCGCTTTCCAGCACGGTGGCTTTCAAAAGCACTACCAGTTCAATGTGGTTCTCAGACCGCGTAGCGCTTTGGGTCAAAGGATCAAACAACTCCGGCGCGCCAGGCAGCCCGCGGTCCAGCGTGCTGCGCTCTTTTTGTCGCAGACCTCCCAGCAGGGCCATTTCGCCGCTTTTCAACCGAAGGATTGATTCCAGTTCCCGGGTCTGAACTTCAGGAACCCGACTGACAATGTTGAGTTGCTGCAAAGCAGGGTTGGGGTCTTGAACGAATCCCACGATCCTGCTGAGCGTGGGCCGGACCCGCAATTGAATGGCGTTGTTGTCTGCAATTTGCGGTGTTACTGTCATCAGGAATCCGACCGGTACGGTTTGAACCTGCGTTGTGAATGTTGAAAAGGCCGGGCTGTTTTGGGTCGGCGCACTGGTTTGAACGTCGGTGGTGAAATACACCCGGTTGTCGATCACCTTGAGCACCGCGGCCTGCTGATTCATCGTGACCACTCGGGGTGATGAAAGAACGGATGTCTGCCCAAACTCCTCCAGCAGTCGCAAAACCACATTCGCATCGGTGTTCGGTGTGTTGCGCAGTGCGGTGAAGGTGAATGCTGGGTTCACCAGGTTCAAACCTTGCACAGCCAAGCCAGCCGTGATGCCGTTTTGCCGCAGCACATTCCAGTCGATGCCGCGCTCATATCGGTCATTGAGCGATATTTCCGTGATGACCGCTTCAATCACTATTTGACGGTCTACCCGCCGCTGTACCTGCTCAAGCCACTGAAGCACACGCCGGTGCTGGCTTGGTTTGGCAATGACCGAGATGGTGCCGGACTCCGGGTTAACAATCACCCGCCCCGAACGGGTTTCCTTGCGGGTCGTCGTGATGTCGCGCCGTTCAGAGGAAACCTGGGTGGTACTTCTCTGATTCGGGTCTGCGCGTCGGTTTCGCGGTACCCGCGTGCTTGCGAAGGCTCGATCTTCCTCTTCATCCACCACGCGCTCACGGGTTGAAAACTCCACGGGTTTGATCTGCGCTTGAATGATCTGTTCGATCTGTAGGGCCATGTCTTCCCACAGGTCGTGTTGCTGCAAATTGTTCAGCATCAACTCCGACCGGTTACCCGTCTCCTGCCGGTTTTGCAGCTCGCGTGGGTTGCCTGCAATCGCAGAGCTCAGGCTGGATGAGTCGTTCATTTGCCGGGCAATCGAGAGGTAATCCAGCGTGTACACGCGAAGCTGGTCTGCTTCGCAACGCATGATGAGCTGCTTGCCTTCAAACCGGATGCTCGCACCGGCCTGTTGTTCCAGGCTTTCGATGATCTGGTGCAAGGGCATGCTTCGCCCCACCAGGCTGACTCGCGCTTCACCGCAGCTGTCCATTTCGTAGCCCAACTGAATTTCGGTGGAAATCAGCTCAAGTATCTGGCTTGCCGGAATGTTTTCCAGTCGGAAGGTGAATGTGGCCGGGTGCGTGGGCCACAGGTTTCGGGTGTGCCTGACTTTGTCTGCCCAAAAAATGGCGCCCAAACCCTGCATGGGCATGGCTGCAGCGGGGGGTTGCTGAATTTCAATGCTGGTCTGAGGTGGTGCTGCGCATCCAAACAGCAGTGCCCCGGGTAAGGATAAACAGGTCAGGCACACGAGGCGCAGTATGAGTTTGGGCATTTCGGGCACAGTGTTTTAACTTTTTGGGATCGAATTGAGCCGGATATTACTGGCATGAAACCAAGTACACGCTTCGTGGTCATGTAGGTTGGGGGAGCCCCATCACTATTGGGGGGCATGTGTGGAATACCAACGCTTTCTGAATCCGCCTTGTCCTTCGAGGTACAATGCAAATTAATTTGAAATCGCCATTTGAGGACCTTCCATGGGCTTTGTTGCTCAACTGAAAAACGTGGATTTCGGCTACGGTGACCGCCTGATCCTCGAAAACATTTCTTTGGATATTCCGAAGGGCAAGGTCGTGTCCGTGATGGGCGGTTCCGGGTCGGGTAAAACCACCCTGCTCAGGTTGATGTGCGGGCAATATCCCGTGAACAAAGGTGACGTTAGTGTGTTGGGGCAAGACGTGGTTGCGGCCAACACCCAACAGCTGTATGCCTTTCGCAAACGAATCGGTGTGTTGTTCCAGTTCGGTGCCCTGTTCACTGATCTGTCTGTTTTTGACAATGTGGCATTTCCTCTGCGTGAGCACACCAATTTGCCGGAATCGGCCATTCGGGACCTGGTGTTGCTGAAGCTGCATGCAGTCGGTCTGCGGGGCGCTAGCAAGCTGTTCCCTTCTGAGATTTCAGGTGGCATGAGCCGCCGCGTGGCATTGGCTCGTGCCATAGCCCTGGACCCTGAACTGATTTTCTATGATGAGCCTTTTGCTGGTCTGGACCCAATTTCCCTGGGGATCACCGCCAATCTGATTCGCACCTTGAATGATGCCTTGGGTGCTACGTCCGTGGTGGTGACTCACGATATTCATGAGTCATTTGCGATCAGCGACCATGTCATTGTGATTGCAAACGGCCGGGTGCTGGCCCAAGGCTCTCCCGCCGAGGTTGAGGCCAACCAGGATCCTTATGTGCAACAGTTCATCAAGGGCTTGCCGGAAGGGCCAGTGAAGTTTCATTACCCGGCAACCGATTTGCAGAAGGATTTTGCATGAACCCCGCCATCCTGATTTCCCGCCTGGGCGCTGGTGTCATCAATACTGTCACCGGTCTGGGTGTATTCGCCCGGTTCGTGGGCGCGCTGCTCGTGCTGCTGCCCAAGGCCTTGTTAAGGCCGCGCTTGGTTATTGACCAGATCCACTTTATTGGCAACTATTCCCTCGTCATCATTGTGGTGTCTGGTCTGTTCGTTGGTTTTGTGCTGGGTTTGCAGGGCTACTACACCTTGAACCGGTATGGCGCAGAACAGGCGCTGGGTCTTTTGGTTGCCTTGTCCTTGGTTCGCGAGCTGGGTCCCGTGGTGTCGGCTCTGTTGTTTGCCGGGCGGGCCGGTACTTCCCTGACCGCTGAAATTGGTCTAATGAAAGCCGGGGAGCAGTTGACCGCCATGGAAATGATGGCAGTGGATCCCAAGGCCCGCATTGTTTCACCGCGCTGGGTTGCCGGGCTCGTATCCATGCCTTTGCTCGCAGCGCTGTTTAGTGCAGTGGGTATTTTTGGTGGCTACGTGGTCGGTGTGTTGCTGATTGGGGTTGATTCAGGCGCTTTTTGGTCCCAGATGCAGGCGGGCGTTGATGTTCGAGACGACATTCTCAACGGTGTCATCAAAAGCCTGGTATTTGGTTTCGCGGTCAGTTCAATTGCGCTGTTTCAGGGGTATTCGTGCCAGCCCACGCCGGAAGGGGTGTCGCGCGCAACTACTCGCACCGTTGTGATTTCTTCCCTCACGATTTTGGGTCTCGATTTTGTGCTTACAGCACTGATGTTCAGTATTTAACGGATTAATAGTATGAAAAAGAACGCAGCTGTCGATTTTTGGGTTGGTCTGTTTGTCTTGCTCGGTGCGCTGGCCTTGGTTTTCCTGTCCTTGAAAGCGGGCAATTTGATTTCATTCACTGCCGGTGATCAATACCGTGTTACCGCAGAGTTTGACAACATTGGCGGTTTGAAATCCCGTGCGCCGGTGAAAAGTGCGGGCGTCACCGTGGGCCGTGTAGCCAATATCAAGCTGGACCCAGTCACTTTCCGCGCCGTGGTTTCGCTGGATTTGGAGCAGGGATTCGAGTTTCCCAAAGACTCTTCCGCTAGAATCCTGACTTCAGGGTTGCTCGGCGAACAGTACGTGGGAATTGAAGCCGGGGGTGATCTGGAAAACCTGGTGGGCGGCGAAAAATTTGCTCGAACCCAGTCGGCCGTTGTATTGGAGAATCTGATCAGCCAGTTCCTGTTCAGTAAAGCCTCGGAAGGCGATTCCGAAAAGTGATGAAGGGGATACACATGGTAGTTTCAATTCGAAAATTGTGTTTGCTGGTGGGTATTGCCAGCCTGGCCTCGGCATGCACCAGCATGCGGGCTCCTTCGGAATCCGATCCGCTGGAAGGGTTCAATCGAACAGTGGATGGTTTTAACCAGGTGGTCGACAAGGCTGTGATCAAGCCCCTGGCACAAGGTTACGACAAGGTGACTGCGCCAGAGGTCAAAACCGTCATTGGCAACTTTTTCTCCAATCTCGATGACATCAGTGTTGCATTCAACAACCTCTTGCAGGGTAAGCCCAAAGCAGCGGGAAGTGACATTACACGTTTTGCGCTGAATACCACCGTCGGTATTGTTGGTTTGGCCGATGTGGCCACCGAGCTTGGTTTTCAGAAAAACGACGAGGATTTTGGTCAGACGCTGGGTGTTTGGGGCGTTGGGTCAGGCCCCTACCTGGTGTTGCCTTTGCTCGGCCCAAGCACATTGCGTGATGCACCAGCGCGCTTCGTGGATGCCCCTTTGGATCCGCTTTATCACTATGATGACGTGCGTGTACGCAACAGCCTGTTTGTGGTGAATGTTGTGAACACGCGTGCCCGCTTGCTGCCTGCCACCGATCTGGTTGAGCGGGTTGCGCTGGACCAGTATGCCTTTGTACGCGATGCGTATTTGAAACGGCGGGCCAGTCTGATTCGGGATGGTGCCCCCGATCCCCAGGATCAGGGCTACAAGGATTTCGAGGAAGAGTCGAGCAGCTCAAGCGCAGTGCCCGAGGCTTTTCCGCCCTTCAAGGCGGCCTTGGTGCAGGTCAACCCAGTCACCGATGGTGTGTCCACTTTGTTGCCGGGCGACCTCCAGCAAAGTGAACGTGCCCGCGAAGGGTTAGGTTTGCCGAACTGATTTCTAGCGCGTCAACACCGCAGGCCGGTCTTGCGTTTTTGATCTGGTTAATGACATTTTTTGGAAAAATCATGAATATTGCAGTAAACCGACTTTTTCAGTGGATCGCGATTGCCGCCTTGGGTGTCAGCGCGATGGTTCAGCCAGCAATGGCTCAGGAAGTGCCTGCCAACGAGTTTGTTGAGAAGTTCAGCAACGAAGTTTTGGCTGAAATCAAGGCCAGAAAGCAGGAGCTGGTGTCCGACCCCCGCAAGCTGGACGCCTTGATTGATCAAAAGGTCATGCCCAATGTCAACTTTCGGAAAATGACCCAGTTGGTAGTGGGCCGCCCTTGGCGCGAAGCCACACCTGAGCAGCGTGAACAGATCACCAAGGAATTCCGAACCCTGTTGGTCAAGACCTATTCTGGTGCCCTGTCCCAGGTAGGTGACCAAACCCTGCAAGTGGACCGCCTGCGTGCACGTCCTGAAGACACAGATGTGATTGTGAATAGCCGAGTCATTCAAAAGGGCGCGCCCCCGATCGATCTTGCATACCGGGTTGAAAAGAAAGACGGAAAGTGGCAAATCTACGACCTGAGCGTTTTGGGCCTGTGGTTGGTTGATTCCTACAAGGCGCAGTTTGGTGCCGTGCTGGCCAGCTCCGGTGTGGATGGTTTGATCCAGACTCTGAAAACCTTGAACGCCAAGGGCTGATATGCAAGTCACAGTCGATCACATCACAGTACGCAATGGCGACCAAGTGATTGCCGAGGTTACCAAAGCTTTTTCCAGGGGTGACCACGTGATCGACTTTTCCCGGGTGACTCACGTCGACTCGACTGTACTTGCCGTAATTCTGGCTGCCAGGCGAGTGCTTAAATCAGACAAAACCCTTGAACTGCAGCATCGTCCCGCGCAGTTGGACAGTTTGATCGCCGCCTACGGAGTACAATCTCTCTTCTCTTAAAATCCGGCGCGCGCCCTCTGGGCGCTCGAAGTCATGTCGTTTGCCCTAGAGCTTGGCTCGGTATCCAAATATTTCGGTGAATTCCGTTCCTTGAATGAAGTCTCTCTGACCATCGAGGAAGGGGAATTCTTTGCATTGCTCGGTCCAAACGGCGCAGGTAAAACCACGCTCATCAATATCATTGCCGGTTTAAGCCGGGCCTCTTCAGGCACGGCGAAGGTCATGGGTTTTGATGTGGTCAACCAGTTTCGCGATGCGCGTCGCAGCATTGGTATTGTGCCGCAGGAATTGGTGTTTGATCCTTTCTTCTCTGTGCGTGAAACCTTGCGTTTTCAGTCCGGGTACTTTGGTCTGAAAAAAAATGATGACTGGATCGACGAGCTGTTGAGTTCCTTGAGCTTGATGGACAAGGCTGACAACAATATGCGAACCCTGTCTGGCGGCATGAAACGCCGTGTCATGGTGGCGCAGGCGCTGGTTCACAAACCGCCGGTGATGGTGCTGGATGAACCCACAGCTGGCGTGGATGTCGAGTTGCGCCAAACCCTGTGGAAGTTTGTCAAAGGCTTGAACGAAAAGGGCCACACAATTTTGCTGACCACGCACTATCTCGAAGAAGCGGAAACTCTTTGCAACCGCATTGCAATGCTGAAAAACGGCAAGGTGTTGACCGTGGATACCACCCCGAACCTGCTTAGGAAACACGCCAGCCAAACCCTGAACCTGCAATTGAACGGCGTGTTGCCGGTCAGTTTGCAGTCGCGCGCCTTGAAGGCGAATCCGCTGGATGGCCGTTACACCCTGGCTTTGAATGGCCCGGCTGAGATTGAGCAGATTTTGGCGCAATGTCGGCTTGAACACTTGGACGTACTGGAGTGCAGCATCGAAAAGCCCGACCTTGAAGAGGTCTTTGTGCAGTTGATGAGTGGCGGGGCAGCGAAATGACTGGCTGGCAAACCCTGTTCAAGAAAGAAATCCTGCGTTTCTGGAAGGTGAGCTTCCAGACGGTACTGGCACCTGTGGTGACTGCGTTGCTGTACTTGATGATTTTCTCGCACGTACTGGATGGCAAGGTCGAGCCTTATCCTGGCGTCAGTTATGCCGCATTTCTGGTGCCAGGTTTGGTCATGATGTCGGTGCTGCAAAACGCCTTTGCCAATTCATCTTCCAGCCTGATTCAGTCGAAAATCACCGGCAATCTGGTCTTTGTGCTGTTGCCGCCCCTGTCCCACGCCGAGTTTTTCTCAGCCTACGTGCTGGCTTCCATGGCCCGAGGCATTGCAGTGGGTGCTGGGGTTTTGCTGGTCACTGTGGCTTTTGTGGGTTTGCACGTGCACAACCCGATGTGGATTCTGGTTCACGCCCTGGTGGGTTCGGCTTTGCTGGGTACCATGGGTGTCATCGCCGGCATTTGGGCTGAAAAGTTCGACCAGTTGGCTGCGTTTCAGAATTTCATCATCATGCCAGCCACTTTTTTGTCAGGTGTGTTTTATTCCATCCATTCATTACCCGCCGTGTGGCAAACCGTGTCGCACTTTAACCCCTTCTTTTACCTGATCGATGGCTTCCGCTATGGCTTCTTTGGGGTAAGCGATGTCAGTCCGTGGTTCAGCTTGGGAATCGGCGTAGCTGCATGGGCGGCATTGACCGCCATTGGCATGCGAATGGTGACCTCTGGTTACAAATTGAGGGGATAATAGTGCTGTTGAATCAAAAGGATAGGAAAAATCATGTTGTTGCCTGAAACCGTTCGCGGCTATATTGCACAAGGTCTGGAATGTGAACACCTGACAGTGTCAGGCGACGGCCAGCATTTCGAGGCAGTCATTGTGGCCAGCGCCTTCGAAGGCCTGCGAGCCATTCAGCGGCATCAAAAAGTCTATGCAGTACTGGGTGACAGAATGCGTGCGGAAATTCACGCCTTGTCGATGAAAACTCTGACGCCCGCTGAGTGGGCGCAACAACAAGCGTAAAAGGACTGCCCTTCAATGGATTCTTTTTTGATTCGTGGCGGAAAGCCGCTTCACGGTGAAGTGTCTGTGTCTGGCGCGAAAAATGCCGCCCTGCCGATTCTGTGTGCCAGTTTGCTCACAGCCGAGCCCGTGATGGTCACCAACGTGCCGCGCCTGCGCGACATCAATACCTGCTTGCGCCTCTTGGGTTCCATGGGTGTTCAGTGTTTCTGGCACGGTGAAAACCAGTTGGCCTTGCGTGCCGAGGAAATTTCCGAACCTGTAGCCAGTTACGACCTCGTCAAAACCATGCGTGCCAGTATTCTGGTGCTTGGCCCCTTGCTGGCACGTTTTGGCGAAGCCAGCGTGAGCTTGCCGGGTGGTTGTGCCATCGGCCAGCGCCCGGTAGATCAGCACATCAAGGGCCTTCAGGCCATGGGTGCGGAAATCACGATCGAAAAAGGTTACATCCACGCCAAGGCCAAGCGCCTGAAGGGCGCACGCATTGTTACGGACATGGTCACTGTAACCGGCACTGAAAACCTGATGATGGCCGCAGCTTTGGCCGACGGCACCACCATCATTGAAAATGCTGCCCGCGAACCCGAGGTGGTGGACCTGGCCAATATGCTGGTGAAAATGGGTGCCCAAATCGAAGGAATCGGCACCGACACCATCACCGTACACGGCGTTGAAAAACTGAATGGTTGTGAATACCAGGTCATGCCCGATCGCATTGAAGCAGGTACTTTCCTGTGTGCTGTGGCGGCTTGCGGTGGTCAAATTGTGCTCAACAATGCCGATGCCGACAGCATGGACGCCACGCTGGAAAAGCTGCGCACCGCGGGCTTGAAGATTGACGTGGAAGGTACCCGGATTCATGCCAGCATGCAGGGTCGACCCAAGGCTGTGGGCGCACGCACCGCGCCATTCCCGGGTTTTGCAACCGACATGCAGGCGCAACTTATGGCGGTTAACTGCGTGGCCGACGGCACTGCCATTGTCAACGAGACCATTTTTGAGAACCGTTTCATGCATGTGCAGGAAATGGTGCGCCTGGGCGCAAACATCGAAATTGAGGGCCACACGGCTGTCATCAAGGGTGTTGAGCGGCTTGACGGCGCCACGGTGATGGCCACCGACCTGCGTGCATCCGCAGGCCTGGTCATTACCGCACTGGCTGCTGCCGATGAAACCCGCATTGACCGGATTTATCACCTCGATCGCGGGTATGACAAAATGGAAGAGAAGCTGCGCAAATTAGGCGCAGATGTGAAGCGAATCAGTGAGTAAAACCGAATGATTACATTGGCCCTGTCCAAAGGACGCATCTTTGAGGAAACATTGCCCCTGCTTGAAAAGGCGGGCATTGTGCCTTCAGAAGACCCGGAAAAATCGCGCAAGCTGATCATTGGCACCAACCGTGCCGATGTGCAGATCATCATTGTGCGGGCCACCGATGTGCCCACCTATGTGCAGCACGGTGCCGCCGATTTGGGCGTGGCGGGCAAGGATGTGCTGATCGAGCATTCCGGCGTTGGCTTGTATCAGCCGCTGGATCTTGCAATTGCAAAGTGCCGCCTTTGTGTAGCTGCTCCGGAAGGGTTTGACTACGCCAGCGCAGTAAAGCAGGGTGCGCGTTTGCGTATTGCCACCAAGTACGTGAACAGTGCACGCGAACACTTTGCCAACCGCGGTGTCCACGTGGACTTGATCAAGCTGTACGGGTCCATGGAGCTGGCCCCCCTGGTTGGCTTGGCCGACGCCATTGTGGATCTGGTCAGTACCGGTTCCACCCTGCGCGCCAACAAGCTGGTTGAAGTTGAGGAAATTTGCGAAATTTCCTCTCGACTGGTTGTGAATCAGGCTGCACTGAAAATGAAGTACGAGGCCTTACAGCCTATTCTGGACGTGTTTACCGAGGCAGTTGCAGGTGACAAGGCCAGTGCCTGAGCAGTTGAATTATTTATAAGGTAGTAAAAAAATGTCTTCCCAAATTCGTCGATTGTCTACTCTGGATGCCAACTTTGCCGAGCAGTTCCGTGCATTGCTCGCCTATGAAGAACAACGCGATCCCCACGTGGAAGGCGCGGTGGCAGACATTATTCATGCCGTTCGAAAGCGGGGTGATGAAGCCTTGCTTGAATTTACTGAAAAGTTTGACCGGGTCAAGGCCGCTACCGCAGCCGAGCTTGAAATTGGGCCTGACGAACTGAAGCAGGCTTTCGATACGCTGGACGCGGATCAAAAGGGAGCTCTGAAAGTGGCTGCCCAGCGGGTGCGCGCCTTTCATGAGCACCAAGTTGCGGAAAGCTGGGAATTCACTGAAGCAGACGGCACGCGCCTGGGCCAGCGAGTTACACCGCTTGATCGCGCTGGCTTGTATGTACCGGGTGGCAAAGCAGCTTACCCGTCATCGGTCCTGATGAATGCAGTGCCCGCCAAGGTCGCGGGTGTGAAGGAAGTCATCATGGTGGTGCCCACGCCCAGTGGCGTGAAAAACCAGATGGTGCTTGCCGCAGCGCATTTGGCTGGTGTCGACCGCGTGTTCACCATTGGTGGCGCGCAGGCCGTGGCCGCCTTGGCGTATGGCACGCAAACCGTACCCCGCGTTGACAAAATCGTGGGCCCGGGCAATGCCTATGTGGCCGAAGCCAAGCGACGCGTATTCGGCGCAGTGGGCATTGACATGATTGCCGGCCCTTCCGAAATTCTCGTGATTTGCGACGGCACAACCAACCCCGACTGGATCGCAATGGACCTGTTCAGCCAGGCCGAGCACGACGAAATGGCACAGTCCATTCTGCTTAGCCCCAGCAAGGAATTTCTGGATCAGGTGCAGGCCAGCATCAAGCGGCTGATGGACAGCATGCCTCGTGCAACGGTGATTGCCACCTCATTGAAAAACCGCGGTGCCCTTATTCAAGTCAAAGACATGGACGAGGCCTGTGAGCTCAGCAACCAGATCGCACCCGAACACCTGGAGCTCAGTGTTTTGGACCCGGACGCCTGGGTGGGCAAATTGCGCCACGCAGGTGCAATTTTCATGGGGCCGTACACCAGCGAATCGCTGGGCGATTATTGTGCCGGGCCAAACCACGTGTTGCCCACAGCAGGTACAGCGCGATTTAGCTCGCCACTGGGTGTTTACGACTTCCAGAAACGCAGCAGCATTATTTTTGCAAGTCGCGAAGGTGCAAGCACTCTGGGTGAAGTGGCTGCCGAGCTGGCTTACGGTGAAGGCTTGCCTGCCCACGCGCGCTCCGCAGAGTACCGGGTAGGTCCAAAATTCAAGAAAGCGGATTGAGTACGCCATGAGCCTATTGCAAAAAACAATCCGAGCCGACGTGCAAGCCACACAAGCCTACGTGGTCGCCCCTTCCGCAGGCATGTTGAAGCTCGATGCCATGGAGAATCCGCAGGGCATGCCCGCGGCCTTGCTTGACGAGCTGGCCAAGGCGCTCAAAGCGGCGGAGTTGAATCGTTACCCTGCGCCCAAAGCGCTCGAACTCGAATCGGCCTTGCGCGCCTGCACAGCCATTCCCAAGGCGGCCCATGTCCTGTTTGGCAACGGGTCTGATGAGCTGATTGACCTGATTATTCGCGCCTGTTGCATGCCTGGTGACGTAGTCATGTCGCCTGTGCCCACCTTTGTGATGTATGCGGTTTACAGCCAGTGGAGCCATGCGCGCTTTGTGGGCGTGGACCTGAACCCCGATTTCACGCTGAACATGCCCGCCATGTTGAAAGCCATTTCAGCCAACCAGCCCAAAGTGGTTTTCCTGGCCTACCCCAACAACCCCACCGGCGTGGCGCTGCGCGAAGCGGAAATTGTACAAATCATCGAAGCCACACCTGGGCTTGTGGTTGTTGATGAGGCCTATGAAGCATTTGCCGACGCCTCATTCATGGCCCGCGTGCTTGAGTTTTCAAATGTATTGGTGCTGCGCACCTTCTCCAAGCTGGGGCTTGCTGGTGCTCGTCTCGGTTATGCCGTGGCCAGCCCGGCCTGGGTGGAGCAAATTGACAAAGTGCGTCCGCCTTACAACGTGAACGTACTCACTCGCATCGCCGTTCAGTTTGCATTGGAGCATTTCGATGCGTTTGACGCACAGGCCAAACTGCTGCGTGATCAACGCAGTGTGCTAACTGCAGCCTTGAAAACCCTTAGAACACCCAATGGTGACGTCGAAGTGTTTGATTCTTACGCCAATTTCGTGCTTTTCCGCATGCCTTACGCCCTAGAGGTCTTTGAGGCCCTTAAAAACAAGGGTATCTTGGTGAAATACGTCGGCAAGGGTCACCCCTTGCTGGAAAATTGCCTGCGCGTGACAGTGAGCACTGAAACAGAGAACCAGCAGTTTTTAAAGGCTGTGCAGCAATCCATTGATGAAGTGGCCAGCAAGGCCGCATAACTTTCAGAAAAACATGAGAACCGCAGAAGTTACCCGCAATACACTGGAAACCCAGATCACCGTCAAAATCAACCTGGATGGTTCGGGTGAACGTCACCTGGACACCGGTGTGCCCTTCCTGGATCACATGCTGGAGCAGATTTCCCGGCATGGACTCTTCGATTTGCACATTGTCGCCAAAGGCGACTTGCACATTGACGCACACCACACGGTGGAAGACACGGGTATCACCTTGGGCATGGCATTCACCAGAGCCTTGGGCGACAAGAAAGGGATTGTGCGCTATGGCCACAGCTACGTGCCACTGGATGAAGCCTTGTCACGAGTCGTGATTGATCTGTCTGGTCGTCCCGGCTTGCACCAGGACATCCCGTTCACTCGCGCCAGCATTGGTTCGTTTGACGTGGATCTGGTGTTTGAGTTTTTCCAGGGCTTCGTCAACCACGCGCTGTGCACACTTCACATCGACAACCTGAAAGGCGTGAATTCACATCACCAGTGTGAAACCGTGTTCAAGGCTTTCGGTCGCGCCTTGCGCATGGCGGTGGCCATTGATGAGCGTCAGCAGGGTGCCATTCCCAGTACCAAAGGTGCTTTGTGAGTCTTGTTGCTGTTGTTGACTACGGCATGGGCAACCTGCGTTCGGTGGCCCAAGCCTTGCAGCATGTCAAGCTTGAGAATCAGGAAATCCGGATCACCGACGACCCTGCCGAGATCGATCGCGCCAGTCGCGTGGTGCTGCCCGGTCAGGGCGCCATGCCAGACTGCATGAAAGCATTGCGGGAATCGGGCCTCATGGAGGCGGTGTACAGGGCTGCTGAGAACAAACCCTTGTTTGGGGTTTGCGTGGGCGAACAGATGATGATGGAACGCAGCGCGGAAGGGCCTGCAGACTGCCTGTCCCTCTTTCCCGGTGAGGTGGTCAGATTCGACCCGCGCTTGACCGTGGAGTGCGGCTTGAAGGTCCCCCACATGGGTTGGAATCAGGTCAAGCAATGCATCAAGCATCCGCTTTGGGCGGGCATTGAAGACAATGCCTGGTTCTACTTTGTCCACAGTTACCATGCCAATCCGGCAAACCCGGAGCACGTGGCTGGTGAGACAGACTACGGTGTCCGCTTTACCTGCGCCATCGCAAGGGATAACATCTTTGCAACACAGTTCCATCCTGAGAAAAGCGCGGACGACGGCCTTAAGCTGTATTCCAATTTTTTAAGATGGAACCCCTGAGGTTTTAACCAAACTTTTTTCACTCACTTGAATAGTTAACAACACAGTCTCATGTTACTCATTCCAGCAATCGACCTGAAAGACGGTCAGTGTGTTCGCCTGAAACAAGGCAATATGGACGATGCCACCATTTTCTCGGCAGACCCGGTCGAAATGGCCATGAAATGGGTTGAAAGTGGCGCGCGCCGCTTGCACCTGGTCGACCTGAATGGCGCCATAGCCGGCAAGCCTGTGAACGAGGGGGTCATCATCGACATTCTCGATGCGGTTGGCGGTGCAATTCCCGTGCAGTTGGGGGGCGGTATTCGAGACTTGGACACCATTGAGCGTTATCTGGACGATGGTTTGAGCTATGTGATCATTGGCACGGCAGCGGTGAAAAACCCGGGCTTCCTGCACGATGCGTGCGGCGCTTTCCCTGGCCAAATCATCGTAGGACTGGATGCCAAAGAGGGCAAAGTGGCCACAGATGGCTGGAGCAAGATTTCCGGTCATGACGTGGTGGACCTCGCCAAAAAATATGAAGGTTATGGTGTTGAAGCCATTATTTACACCGACATTGGCCGCGATGGCATGCTCGGTGGGGTGAACATTGAAGCCACGGTTCGCCTGGCCAATGCCTTGACCATTCCAGTGATTGCCTCTGGTGGCATTACCAACCTGGACGATGTGCGCCAGCTTTGCGGCGTTGAACACGAAGGTGTCATGGGGGCCATTTGCGGCCGGTCCATTTACGAAGGCACTCTCGACTTCGCGAAAGGCCAGGAACTGGCAGATGAATTGAACGGAAAAGCGTACTGATGTTGGCAAGCCGCATTATTCCGTGCCTGGATGTAACCGCAGGCCGGGTGGTCAAGGGCGTCAATTTCGTTGAACTGCGCGATGCAGGCGACCCTGTCGAGATTGCTCGCCGCTATGACGAGCAGGGGGCAGATGAACTCACTTTTCTGGACATCACCGCGTCTTCCGATGACCGTGACCTGATTTTGCACGTGATTGAAGCAGTGGCCAGCCAGGTGTTCATTCCCTTGACTGTGGGTGGCGGGGTGCGCAAGGTGGAAGATGTGCGCAGGTTGCTCAACGCCGGCGCAGACAAAATCAGCATCAACACTTCGGCGGTTACCAATCCTGAACTGGTGGGCGAAGCGTCCACCAAGTACGGCTCGCAATGTATCGTGGTGGCCATCGATGCCAAAGCCAAGTCCAATGGTGAGCCTGGCTGGGAAGTGTATACCCACGGTGGGCGCAAACCGACAGGGCTTGATGCCGTCGAATGGGCACGCAAGATGCAGGCACTGGGTGCTGGTGAATTACTGTTGACCAGCATGGACCGCGATGGAACCAAAATCGGTTTTAACCTGGAGCTGACCCGGGCTGTGTCCGATGCGGTCAGCATTCCCGTCATTGCCAGCGGCGGTGTCGGCAATCTGGATCACCTGGTTGACGGGGTTATCAAGGGCAAAGCCAGCGCAGTGCTAGCTGCAAGTATCTTCCACTATGGCGAATACACCGTGCAACAAGCCAAGGCCCACATGACCAAAGCGGGCATTACTGTCCGTGTTTAGGGCGAAAGGGGTTTCCTGAGGCATGAGCAAAGATGTAGTCATCACCGACAACTGGCTGGACAGCGTCAGCTTTGATGAAAAAGGTTTGCTGAATGTGGTTGCCCAAGACCACATCACCCAGCGTGTGCTGATGGTGGCGTGGATGAATCAGGAAGCCCTGGAAATTACAGCCAAGACAGGTTTTGCAACGTATTTTTCACGTTCGCGCGGTAAGCTGTGGCACAAGGGCGAGGAATCGGGCAATCAGCAGAAGGTCAAAGAAATTCGACTGGACTGCGATGGCGATGTGCTCATTCTGATGGTGGAACAGGTGGGCGGCATTGCCTGCCACACGGGCCGTGAAAGCTGTTTTTACTATGCGCTGGAAGATTCAGCAGGCGAAAGCCCGAAGTGGGTTGCCAAAGACCCCGTGCTGAAAGACCCGGCCGACATGTACGGCAAAAAATAAAGGAATTCGGAACATGGCTGACCTTGAAAAAGTGTCTGGAAATTTGCTCGAGCGTTTGACCGAGGTGCTGCAGGAGCGCAAACAGGCGGATCCTGAACAATCTTATGTGGCCAAACTGCACCACAAGGGGCAGGACGCAATATTGAAAAAAATCGGTGAAGAGTCCTGTGAGCTTGTCATGGCCTCCAAAGACCAGGACCCCGTCAAAGTGGTGGCTGAAACAGCCGATTTGTGGTTTCACAGCCTGGTGTTGCTGGGGTGGCATGGCTTGCAGGCCAGTGACGTGCTGGTCGAGCTCGATCGGCGCATGGGCCTGTCAGGGCTGGTTGAAAAAGCAAACCGGAAAAAATAAAAAACGACAAATGGGGTGAAGAGATGAGCGATTGCATATTCTGCAAGATCGTCGCTGGGGAAATCCCTAGCAGAAAAGTATACGAAGACGAGGATATCCTCGCATTCCATGACATCAACCCGGCTGCGCCTGTGCACTTTCTGATCATTCCGAAAAAGCACATTCCCACCCTGGCCGATGCCACGGAACAAGACATACCCGTATTGGGAAAAATAATGGCAATTGCCGGCAAGTTGGCAAAGCAGGAAGGTTGCCACGATGGGTTTAGAACCATCGTCAACACAGGAAGGGTAGGTTGTCAGGAGGTGTATCATGTTCATGTGCACATTCTTGGCGGAGACAAGCCCTTGGGCTTGATGCTCAGCAAGTAAACAGCGAAACAGCGGCAAAAACACATTCAAGGAGTGAGTCATGGGTTCATTTAGCATTTGGCACTGGGTTATCGTGCTGGTTATCGTGATGTTGGTGTTTGGTACCAAGAAACTGCGCAACATCGGGTCTGATCTGGGCGGTGCGGTGAAGGGTTTCAAGGATGGCATGAAAGAAGGTGGTGCCGAGGCTGATCAAAATACCGCCAAGCTCGCTGACGGCAATGCCAAGAAGTCAGACACCATTGATGTGGAAGCCAAAGAGAAATCTTCCAGCTAATTTTCCCTTTTTTCGGCACACAGCATGTTCGACATTGCGTTTTCAGAAATGCTTATCATCGCGGTGATCGCACTGGTGGTGATAGGTCCCGAAAAACTGCCCAAGGTGGCCAAGACCATTGGACACCTGCTGGGCAAGGCGCAACGTTACGTCAGTGATGTGAAGTCTGAGATCAACCGGGAAATGGAAATAGACGAGTTGCGAAAGTTGCAGGCGGAAATGCAGGCGGCTGCCACCAAGGTGGAAAGCGATGTGCAAACCACCCTGCGAGACGCCGAATTTGACATGAACAAGTCGGTCAAGGCGATCGAGGACGACATTGCCGAACTGGAGAGCAGCGTCCCGCCAGTGGAGCCCGCTGTAGCCCCGGTTGTTGGGCCAGAAAAACAATCCGCTGTCCAACCCGTCAAACAGGCAACAGTACAACAAGCGCCCACAGCGCCCTCAGGGTCAGCCCCCAAGGCAGAGGCCAAATAAGCAAGGTGCAGGAAGGGTTATGAGTCAGCAGGAAAATTTTGTCAGCCATCTGGTTGAGCTTCGGGATCGTCTGATCCGGGCCGTAATTGCGTTTGCCGTGGTGTTTATTGGTTTGATGATTTACCCCAGTGCGGCGGTCATTTTCGACATGCTGGCCCAGCCTATCCAAAGCGCCCTGCCGGAAGGTACCAAGATGATTGCCACAGGGGTAATTACCCCTTTCATGGTGCCCGTCAAATTGACTGCGATGGTGGCTTTTGTTGTGTCGCTGCCGTTCACTTTGTACCAAGCCTGGTCTTTTATAGCCCCTGGTCTGTATCAGCATGAAAAAAAGATGGCCTTGCCCATCATTTTTTCCAGCACAGTGCTGTTCCTGATCGGCATCGCCTTTTGTCATTTCATCGTGTTTGGCCAGGTCTTTGCGTTCATCAACGATTTTGCGCCTGAAAGTATTACGCCGGCTCCAGACATTGAGGCCTACATGAGCTTTGTGTTGACCATGTTTCTGGCCTTCGGCATGACATTCGAAGTGCCAATTATTGTGGTGGTACTGGTTTATCTTGGCGTCATCAGCATCGAAAAGCTGGTGGAAATTCGGGGTTACGTCATTGTTGCGGCGTTTGTGATCGCAGCAGTGGTAACGCCGCCCGATGTCATGTCGCAGTTGTTTCTCGCCATTCCCATCTGTATTCTTTACGAGGTGGGTATCCTGTTTGCGAAACTCATTGGCAAGCAACGCCAACACATTGTGGAATGAGTCCGCGCCTGTTCAAGGCGCGATGCTCCCCACTAATTTTCGCAGGTAAAACCGCGCCAGGCCTTATTGGCGTTTGATGAATGCGCCTGGTTTGGGGCGAATCCCGATTTCGATGGTCAGCGTTTGGGGTTTTCCTTCCCGAAGCAACTCGATGGCTTTTTTCTCTCCGGGTGCATAAGCGGCGATCTGGTTCAGCATCTGCGTGGTGTCGCTGATCTTTTTGTTGTCCAGTTTGAGCAAAATATCGCCTACTTTGAGACCGGCCTTGTCCGCTGGGCCGTCTTTCACAATGCCAGCAACGATTACTCCATCTTTCTGTGGCAAATCAAAGGCGGTCGCCAGCTCGGCCGTGATGTTTTGCTGTTCAACGCCAATGTATCCACGGGTGACCGTGCCGTTTCGCACAATCTGGTTCAACACGCTCTGAACGGTTTGGGCTGGAATGGCAAAGCCAATGCCCAACGAACCGCCGGAGCGGCTGTAAATAGCCGTGTTGATGCCCAGCAGGTTACCGGCCGTGTCCACCAGCGCGCCGCCTGAATTGCCCGGGTTAATGGCTGCATCTGTCTGGATGAAGTTCTCGAATGTATTGATCCCCACATGGTTGCGGCCCAGTGCGCTGACAATGCCCATGGTGACTGTTTGCCCAACACCAAAAGGGTTTCCCATCGCAAGCACCACATCGCCCACCTTTACGGTGTCTTCCGCTGCAAATTTGAGGCTGGGAAGGTCGCTCAATTTGATTCGCAACACGGCAAGATCTGTTTCCGGGTCGGTGCCCACGAGTTCCGCCTTGGTGGTGCGCCCGTCATTCAAGCCAACCTCAATCTCGTCAGCCGCCTCAACCACGTGCTGGTTGGTGACAATCAAGCCTTCGCTGCTGACAATCACGCCTGAGCCAAGACTTGATGCCTGCTCTTCGGGATCCTGTGACTGATCCAGTTCGTCGCCAAAAAATTTGCGGATTTCCGGGTCTTCAAAGAACGGATGTTTGGGGGTCTCTGAGATGCGTTTGCTGGTGAAAATATTCACAACAGCGGGCATTGCCTTGTCCACAGCCAGCCGGTAACCGGCCACGCCTTCAGGTTGGGCTACTTCGTGTGCCGGTTTTTGCAGCCAGTCTGGAACCCAGTTCGGGCGAAGCACTTCGGTGATGAAATACAATGCAAGCAGCACTGCAAGGGCCTGAGAAAAGGTCAGCCAGAGTTTTTTCAACATATCAAATGCAAAGGGTGCGCCGTTGAATTCAGTGGATTGGAATGTACTTGAACATGATTTGCGGGAGTTGCTGGATCAGGCTCACATGCAGGATTATTGCCCAAATGGCTTGCAGTTGGAAGGCAGGCCCCAGATTCGACGGCTCTTGACAGGGGTCACCGCGTCCAAGGGCTTGATTGATCTTGCCATCGAGCTCGATGCAGATGCTGTGCTGGTTCACCATGGCTTGATGTGGAAAGGCGATCCGCAGGTCGTAACCGGATTTCGCAAAGCACGCTTGCAGGCAGCACTTGGCCATGATCTGAATGTGTTTGCCTATCATTTGCCCTTGGACAAGCACCCGGAGTTGGGCAATAACGCACAATTGGGCAAAATGCTGGGCTGGCCAAGTGACCGGGTGTTGGGTGACAAGGGTTTGATTCATTTTGGCGTTCTGCATTCACCTCAAAAGTTGCACGAGATTGTTGAAGTCGTTGTTTCAACGCTGGGTCATCGGGTGCAGGTGGAGGGGGCGGACGACCCACAGCGCTTGGTTCGTACCGTGGCCTGGTGTACGGGCGGTGCCCCTGGTTACGTGGAGCAGGCCGCATTGGCCGGAGCCGATCTTTATTTGACTGGTGAGCTTTCAGAGCCCGCCGTGCACGTGGCTCGCGAATGTGGTGTGAGTTTGTTGGGGGCAGGGCATCACGCCACGGAGCGTTGCGGAGTCAAGGCGCTTGGCGACTGGGTGGCGCAGCGCTATGGCATTGAGGTTGTATTTCATGATTTGTTCGTGGCGGTTTAGATGTTTTTGAATGTATGGGCCTAAATCGCTCACCCTGATCGCCATTTCTTGGAAAATCGCTCTAAAACTGTTTCTTGTTGGAACCTTGCTAGGGTACAATCTCCGGTTGCATGGATCACTACTTTGGCCAAGCTTCGCCGATTTCTTGCGCAGTCATGTGTTCTAGCTTCGCTTTTGCACAGGTGTACGGGTTCAAAGGCGCGCTCAAAGGCGGATTTTAGGTTAGCTGGCTTTTACTTTCGGGGTTATTTTGATGAGCAATAATCAACCTGTAGACAAAGAACGTCGCGTCTGGATGATCGCTTGCGGTGCAGCAGGCGGTGTGGCAGCAGCGGCAACAGGCGGTGCATTTCTGACTTCCATGGCACCTTCCGAGCGCGCGAAAGCCGCCGGCGCGCCTGTCGAGCTGGACATTTCCGGCATGCAGCCAGGTGACATGAAAACTGTTGAATGGCGCGGTAAGCCTGTTTGGGTTGTTCGCCGTGATGACGCCATGGTGCAAGCCTTGCCGAAGCTGGACAGTCAACTGGCTGACCCGAATTCAGAACGCAGCCCCGACGCGTTGACTCCCGAATACGCTCGCAATCCACACCGATCAATCAAGCCAGAATACCTGGTTGCAGTCGGAATCTGCTCTCACCTCGGTTGCTCACCATCAGCCCGATTTGAACCTGGTCCGCAGCCCAGTTTGCCCAACGATTGGCAAGGCGGCTTTTTCTGCCCGTGCCACGGTTCCACATTTGATTTGGCAGGCCGCGTGTATGCAGGCAAGCCGGCACCGGACAACCTGGAAGTGCCACCCCACAAATATTTGTCAGACACCAAGTTGTTGATCGGTGTAGACGAGAACAACGCCTGACATTTGAACGCGAGGAGTAGTAATTATGGCGGCAGACAAAAAAGTTGAAACGACAGGCGTATTGGGCTGGATTGACCAGCGCTTTCCCCTGACTTCAACCTACCAAGCGCACTTGTCCGAGTACTATGCGCCCAAGAACTTTAACTTCTGGTATTTCTTTGGTTCATTGGCCCTGTTGGTGCTGGTGATCCAGATCGTGACCGGTATTTTCCTGGTCATGCACTACAAACCCGATGCGGCCAAGGCTTTCCAGTCTGTGGAATACATCATGCGTGATGTGCCATGGGGCTGGCTGGTGCGTTACATGCACTCCACAGGTGCTTCCATGTTCTTCGTGGTGGTTTATTTGCACATGATGCGTGGCCTGCTGTACGGTTCGTATCGCAAACCGCGTGAACTGATCTGGATCTTCGGTGTGGCCATTTTCCTTTGTCTGATGGCTGAGGCATTTTTTGGTTACCTGTTGCCATGGGGCCAGATGAGCTACTGGGGCGCACAGGTCATCGTGAACCTGTTCTCTGCGATTCCCTTGATCGGCCCTGACCTGGCGATCTGGATCCGTGGCGACTATGTTGTATCTGATGCAACCCTGAACCGCTTCTTCTCCTTCCACGTCATTGCGATTCCTTTGGTGTTGCTGGGCTTGGTGGCTGCGCACCTGGTGGCGTTGCATGAAGTGGGTTCAAACAACCCGGATGGCGTTGAGATCAAGGAAAAGAAAGGTGCCGATGGCAAGCCGCTTGACGGCATTCCTTTCCACCCTTACTACACAGTGCATGACATTTTGGGTGTGGGTGTGTTCCTGATGGTCTTCTCGGCAATCGTGTTCTTCGCGCCGGAAATGGGTGGTTACTTCCTGGAATACAACAACTTCATTCCAGCTGACCCATTGAAAACGCCTGCGCACATTGCACCGGTATGGTATTTCACACCGTTCTATTCCATTCTTCGTGCCATCACATTCCCGTTCCTGGGCCTTGATGCGAAGTTCTGGGGTGTGGTGGTGATGGGTGGCGCGGTCGTGATCCTGTTCTTCCTGCCATGGCTGGACAAGAGCCCGGTGAAGTCCATCCGCTATCGCCCTTCACTACACAAGTGGATTTACGCTGTGTTCGTAATCAACTTCATCGTGCTGGGTTATCTGGGTGTGAAGCCGCCATCAGACATTGGTCAGGTGGTTTCTCAGGTGGGTACTCTTTATTACTTCCTGTTCTTCATGGCGATGCCATGGTGGTCGAAGCTGGGCACATTCAAGCCCGTGCCTGACCGTGTTGTGTTTCACGCACACTGAGCCTGACTGGACGAAATAAGGACGAGATGATGAAAAAATTATTGGCTTTGCTGGCTCTTGTGCCATCTCTGGTGTTCAGCGCGGGAAGCAATTACCCGCTGGACAAGGCCCCAGACCTGACCAACGACTTGGCTGCATTGCAGCGCGGTGCCAAGCTGTTTTCCAATTACTGTCTGAATTGCCATTCAGCGGAAAGCATGCGTTATAACCGTTTGCGCGAGATTGGTTTGACTGAAGAGCAGATCAAGGAAAATCTGATGTTCGCCACCGACAGTGTTGGTGACACCATGAACATTGCGATGGATCCGAAGGATGCAAAAAAATGGTTTGGTGCGGCTCCACCCGATTTGTCATTGATCGCGCGTTCACGTGCTTCTTCAAATGGCCCGGGTGCTGACTACATCTACACCTACTTGCGCACCTATTACCGTGATCCTTCCAAGCCAACGGGCTGGAATAACATGGCGTTTCCAAACGTGGGTATGCCGCATGTGTTGTGGGAGTTGCAGGGTGAGCGCGTTGCCAAGTTTGAAGACAAGGCTGATGCACATGACCCTGCCAAGACCGTTCATACTTTTGTAGGTTTTGAGCAGACCAAACCCGGGACAATGACCACGGTGGAATATGATCAGGCCATGGCCGATCTGACCAGTTTCCTGGTTTTCATGGCCGAGCCGGTGCGTGAAGACCGTTTCAAGCTGGGTGTGATTGTCTTGATGTTCTTCGGTGTGTTTACCGTATTCGCATGGCGTTTGAATGCCGCTTACTGGAAAGACATCAAGTAAGTTAAAGGCTTAGTTTGCATACAGGCTGGGGTGTTTGCTCGCCCCGGCCATTTTTTGTTTTGGGATGACAACATTATGATGGTTCTATACTCTGGAACAACCTGTCCATATTCTCAGCGTTGCCGCTTCGTGTTGCACGAAAAAGGCATGGACTTTGAGATCAAGGACATTGATCTGTTCAATCGGCCCGACGACATCAGCGTCATGAACCCGTACAGTCAGGTGCCCATCCTGGTAGAACGCGATTTGATTCTGTATGAATCAAATATCATCAATGAATACATTGATGAGCGTTTTCCTCATCCTCAGTTGATGCCCGCCGATCCAGTAATGCGTGCACGTACCCGCCTGTTCTTGTTCAACTTTGAACGTGAACTGTTCCAGCACGTGAGTGTTTTGGAAAAAGCAGGGAACCCCAAGGCAATGGACAAGGCCAAGTCATCAATTCGTGACCAGTTGACTCAATTGGCCCCAGTGTTTCTGAAAAGCAAGTATATGCTGGGCGAAGATTTTTCCATGCTGGACGTTGCATTGGCTCCGTTGTTGTGGCGTTTGGAACACTATGGCATTGAACTGCCAAAGTCTGCTGCGCCACTGATGAAGTATGCCGAGCGGATTTTTGCAAAGCCAGCCTTTATCGATGCACTGACGCCTTCTGAAAAGGTGATGCGTCGCTAAGGGTTTTTGTGTTCCCGAAATCACCAAGGACAATGCAGTGACTGAAGTATCAACCAAGCCCTACCTGATTCGCGCCATTCATGAATGGTGTGTGGACAATGGTTACACGCCTTATCTGGCCGTGGCTGTGAATGAACAAACCCAGGTGCCTAAAGAATTTGTGAAGGCTGGCGAAATTGTGTTGAACACATCGCCGTTGGCCACCAACAAATTGTCTTTGGGCAATGAGTATGTCGAGTTTGAGGCCCGGTTCGGAGGCGTGGCTCGACAGATTTTTGTTCCGATCGAGCAGGTCAGTGCCATTTATGCGCGCGAGAATGGTCACGGCATGGCCTTTGAGGTGTTGAAGCCCTTGGCTGAAATTGAAGGCGACGGAAACGAAGCCGTTCAATTTGTTCTTGATGAGCAAGATGAGCCAGTCGCCAATGAACCCGATCAAAAACCGGCCGGTTTGCGTTCGGTGTCGGGTGTTTCTGAAGATTCCCAATTGCTGGCTGTAACTAAATCAGAAAAATCTGAAGAAAAAACACCGAAAAAGCCGGGTCCCAAGAAAAAGAGTCATTTGACTCGAGTAAAATAGCGCTTCTCTTAAGTGCCGCTTTAGCTCAGTTGGTAGAGCAACCGCCTTGTAAGCGGTAGGTCGTCAGTTCGAATCCGACAAGCGGCACCATTCTTCTCTCGAAGTTCTGAGAAATTTTCCACCAAATTTGAATCGAACGCTGATCATGTGTCTTCCATCTCGCCTTGGTCGTTCCGTTGCGTAGAAATGTGCCTCTGATTTTTGCTACCTCAGCGCGAATCCTATTCGCCGTAACGTTAATTTGGACTGCTATTTGTGGCTTCCCCAGCGTGCCTTGTACATCCCGCACAGAAAACCGTTGATCCCTTCTTGAACCAAGGCTGTTCATTCACCCAAACCCGACAAAAAACAAGGTCGGGCTTGGGTGTCGCGCGTTGCGCGAGCATTCAAGCCTTGTTCAAACCGGGCGGTTTTCATGAATGTGCGGCATGTACAAGTGCACTGCCGGGAAGGCCCAGACGCAGCGGGTTCCTGCGGGCAGCGGGCTTGGCCACGCTGTTGAAGCTCAACCCGGCGCAGGCCCTTCAACGCACCGATCGGAGTAGTTCCAGCACCAGCGCCAACGCTAGGGCAGGCGTCAACCCGTCACATTCAGCGCCCACCGACGCGCGATCAATCACGGTCGGAGTCAAGCTCACGAGGCAGCGAGGTTCCAATCGTCTCGCCATTCAAGAAAACCTGCCCGTTTGATCCGGCACGCTGCGTGGGCCCGAAGGGCTCCACCGAAATCGGTAATGTGTTTTGCCGATTTCAGTGAGCGGTGTGACGTGGTCAAAAAGGGATAAAAGGTTTTCAGGCGAGCGATTGGAATTCGCGCCAAATGGGCTTTACCCTAAGATGAGTCAACTGAATCGGGCCGAATGGGCTTCACCCTACGATAAGTCAACTGAATCGCACCGAGGGGGCTTAAATCAGGCGGGTGAACTGCGAGAACGCTTTACACTGTGGGCATTGAATTCACTGCAGCAAACCAGCATGTCCAAAACCAAAAAGAACCCGCTTGATTCCCTGGACTTGAAGCCTGGGCAGTCGATTGATCTGCTCAAGGCTTTGCACATTGTGACGCGCGAAGGTGGTATCAACCAAGACAGTCGAAGAAAGCTGAAGCAGGTTTATCACCTGACCCATTTCATTGAACCTTTGATCGATGAGGTACGCAAGGCTGGTGACGGAAAGGTGTACCTGGTGGATCATGGTGCGGGCAAGTCTTACCTCGGTTTCATCTTGTACGACCTGTACATCAAGCAGCACCCTGAAGGAGCCGTAGTAGCAGGTGTGGAAACACGGCAGGACTTGGTAGACAAGTCGGCACAGTTGGCGGAAAAACTGGGCTTCACGGCAGGCATGAAGTTCATCAATTTGCCTGTGGCACAAGCCACTGAACACGCTGACTTGCCCGATGAGGTGGACATTGTGACCGCGCTGCATGCCTGTAATACAGCCACTGACGACGCCATCTCATTCGGGCTCAAGAAAAATGCAAAGTTCATGGTCGTTGTGCCTTGTTGCCAAGCGGAAGTGGCTTCACATTTGCGGCAAAACAAATCAAGTCAGCTGGGTAAAACCAGTTTGGTGGAGATGTGGCGGCACCCGTTGCACACCCGTGAGTTTGGTAGCCAGTTGACCAATGTGCTGCGCTGTTTGCAGCTTGAAGCGCACGGTTATCAGGTCACTGTGACGGAGTTGGTGGGGTGGGAACACTCAATGAAAAACGAGTTGATTGTTGCCAGGAAGCACCAGAAATCGAACCCCAAAGCTGCGCAACGCTTGCGCAGCATGCTCACTGAATTGGGATTGGATGGCGAGGAAAGGCTGTTGCAGCGCTTCCATGTGCCGGCTTGATCGATCGCGCACTGCGGATCAAGTCATAGTGGAAAGCTGGCGAGTGAAGGGTGGGTGCTTACCTGGCGCGTTTTAACTGCCCAAGCCCTGCCACTCGTTGCGTTTTACATTCGGCAATCCCAAAAGCTGAAGGGCGTGTTGGGCAGTGTCGGTGACCATGGCGTCAATACTTTCAGGCCGCTGGTAAAGGGCGGGAACTGGGGGCATAACAATGCCTCCCATTTCAGTCACGCTGACCATGTTTCGCAGATGGGCCAAGTTCAGCGGGGTTTCGCGCGGCATGATGACGAGCCTGCGTCGTTCTTTCAGTACAACGTCTGCAGCCCGGCTGATCAGGTTGTTCGACAGGCCATGCGCCACTGCAGCCAGGGTGTGCATTGAGCAAGGCGCAATGACCATGCCCATGGACGGATAAGACCCACTGGCAATGCAGTTGCCAACCGACTTGGGCGAATGCACGACATGTGCCTTGGCCTCAATCTCAGTTTTGCTTAAATCGCTTTCACTGGCGAGGGTGAGCCAACCTGACGAAGAAATGACCAAATGAATTTCCGTGTCGCCGCGTGCGCGCAACAGGTCAAGAATTTTCAGGCCATACAAGGCACCACTGGCGCCGGTAATGGCCACAGTGATGGATTGTTTGAAAGAGTGGGGAAGGGTGCTGCTCAAGATTGGATGCCTGAATGTGGCCGCCGCGAGCTGGATGCTGCTGCGGCCGGTTTCATGTTTATTCGGACTTCGAGGAGGCGTTCGCCGTGGCGATCAATGCCTGCAATTCGCCGCTTTGATACATCTCTGTCATGATGTCGCAGCCGCCCAAAAACTCGCCGTTGACATACAACTGCGGAATGGTTGGCCAGTTTGCATATTCCTTGATGCCCTGACGAATTTCCGGATCATCCAGCACGTTAACGGTGACGACTTTTTCCGCTTCACAGGCCTTTAGAATTTGAATGGCGCGGCCAGAAAAACCGCACATAGGGAACTGGGCTGTTCCTTTCATGAACAGAACCACGGGGTGGCTGGTAACGGTTTCATGAATTGAATCGCGAGCGCTCATAAAAAATTCCTTTCAATGGGATGAATTGCTACAACCCTGTAGTGTACTGGATGTGGGTACAAAACGCTCGTTTTCAATGCCTTGCGAGTGAATGCGCGCGGATTTAAGCCCTTGCGAACACGAAGCGCGGGGTGCCGGCCAGGTCGGGCAGACCTTGTACCTGGGTGTAGGGCGGTTGGGAAAAAATGGCAAGGACTGCTTCTTGCTGGTTGTAGCCGTGCTCCACCAACACGCCCCCACCGGCCCGAAGCAGGGTGGGGCTTTGGCGGGCAATTTCCCGGTAGAAATGCAGACCGTCTCCGCCGTCCGTCAGCGCTATTGCGGGCTCAAAACGCAAGTCGCCTTGGGCAAGGTGCTTATCGCCCTGTTCAATGTAGGGCGGGTTGCTGCAAATCAGGTCGAAAGCCAGTGCGGGGCTATGGTTCAGCAGTCCGGAAAAAAGGTCGGATTGAACGAATCGAACATTCTTGGCGCCCAGTTCGTTGGCGTTGAATTGCGCGACCCACAATGCATCCACGGAGATGTCGCTTGCCGTGACTTCTAGAATAGGGTTTTCCAGGGCAAGCGAGATGGCGATGGCACCGCTTCCGCAGCCAATGTCCAGTACACGGGTCAACAGGTTCTCTGTCGACTTGCTTTCCAGAAACCCCAGGGCGTGTTCAACCAGTTCTTCAGTTTCCGGCCGCGGTATCAGCACACGCGAATCCACGAAAAATGGTCGGGAATAGAACTCCTTGTGTTCAACCAGGTACGCGATGGGCTGGCCCTGCTGACGCTTGTCGGCCAATGATTTGAATAGGGCGATTTTGTCGGTGTGCAGCGGGCGATCGCCTTTGGTGAGCAAGCCCACGCGGTCCAGCCCGGTGATGTGGCTCATCAGGATGCGCAGTTCACTGGGCGGCAGGCCTGTTTCTGCGCGGGTTTGTTGAAGCACCGATTCAATGGTGGATTGCGGATGTGCACTCATTCTTTGGCGGTGATTTCAGCGAGGAGCTCCGCTTCATGGAAGGCGGTCAGGCCGTTCATCAGGTCATTCAGGTCACCGTCCATGATGTAGTCGAGCTTGTACAGGGTCAAGTTGATTCTGTGATCTGTCATTCGCCCCTGTGGAAAGTTGTAGGTGCGAATTCGTTCGGAACGGTCGCCAGAACCGACCAGGCTGCGGCGTTCAGAGGCTTCAGCGGCCTGCCGTTCCCGGTCAATTTTGTCTTGCAGGCGCACATTCAGCACTTTCATGGCTTTGGCCTTGTTTTTGTGCTGGCTGCGTTCGTCCTGGCACTCCACCACAAGGCCGGTGGGCAGGTGGGTAATTCGAACAGCGGAGTCTGTTTTGTTGATGTGCTGGCCACCAGCACCGCTGGCGCGGTAGGTGTCGATGCGCAAGTCGGCCGGGTTGATTTCAATAACTTCCGCTTCGTCGGGTTCTGCCATCACGGCCACTGTGCAGGCGGAGGTGTGGATGCGCCCCTGGCTCTCGGTGGCCGGCACACGCTGTACTCGGTGCCCGCCGGACTCGAACTTCAGGTGCTTGTACACATTGTCGCCTGCCAGGCGAACAATCACTTCCTTGTAGCCACCCAGCTCGGAATCGCTTGCGCTCATGACCTCGATTTGCCAGCCCTGGCGTTCCGCAAACCTTGTGTACATGCGAAACAGGTCGCCTGCGAACAGGGCTGATTCATCTCCACCCGTGCCGGCGCGAATTTCGAGCATGGCATTGCGGTGGTCATTGGGGTCTTTGGGCAGCAGCAGGCGTTGCAAGTCTGCTTCCAGTTGTGCGAGTTTGGCTTCGTTTTGCGCTATTTCCTCGCGGGCCATGTCGCGCATGTCTGGATCGGAAAGCCATTCGCGCGCCGTGTTCAGGTCGGCTTCAATGCTTTGGTATTCGGCAAACCGTTCAGTGGCTGGCAGCAATTCGGAGCGTTCGCGCGTGATGGCCTTGAACTGCGCCATGTCATTGGCGGCGTTCTGCGAAGAAAGAAATTCTTCAAGGTCGGCCAGGCGCTCGGAGAGGCGCGTGAGCCGGTTCCGCATGCTGTCATTCATCTATTTGTCTGTGTTCTTGATGTTGAAAAGTTGCGGAAGCCACTTGGAGAGGGCTTCCCGTTCGACAGGGGTGGCCTGGTGCAGGGCCTGCATGGGGCCGTGCATGAATTTGGCGCTCATGCGGTGGGCCATCAGCTGCAGCACCTCGTCCGCGGGGGTGCCTTTGGCCAGTTGTTTGCGGGCGTGCTCCAGCTCAAGCTGGGCAATGTCGTCTGCTTTTTGGTGAATTTCCTGGATGGTGGGCACCAGCGAGCGTTCACTCATCCATCTCATGAAGCCCTGAACCTGCGATTCAATAATGACTTCGGCCTGTTCCACTGCTGCAGCCCGTTGTTCACGGCCTTCCTGGACAATCTGGCTGAGGTCGTCGACCGAATACAGGAACACATCATCCAGCTTGCTCACCTGGGTTTCAATGTCGCGGGGTACGGCCAGGTCCAGCATGAAGATAGGTTCATGCTTGCGTTTTTTGCAGGCTGCTTCCACCATGCCCAGGCCAATGATGGGAAGGGTGCTGGCCGTGCAGGAAATCACGATGTCCGATTTTGCAAGTTGTTCTGGCACTTGGGCCAGTCCGATAACCGATGCACCATGGGCATTGGCCAGATGCTGTGCGCGGTCTGCGCTTCGGTTGGCAATGGTGATGCTTTTGGGGTTTTGCGCTGCAAAGTGGGTGGCACACAGCTGAATCATTTCCCCTGCGCCGACAAACAGCACGTGGCGTTTGCTGAGGTCGCCAAAAATACGACTGGCCAGTTTCACTGCTGCGGAAGCCATGGACACCGAATGGGCGCCAATTTCAGTGTGTGACCGCACCTCTTTCGCAACAGAGAAAGTACGTTGGAACAGTTGGTGCAGCATTTGCCCCAGGGTGCCCGCTTCTTCCGCAGTGCGTGCAGCCTGTTTCATTTGCCCCAGAATTTGTGCTTCACCCAGTACCATGGAGTCGAGCCCGCTGGCCACGCGAAACGCATGGCGTACCACTTCCTGTTGGGGAAGAATGTAAAGATGGGGGCTCAATTCCTGGGGGGGTATGTTGCGGTTGTTGGCCAGCCATTCGAGCAATTCGAGCTTGAGCTGTTCGATGTTGCTGCTGGCGCAATACACTTCCGTGCGGTTGCAGGTGGACAGAATGGCGGCTTCAGGTGCCTGCACGCGTTGCGCAAGGCCGCGCAGCGCTTCCTGCAATTGTTCGGCCGGAAACGCCAAGCGCTCGCGCAAAGCGAGCGGTGCGGATTGGTAATTCAGGCCGACTGCAAAAAGCTCCATGATACCTACTGGGCGGAAAACCCTTCATTATAACGCGCGAAGCCGCTGGGGCTCTTAGCTGTTTTCAGCGAGTTGGCGTTTGATTTTTGCCAGGCTGGGTGACTTGCCTTCGTGGTCCACCTGCTCAAGCTTGTAGCCGAAGCCATACACAGGCGTCAGGCGGAAACCTTGTTCCGGCCGCAGGCCGAGCTTGGAGCGCACTCGGGAAATGTGGGTGTCCATGGTTCGCGATGGCAGGTCGGTGTCACGGCCCCAGACGCTTTCCTGAATGTGTGAGCGGGATAGGGGCTTGCCGAGGTTGCGAAACAGCAGCAGCGCGAGATCAAATTCCTTTTGGGTCAGCACGACCCGCTTGCCATGACGCACCACGGTTGAAAACTTGGGATGAAATTCAAGTTCCGCAATTTCAAACACTTCGGGTGCTGTTAATTCAGGGTAAGCGCGGCGCAGCAAGGCATTGACCCGAGCCACCAGTTCTCCGCGACGAATCGGCTTGATCATGTAATCGTCCGCCCCAGCGTTCAAGGCCTCAACGATGTTTTCTTCGTCGGTTTTGGAGGTGATGAACAGCACGGGCACTTTGATGTGCAAAGTTTCGCGAATCCAGTTCATGACTTTGGGGCCTGAACTGTCTGGCAGTACCCAATCAAGCAGCACGAGGTCAAAGCTGTCGCGGTACAAGGCAGTTTGAAAGCCTTTGAATGTGGGGAAGCAATGACATTTGTGGTTTACGGATTCCAGCACCCAGCGCAACATCTCGCTTTGTGTCAGGTCGTCTTCAAGTATGGCGATACGCATAGGTGTGGATCCTGCAAGGGAATTTTCGATACCACAATGTTAATTTGTGTACACATAGTGTAATCGTTTAAACAGCGTATGAAACAGGATGTTGCTTTTTTGTTAAATCGCGTTGTGTGTCGAAGTATCAATCAAGGATTTGAGAGGTCGTCCAGTTCCAGCTTCATCGCGTGTGTAGCATGGGCGCCCGCAAAAATGACGGCAACAATTCGCAGCGCTTTGTCGTAGATCGCTTGCCTGTCATGAGGTTTTTCAACATATTCAACCGCCATGAACAGTACGTTCTGGGCCAGTACCTCCAGCACTTCGATCATTTCTTCGTTGGGTAGCCCTGGCAACAGTGCGGCGATGCGATTGTCGCTGCATATGTCTTCGCTAATGGCCCGGATGGTTTTTTTCAAACCGTTTCTCATGCGCTCGAGTGGGCCAAAGGCCTCGGAGGCGCCCACCACCACTGGTTTCGGGTTTTCTGCAGCCCAGTCGAAAAACCGTTTGACCAACATGGGTCGAATGTCGAGGTCTGCTTCCTTGGCGGTACTCATGCGCACTTCGGTGAAAGCGTCGATGACGGCCTTTTCAACTTCCAGAATAACAGCGGTGCCCAGGTCGGCAAGGTCTTCAAAATGGCGATAGAACGCAGGGGCTGACAGGCCGGCCTCGCGGGTAATTTCGCGAATGCCCAGGCTGGAGAAACTTCGCCGTTGGTAGCTCAGGTTCAGTGCAGCGTCAATTAGCCGGGTGCGGCCATGAATGGTGGAGGCGGTGGAGGTCATACGGCCTTGATTATAACGAAAACCCGAGCGCCTGTTTTAAATCCTTGTTTTAGAAGTTTTAATCAGAATGTGATCTGCAAGTATTGACGAGTATGTTTACAATCGTTAACATGAATTTTGTCAGACTAGACAATGCCTGAGTTACAAAAAAGGCACCACCAAAAAGGAGACTTCCTATGCAGCACTATTTGAAATTCACCACCTTTCCATTGATTGCTCTGGCTGTGATGCATGCCATGATGCAAGGCGGTGCCTGGATGTACACCGGCATCGCCGCACTGGTGTTCGTTGTCGCTTTGGGCGACATCCTGTTGCCGGATGACCGCAGCGAGCCGCGCATGGAAGGGGAGTTTTTTCTGAACCTGATGTTGTGGCTCACCCTGCCCATTCTGATGTGGGTCACACTGTGTTTCACTTGGGCGGTGGCACCAGTGGACGTGCTGGGCATTGACGGTTTCATGAAAGGCGTTTTTGGTTACGACCGCTTGCAGCTACAAGCGGATACCACTTGGTACCAATGGTTTTTTGGTGCGCTGGCCGGGGCTTTTCTGTTTGGTGCCGGCGGAACCAACGTAGGGCACGAATTGACACACCGCACTTACAGCATGCGCGACATGATGCTGGGCCGCTGGATGTTGGCCTTCACCTGTGATGCGTCTTTTTCGATTGAGCACGTGTATGGCCATCACAAAAACCTGGGTACACCTGCTGACCCGGCCACTGCGCAGCGCGGAGAGAACGTCTACGGTTTTGTCCTGAAAAGCACCTTGGGTGGTTACAAATCGGCTTGGAAGCTTGAAAAGCAGCGTTTGGCCAAGTTCAACCAATCGGTCTGGAACCCTGTTCACAGTCGGATGATGCGTGGCAATTTGATGAGTTTGAGTCTGTTTGCGACGTCTTTTGTCATTGGAGGCTGGGTGGGTGTGGTGATGTTCTGGATCATGAGTGCAGGTGGCAAAACACTGCTGGAAATCGTGAACTACATGGAACATTACGGCATTGTGCGTCGTCCTGAAGACAAGGTAGAGCCACGCCACAGTTGGAATACCAATGCATCGGTGTCAACAGCCCTGCTGTACGCATTGACCCGCCATTCGCACCACCATGCCGAGGCAGACCAGGAATACTGGAACCTGCGCAGCTATCGCCACGCACCGATGTTGCCAACCGGTTACCTGGGAACAATTCTGCTGGCCTTGGTACCCCCGCTTTACAAGAAAGTCATGACTCCCCTGTTGAACCATTGGGATGAAACCTTTGCCACACCGGAAGAGAAAAAGCTGGCCATCGAGGCGAGTCTGAAAAGCGGCATGAAGGGTTTGAAATCTGCCCAGCTTGGCCAGAATGGTGGTCACACCATGAATCGTGCAGCTGCCTGAGCAACAACAGACCCAACAAGGAGACAGACATGAAATTGCTTGAATGGTTTGGTTTGCAAGGCGGTGCTGCAGCAGGCAGCAAAGGCAAAGTCACACACAAGGTGAATGTTGCCCCAGGTGGCCAAAGCTTTGAGGTGGAGAAAGGCCGAAAGGTGATTCTGAATTCCGCCCTTTCTGCGGGCTTGGGTTTTCCGCACAATTGCAGAGTGGGCAGCTGCACGCAATGCAAGTGCAAGCTGAAAAGCGGCAAGGTGCGGGAGTTGACCGACTCCAGCTATGTGTTGAGCGCGGAGGACCTGAAAGCCGGAATGATTCTGGCGTGCCAGTCAATTCCGGAGACAGATCTGGAAATTGAAGTGGGGTTGACGTCGGGCGGAGACCGCTTGGTTGAAACACGCGGGACGATTGTGGGTCAGAAGGAGTTGACACATGACATCGTGGAATTGCGCGTGGCCCTGGATGACCCGATGCCTTTCAAGGCCGGGCAGTATGCCGAGATCCGCCTCGAGGAATTCAGTTTGTCACGCAACTACAGCTTCGCCATGGCGCCGAAAGGGCAAGAGGCTGGTGAGCTGGTGTTTCACGTGCGCAAAGTGCCAGGCGGCAAATTCACCGAATGGTTGTTCGCTGCAAACCGACAGGAAACCCGCCTGAGCATGAGTGGGCCTTTTGGTGATTTCTACCTGCGAGCCGCCGAAGGCGACAAGCCTGCACCGATTGTTTGTGTAGCGGGCGGCAGTGGCATGGCGCCCATCCTGAGTGTGCTGGAACAGGCGAAGTGGGCGGGTGAAACCCGCGATGCGGTGTATTTGTTTGGCGCACGCACCCAGCGTGATTTGTACGCAGTAGAAGAGATGGGTCGCATTCAGCAGGGCTGGAGGGGTTCGCTGAATTTCAAGCAGGTGTTGTCGGAAGAGCCGGAGAATTCGAGCTGGACGGGTGCGCGTGGTTATGTCACTGATGAGCTTGACAAATTGCAGTTGGACTGGCCTGAAGTTCAGGCCTATTTGTGTGGTCCACCCGCAATGATTGATGCCGCAATTGCGAAGTTTTCCAAGCTGGGTGTGAAGCCTGAAAACATCCGCTACGACAAGTTCGAGTGAGCTGATTTAAGACTGCATGAATGAAAAAAGCCACCTTGCAGTGGCTTTTTTTCTGGCTGCTGATCTTCTTAGCCTGGCAGGTTGCCGGTGATAGCGTCTAACGGCAATGCATTGGCCGGGTTGGGTGCAGAGCCAATCGGCAATGCACCCAGTGCGTCAAACAGTGGGTCTGTGATCACCGCCAGGGGTGTGTCACCCAACGCATTGGCCAGTGGATCCAGCAACAGATCAAGTGGTGTACCTGTGGTCCCGGCTGTGCCTGGGTCGACCGGGTCTGTTGGCTGCTCCGGGTTCTCACCGGGTGTTTCCGGTTCTTCCTCTGGGGGCGTGTCAGGGTTCTCGTTGCTGTCGGGGTTCTCAGGATCCTCAGGATTCTCCGGGTTGTCAACAGGTGGGGTAGTTTCATCGCCATTGTCCACGCGGACATCGGTAAAACCAGATGGATTGGCTGAGTTGCTGTCATCGCCAGATGAGGCTGCCAATGCAGCCACGCCAACCCCGCCTCCGATTGCGGTAACCAGGCCGCTTGTACCGCCAATTGAGCCCGCTGACAATAGACCAGCGCCAACCAGGCCGCTTACACCTGTGCCTGCGTCGGTCAGCAACATGGCGCCATCACTGCCTTCACTGACGGCATACAACTCGACACCTTCAGTGAGAGAGGTTACTTCAAGAATTGCACCTTCGCTGTTGCTCGCAATCGATACCTGTGCTGTGGCATCAGGTGCCAGTGTGAGCAGGGAATCGGACTGGCCTGCCTTTTGGGCGGGAAGCGTGATGTCGATGGCTATGGTGTCTTTATTCTGCAAGACATCTCCAGCCAGAACGGCGTCGCCTTGCCGCAAGGCAAGTTGTTCGCCCAGGCGTTGAACAAACAGTTTGTCTGTGTTGGAAGCAATGGTGCCGATTTGCAGTGCCTGGCTCATGGAGAATATCCGATGGTTGAGTAAAGAATTGTAGTTTTTACTTCTGGGTCTTCCAGATTGGATTCAAACAAAAAACCCCTCCGAAGAGGGGTTTTTTGCAGTTGCCATGCCGTGTTTAGGCGGTTGGCAATCCGGGGATTGGCAAAGCACTTGGATCCAGCAAATCGGTGATTGTGCTGATTGGCAAGCCGCTACCACCCAACAGGTCGGTCAAAGCTGACGCGTCTGTTGGAATTGGCAGGCCACCTGCATCAGGCGCACCTGGCAATGTTGGCAAGCCGCCACCCGCTGCATCAGCCAAAGGTGCCAGTACTGCATCCAGAGGTGTGCCGGTTGGGCCGTCTGTGCCGCCTTCGCCTGGCAAGCCTGGCAACATTGGCAAGCCACCACCAGCCGCATCAGCCAAAGGAGCCAATACTGCGTCCAGAGGTGTTCCGGTTGGGCCGTCTGTACCGCCTTCGCCTGGCAAACCTGGCAACATTGGCAAGCCGCCGCCAGCCGCATCAGCCAAAGGAGCCAATACTGCATCCAGAGGTGTTCCGGTTGGGCCATCTGTACCACCTTCACCTGGCAGACCAGGCAATGTTGGCAAGCCGCCACCAGCCGCATCAGCCAAAGGAGCCAAGATGGCGTCCAGAGGTGTTCCGGTTGGGCCGTCTGTGCCGCCTTCGCCTGGCAGGCCTGGCAAGCCGCCAGCCAAAATGCTGTCAAGCAAGGCTGCGCCAGTCAGAATACCGTCTTCGATGGGCTGTCCAATGACTGGAATCATTTCGATTGGTGCCAGATCAACAAACTGTTGAGCTGCTGATTCGAAAGGACCTGCCACAGGGTTTGGTGTCGGTGTGCCGCCGTTGCCTGGCAAGCCTGGCAATGTGGGCAAGCCACCGCCTGCAGCGTCAGCCAATGGTGCCAGGATCACATCCAGCGGTGTACCAGTTGGGCCGTCTGTGCCGCCTTCGCCTGGCATGCCTGGCAGGGTAGGTACTCCACCTGCAAGTGCATCCGCGATCGGGCCTGTGACTGCTTCCAACGGTGAGTTTTGGCCGATGTCTTCAATGACGCCCGCCAGGTTGCCTGCAAATACTGCTGGGTCTGCATTTTCCATCAAGGCGTCTGTGAGTGGTGACAGTGGAGTTTCTGGGATTCCACCGCCATTGCCCGGCTCGCCGTCACCTGTTGGGCGTGTGCCGCCAAGCAGATTTCCAACTGTCTCAACCAAAGCCGCGCCTGGTCCAGCCATTTCCGATCCGTCTACCAGCGCTTGTCCGAGCAGACCAACTCCGCCAGCCAAACCACCTGAAAGTTCTTCAGGCAACTGACCACCTGTTGGGTCTTCGCCACCCGCTACAACAAATGCCAAGCCCTCGGTCAAAGGTGACAATGGGGCAAGCGCGCTGTCTTCATTGGTCAAGTCAGTCAGGCCTTCGCCTGCCTCTTGCAGTGTGCCGCTGAGGCCGGGAGAACCCGCATCCATGTCGCTTGTCCCAACTACAGGAGCAAGCAAATCAGCTGTCAAGACGTTCAACTGACTTTCGTCTGAGGCAAGTACATTGCCAGCAGCAGTCAGGCCTTGTGCTACACCATCCACTTCGCTTTCTTCGCTGAAGCCCAAGGTTTGAGCCAATGGATTCACAACTGCATCCAGTGGGCTGCCTTGGCTACCTGCCGCAAGTCCTTGTGACAGATTGCTCACTACGCCAGCAAGGCCTTCCTGGTCATTGCTGTAACCATCTTGAGGTTGTCCGATAGTCTCGGCCAGCAAATTCGCTAATCCTGTGGGGTCTTGGTCAGCTACACCTGCCAAGCCGTCCGCGACAGTGGACAGGCCTGTTGCCAAAGCGCCAGTTACTGCTGTTAGCGGAGCCAAGGGGGTTTGCTCCAGGGCGTCGTTTAATGACTCGAGGCCACCGACCAATCCTGCAATGTCCATGTCAGCATCAGCATCAGCATCGGCATCGGCATCGGCATCAGCATCAGCATCAGCATCAGCATCAGCATCGGCATCGGCATCGGCATCACCATCATTGGGGCCGACTGGAAGCGTAGTCACTGTGTCATCGCCATCGTCACTCAATGCCACTGCACCCAACAATGCGCCGCCAATGGCGGCACCCGTGGCGGCTCCGCTGCCGGCAGCCAGCAAACCTGCGCCGACCAAACCCGACAGGCCTCCTTCGTGAGGCGTCAGAAAAGCAGTATTGATGTCATCGCTGACCTCGTACAGTTCAACGCCGTCAGACAGGGCAACCACTTCTGTTCGAGCGGGTGCATCAGCCAGGTCTGAAGTTGCTGCGTCAAGCCGGGCCGACGCACCAGGCGCCAATTCCAGCAATGTATCTCCGTGTGAGGGATGCAAGGCTGGCATCTGGACTTGAACTGTTTGAGTGCTGCTGTTGACAATCTTGTCGTTCCAGAACACCGGTGCATCGGGCTCCAGTGTCAAGGTTTGGCCCATGCGTTCAACGGTCACGCCGGCAGACTGGGTCTTGAGGATGCCCACGGAGGTAAGTTCTTGCGACATTGGTTTTCCTGACTGAAATAAAATCGGGGAGGGTTAGCTCGAAATAGCTAACCTTTTGTGATTCCGAATATACACAATTTGTCAGGTTTTTACTTACAACGTGTCAGCGTTTTTACTATTATTTGTAGTATAAAAATACAAACCAACTCATTTGAGGGGGGGTGAGGTTGGCATTGAAGGTGGCATTGAAGATGGTATTTAGCGAGTCAACGTGGCGTTCATGCAATCAAGCTGGTCTACATTCACCGTCACTTCATTCAACCCAACGCCCAGCACATTCAGCAGGCCATCCAGAATTGAACCAACCAGTCCCAAAATTGGACTGAGTACCGGACCCAATGCAGCGAACAGGGTAGAAACAAGGCCGTTGACCGTACCAGTCAACAGCGGTCCGACCAGTGGCAAATCAATACCAAGCTTCAGCTTGATGTTACCCAACAAGGATTCCAGGGTTTGATTCAGACTCAAAGGCACAGTTTCGCTGTAGGGCGCTTGTCCACTCAAAAGAATCTCTTCGGGATAGTTTCTCAATGTGGCTGATGCGCTCGCAGTAACCCCTGCCTTGATCAAGCCCAGCAAGGTTACATCCAGCACTGTGGCGGGTGCACCGCATGACAAACCACCCACGCTGGTTTTCAGGTTCGCAGCACCTTTTGAAATGCACACTTCAGCCACAGCAGGCACCACAGTCAGTGCAACCTCGTTGGCCTTTCGGGGCATGTGGCACTGAATATCGTTGACTTCAACCAATCCTCCAGCCACTTTCAACTGCAAACTCATGTCGAGCGCCGACAGCTGGACCAGCAAAATATTCAGGTTCAAGCCCTGTCGAATACGAACAGCCAAACCGATTTGAGCGGTTTTGGCTTCCACAATCGGATCCAGGAACGGCTTCTTCACACCAATGAATATTTGCGGGGCCTGCAACACATAGGTGTCCACACTCAGATTCAAAAGCCCCACATTGATTGGCAACGAATAGCTTTTCCCCTCCACCGATTTCAGCAGGGCCACTTGAGCCAGGCTACCCAGGTTCACCATGACCGGCCCTGGTTCTTTGCCTGTCAGATTCACAGCCAACAGGTCACCCAGCTTCAAATCCACCTTGTTCAGGGGCTTGAGCAGTTTCAGAACACCACCCACCATGGCTTTGTCGGCTTCATCGGCATTGCCTACGATCAAGGCTTCATTCAGCAGGTTCAGGGCGCTGATTCGAAGGTCAAGCAGTTCATCCAGATTGGCTACATCCAGCGATGTTTTCAAGGCAAGCAAATCAAGATTGATGTCAGTACCCAGTAATGTGCCGTATTGAAGTGCACTGAGATTGATCTGCCCCCCGCCAAGCGTAGAGAGCAAGCCGTTCAGCAGGGCAGACTGACGGGTATCCAGGTTCAACAGATTGGAGGCCACAGTGCCAGCCACGCGGGGTGTGGTGGTGGCCTCGGCCAGCACGGAAATAGTCGCATCTTTCAGGAAAGGCAACACGGCAGGCACACGCCGGGTCACGGTGGCACGCACCGATATGGAGTCCGTGCATTGGCCCGCAGGTCGCCCGTCAACGAGGCATTCCAGCTTGAATCCATCGGTAGACTCCAGGCCATTGAGACGCCCAACCGCAATAGCCTCCGAAAACTCCGGGCCATCGGCCATCTGCTTGGCTGCTGTCAACGCCACAATGTCAGCGATGTTTTGCAGCTGGCCTTTTTTCCAGGCCACAAAACCAACTGAGAAAACCCCCATGGCTCCCACTGACATCAGCAGTGCAAACACCATGAGGATCATGATCACACCGTCCTGGTGTGATCTATTCGTTCTAACCACAACAACAACCCCGCCTGTACACACGCCGGCCATGCCGGCCTGCAATTACCCTTGACCGTTATTCAAATCACCAAGATTGGTCAAGGCACTCAGCAAACCACCGTTGCCAGTGACTGAGGAACCAATGGCCGAGGTCAGACCACTGACCACATCGCCCAACAGCGGAATGTCCTGAATCAGCTCAAGCCCACCGCTCAGGCCGGACAATCCACCGGACACATCACCGAGAAGAGGAAGTTCTGTCAGGGAGAAAACAACATCGCCGCCGAGAGATCCCACCAGTTCGCCCGCCAGGTCTGTGACACCAGCCAACGGCGTATCTGCACCCACTGATTGAATGGCGTCACCCACACCACCCAGTGTGCCGCCCAAATAATCGAGCAAGGAATCAGCACCCTCGCCCAGCAATGCCAGGGGTGTGTCGGCCAAGCCGGATTCCAGACCCTGACCCAAACCGGTCAGTACTCCGCTCAAGCCACCCTCGTTGTTGCCGATGGCCACTGAATCGACCACGTTGTTCAGTGCTCCGGTCAATTCGCCCAGCAAGGGAACAGGTTGAAGCAACTGTGCCAGGCCATCGGTCACGTTGGTCAGAGTGCCTACAACGCCACCTACACCACCGTCACTGTTCGGGCCGGAACGACCCAGTACATCGCCCAGCAAATCGGCCAAAGGATCCAGCGGTGTGTTGTCAGCCAGGCCGCTGATCTGATCCGCCACCATGCCCAAACCACCACCCACAGTGCCCAGTACCATGTCCAGCACATTGCCAACCGGCTCAAGGGGCGTACCCTCCAGACCATTGGCCAAGCCCTCGCCCGCGCCGGTCAAAATGCCGCCCAGTCCACCATTGTTGTCGCCGACCAGCGCGGAATCGAGCACATCGCCTACTGCATCTACAACGTCACTGACCACGGGAACAGGTTCAGTCAAATCACTGAGGTTGTCCGTCAGATCAGCCACTGTTTCAGACAAGCCACCGGCATCTTGCGCCGGCAATGCGCCTGAACCGTTTCCGGGTGCGCCTGGGTCTGATTCATCATCGGACACTCCGGCAAAAACTGCTGCTGCGCCAACGGCACCTGCCAGGGGTAAAGCACCCACACCGCCTGCCGCGCCCAGAAAACCGACGCCCACCAGGCCGCTCATTTCGCCGGCTGGCTCTTCACCGTCCAGTGTGGCTGCAGGGTTCTCGCCGCCCTCTTCGGTGACCAATGCCACCAGGCCTGCGCCCTCGCCATTGTTCGAGGTGACATTCACCTGGCCTGCCGCGCCGGCAGCTGGATCGAATTCCAGGGTGGCTACTCCGCCATTCGATACCTCCAGAAAGGCAGGCGTTTGCTTTTGAGTGCCGGGAATGCTGACCAAGGCCATTGAATTGCCCGTGGTTCGAATGACATCGCCTGCTTGCAACACCGTGTCTTCTTTCAGGGGCAACTCAACACCATCTCGTTTGACAAACACATCGCCTTCAATACTGGCTGTGGTGGCAACTACAGGGCGGTCATAGTTCATGGTGGATTTCCTTGATCAAGCAAATTCAGCGTTGTAAACCACGAAGGATTCAACAACGGCTGCGGTGGAGTGAATGGGTGTGGAAGGCTGGAAAATATCGGCAAAGTCGGACCTGAAAATTGATGCCGTGTCGGGATCAAAGTGGCCATTCATGCCGTACAGGGACGAATCAATCCGGGTAATCAAATCCGCGATGCTTTGAAGCAGCTCGGCAGGAATGAACGTGGCAGCCAACGCCAAATCCGTGCTGGCCATGCCAGGCAGACTGTCCATGGCCTCTGGAATCTGAATTGGCGGCACAGTGTTCAATGCGCCCGATGGGTTGGATTCGGCCGACATGGTTATTCCTTGATTGAAGTCGAGGCGATGGTTCGGGTTAACCTAAAACGATTAACCATTTGTAGGTAGCGAATATACCTAAGATGTCAGGTTTTTACTTACATTTTTTAAGAGTTTTTGCAAACAATTGCAATAAAACAGCACAAACACCTCTTTTTGGGGGGGATGAAAATCAGGCTGAAGGCTGCTGCCGGCGTGCAGGCGAGCCTGTAATTCACGCTGTATTTAGGGCATCATTCAGCATCCGGATTTTTTACATTCAAGGGAATTTCAAATGACTCAATTCGACAATGTGTCTGTAGTGAAAGCAGCCAATATTTACTTCGACGGCAAAGTGACCAGCCGCACAGTGCTGTTTGCAGACGGCAGCAAAAAAACACTGGGCGTGATGTTGCCTGGCGACTATGAATTCGGCACAGCCGAGAAAGAAATCATGGAAATTCTTGCTGGCGAAATGGACGTTTGCCTACCAGGCGAAAGCTGGAAAGCCATTGTGGGTGGTCAGTCTTTTGAAGTGCCTGCCAATGCCAAATTCCAGTTGAAGGTGAAGACACCCGTTGACTACTGCTGCAGCTACATTGCGTGATTGACAGCCTGCCTGAGCAGGCTATCTAAGCAGACTTCCAAACTCAAGACTGCCCGTACGCAATGTAGGGGCAGTGCCGGGGAACAGCCAGTAAGGCTGTGCCTCGGAAGAAGGCACCATGTTCGGAAAACGTTCATCCAACGGGTTTGGCCCTGCAATGGACTTTTCCTGAACCATGGAAATGTACTGATCCACCACATATTCCTGCGTGTTGCCGTTGATGATCACTTCGGCCCCTGTGCGTTTTGCGAAATCAGCCAAGCCACGAATTGTTGAATGCTTCGGCTCATAGGCATCCAGGCTTACACCGTTCTCGCTGGTCACCAGCAAACCTGCATCCGTGTGCGCAACAATGGAATGATTGCCTTCGGTGTGTCCCTTGGTCCGTATCAAAGCCACTGCACCATCACCCAACCACACGCTGTCATCCAGCAACTCCAATCGTTCTGGTGCAATACCTTGAGTGCCCTGCGGGCAGTACCATTGGTTTTGCCAGGGAATCAGGGCTTGTGCACTTTCCCATTCTTCACGCATCACCAAGAGCTTTGCATTCGGAAACAGGGCGGGTTGTCCGTTTGCACCCAGCCAGCGGCTGACATTCTGCGTGTGCAAGTGGTCGTAGGTGATGTAATCAATGTCTTCCGGGCGCAAGCCGATGCTGGCCAGGCACTGCAACACCGTGGCTGTTTTTTTCAGCACCAGGGCTTCCAGAACACCAATCATGGGGCCAGCCTTGGCATCCAGTTCCGCGAAAAAAGGTGTGGCCCGCTGGTGTTCCCAATCGGAGGGACTGACCAGCAAAGTTTTAACCCCTTCGCTGCTGCTGAACTGGATCACAAACAGGCGGTTGCACAAATGCACATAGGGCGTGGGTAAACCAAAGGCATTCAGGTAAGCAAACTTGCTGGGGTACGGCACACGAACCAACTCAAAGGTTTTATAAAAAAGTACCTTGGGTTTGGCCAGCATGTCTCGCCGAAAATCGCGGGCTGCTTCACGCACATTGTCCACACGTTCCATGGGTCGCAAGGCATTGCGGGTGCCGTCAAAATGGGAGATGCGTGTGAACATGGAGGAAGTCCTGAAACTGTGGTTGCGCTTTCGGAAACAAGCTCACTATAATTTGGACAAGAAATCTTGTCAAAAGTGAACCAAGAATGATCAAAACCCCTACAAGGGCTTATGGCGGCATTACCGCGGACCAACGCGCAGCCGAACGTCGGGCACGGCTTCTGGAAGCGGCGCTGGAACTGTTTTCCCGCCAGGGCTACGCACGCACCACCATCGAAGCCTTGTGTGGTGAAGCGAAGGTAACCGCGCGGCATTTCTACCAGCTGTTCGATAGCCGGGAAGCCATTCTGCGCGCGCTGTACGACAACATCATTGCCGATTTGCGTGCCGGTGTGCTGCAAGCCATGTCTGCCCCCACGCTGAGCCTGTCACAACAAATCCCCCTGGGGGTCAGCGCCATGGTGAATCATTACCTGGCCGATAGCCGCCTTGCGCGCGTGGGCGTGCTGGAGGTGGTTGGCGTGAGTCCCAACATGGAGGCGCGCCGCCGTGAAGCCGTACATGACATGGCTGGCTTGATTGAAGCCTATTTGGGCAGCCTGGTCGCGCAAGGCGATTTGCCCAAGCGCAATTACCACCTGGTCAGTGTGGCGCTGGTGGGTGGCATCAATGAACTGTTGGCCGAATGGCTGACCCTGGAAAACCCGCCCGACATTCCCACCCTGAGTGAAGAAATCATCCACATTCTGAATGCCTTGATACGAGGGGCTGCGCAATGAACACACGAACCCCGATGGCTGGTATTCGCGACGCACTGTTGTTTCACGCCGTGTTCTTTGCGATTGCCATTCCCGTGGCACTGAATGTGCAAGGCAATTCATTGGGCATTGCGCTGGTAATTTTTGCACTGGGTTACAACATGGCCTTGCCGCTGGTGGGCCATTGGCGCGGCCACACGGAATGGGTGAAGCTGTGGAAATTTCTGCTGCCCTTGTCAATCGCCCTGCCCTGCGCAGACTGGATGCTGGTTGAACGCATGGGCACGCTTCACTTTCCGGACCACGGCATTGCCCGCCTGGGTGGTGCAGTGCCCCTGTATTTCATGGGCCTGTGGATCATGCTGTTGTGGCAGGTGTGCTGGTTGGCCATGGCCACGCGCAAGCCCTACCCGGGGGTGGCACTTTTGTCGCTTGGCGGCTTTCTGATCTGGGAATGGGCTGCGCGCCCCATGGACTTGTGGCATGCGCAGCATGTACTGCAAGTACAAGGCTTTGCAATTTACCCACTCATTCCTGAGATGCTGCTGGCACTGGCTGCCCTGTGGATGTGGAATACGCTGGGCTCAAAACCTTATTTTCAACAAGTGCTGGGCGCGCTCGCCATTGCCGTGTTTTACGCGGGAGCGCTGTCACTTTCCCTGCTTTGGATCGGATAAACAACAATGAACAACATCGACTTGAACCAGCCTTTCACCCTGCCCTGCGGTGTGACCATTCCCAACCGCCTATGCAAGGCGGCGATGACCGAAGGCGTGGCCAATGCACGCCTGCAAGCCACCCAACGCCACGCTACACTTTATAAACGCTGGGCGGAAGGCGGTGCAGGTATTCTGATCACCGGCAATGTGCTGATTGACCGTTATTGCCTGGAACGGCCCGGCAATGTGTCAATTGACCCAGCCCCTGAGCACGGCGAACCGGAAGGCATGGACGCCTTGCGCGCCTGGGCCAAGGCGGGTACCAGCAACGGCAACCAATTGTGGATGCAGATTTCCCATGCCGGGCGACAATCGCCCCGCTATGTCACCAGCAAGCCGGTTGGTCCTTCCGCCGTACAACTGGAGTTGCTGGGTAACTATGCCGCACCACGCGCACTGCTCGAGAATGAAATTCTGGACCTGATTCAACGCTTCGCGCGCGTCGCGCGCATTGCCAAGGAAGCAGGTTTTACTGGCGTACAGGTACACGGTGCGCACGGCTACCTGCTGTCGTCTTTCCTGTCGCCCATTACCAACCAGCGAACCGACAAATGGGGCGGCAGTCTGGAAAACCGCGCGCGTTTCCTGCTGGAAGCAGTGCGTGCTGTGCGCAAAGCGGTAGGTGCAAACTTCCCTGTGGCGGTCAAACTGAATTCGGACGATTTCCGCAAAGGTGGCTTTTCCCACGAGGACTGCCTGCAAGTGGTGAAGTGGCTCAATGATGAGCAGGTTGACCTGCTTGAAATTTCCGGTGGTACCTATGAACAACCCCGACTGCTGGGCCACACCGGTTCAGCAGATTCGGTGAAAGATGAACAACCCGTGCAACGCGAAAGCACGAAAAAACGCGAAGCCTATTTTTTGAATTACGCCCGCGCCATACGCGAGGTGGCCACCATGCCCTTGATGGTCACAGGCGGGTTCCGCAGCCGCGACGCCATGCAGGAAGCCTTGAACGAAGGCGTGTGCGACGTGATTGGATTGGGTCGCCCACTTTGCACACACCCCGACACACCGAAGCAACTGATGAACGGGAAGATTGACAAGGCGGCAAGTTTTGAGCACACGCTGAAGCTGGCCGACAAGGGAATTTTCTCACCAGTCAGCCCGATACTGCCGCTGAAGCTGATCAATGTCCTGGGTGCACAGGCTTGGTACTACCAACAGATTTTCCGCCTGGCGGATGGTCTTGAGGCCAAGCCATCCATGAGCCTGATTGGATCTTTCTTCAAATATTTGTTCAACGAATGGACAACCGCGTTTAAAGTGAAACGTTCATCTCGCTAAGAACAACTTTCAGGAGAAACTCATGTCAAGAAGTGCACTGTATTCACCCCGCAAACAAACAGGTGTTGGCCTGTTGGGCGCAGTGGTACTGTCAGCCGGTGTGGTGGTGGCTGGCTTCTTGCTGGCCACCGCAGTGAAAGATTTTCGCAAATATGATCAGTTCATTGAAGTGCGTGGCCTCGCTGAAGAAGTGGTGAAGTCTGACAAGGCCAGTTGGAACATGGCAGTGTCCACATTTGGAGAAACGCCCCAGGCAGCAAGCCAGGCCGGATTGAAGCAGCAGGAAAAACTGGAGTCCATTGTATTGGGCATGGGTTTCGAGGCCACCGACATTCGCCGCCAACCAATGAACATTTTCGAAAACATCAACCCGAATGGCGGACAGGTTGAACCCGGTAAACGTTGGCGTGCAACGAGTGGAATTGTCCTGGAAACAGGCAAAGTGGATGCTGTTGAACAAGCCATGTTGAAAACCGATGTGTTTCTGAATGAAAACATCGTGGTGGAATCCAACTTTGTGCAGTTTTACTTCACCGACCTGAACAGCATCAAGCCACGCATGCTGAAAGCGGCCACCGACAATGCCAAGGAAGCTGCACAAACTTTCGCAAATGATTCCGGTGTCACCGTGGGTGCACTGAAAACAGCCACGCAAGGGCTGTTTTCAATTTCGGCACCACTGGGTGAATACGGCGGTGAAAACACGGTCATGAAAAAAATCCGTGTGGTCACCAAGGTGCAATACCTGGTGGAATAATCTCCACCGCGCGCAAGGTTCTGGCTTTAAATCTCGTGAACAAACAGTTCACGTTCAAACCGGATTTGAGGCCAGAACACACCATCGTCTGCACGCTCGCCCGCCCCGATCACCATGATCGGGAAGGCATCATCACTTAGCTTCAATAATTTGCGCACCCGCGCCTCGTCGTAGCCTTCCATCATGCAGGTGTCAAAGCCGTGCGCACGAAATGCCAGCACCAGGTTTTCGCAGGCCAATGCCGCACTTTTTGCAGCCCACAATTCCACTTCGCTGCGGGTGTAAGGGCCGCGGGGCAAGGGTGCAATCAACCCACCCACATTCGAGGCGGCTTTTTTCATCATTGCAAAACTGTTCAAAGGGCCGGGCGCGTAGTTGTAGGGAATCAGCTGGTAATACCGGCGCACCAGCGTGGGCACTTCCGGCATGGGCCATTCCTTGATCATCTTTTTTGAAAACTCACTGACTCGGTCTACACGCGCCACGCACACAATCAATTCCTGCGCGGTTTTTGCAGCCAACTGCCCCAAACAGGCTGTCACCAGTTTTGCCTTCTTGGCGGGTGTTTTCACCACGTAAAAGTCCCATGGCTGCAAGCCCGAGGAGCAAGGGGCCAACAGTGCCATGTCCAAGCAATCGTCCAGCACTTCCTTCGGAATGGGTTTGTCCGTGAACTTGCGCACCGACCTTCTGCTTTCCACCACTTTGCGGAAATTGGCTGCGCTGATGCCCTTTGGCGCAGGTTCGTAATAACGCTGCTTGCCATCCACTTCAATGGTCTTGAATTTCTGTTCTGTTGATTTCATGCTTTGCGAACTCCCAATTTTTTCATGTTCAGGAAAAGACGTTTCAGGCCATGTTCAAAGTCATCCATCAGGGTGTACACCACGGGGATCACCAACAGGCTCAGGAATGTGGAGGTCATCAAGCCACCGATTACCGCAATCGCCATTGGGCTTCTGAAGCTGGTGTCTGCATCACCCGTGCCAATGGCAATTGGCAACATGCCGGCCGCCATGGCAATGGTGGTCATGATGATGGGCTGTGCCCGCTTGTGGCAGGCATCAATGACTGCATCCAGCCGGCTCATCCCTTTTTCATTGCGCGCCACAATGGCATATTCAACCAGCAAGATCGAGTTTTTGGTGGCAATGCCCATGAGCATGATCAGGCCGATCAGCGAGGGCATGGAAAAACTTTTACCGGCAATCAACAGGCACACAAATGCACCACCCAAACTCAAGGGCAATGCGGCAAGAATGGTGACAGGTTGCAGAAAATCCTTGAACAGCAACACCAGCACCACGAAAATACACAACACGCCGGTCAGCATCGCCAAGCCAAAACTGGCGAACAGTTCACCCATCACTTCGGCGTCGCCGATGTTGCGCTGGGCAACTCCTGGTGGCAGGTTCCTGATGCTGGGCAACTGCTGAACCGCCGCCGCCACATCACCCAAAGGCTGGCCCTGCAATTCAATTTCAAAGTTGACGTTGCGGGCGCGGTCGTAGCGGTCGATAACAGACGGGCCCGCGTTGATACCCAAGGTGGCCACCTGGTTCAAGGGCACACTGGGCACTTCCGGCTTGCTGGAAGGCACTGCAAGCCTTTCAAGAATGGACAGGTCTTTGCGGGCCTCGTCTTCAAGGCGAACCACGATGGGCACTTGCCGTTGTGACAGGTTCAGTTTGGGCAATGCTGCATCGTAATCGCCCACAGTGGCCACGCGCAGTGTTTCACCCATGGCTGCGGTGCTCACGCCCAGGTCCGCCGCTTTGGCGAAGTCGGGTTTGATCCACACTTCTGGCCGAACCAAAGCGGCGCTGGATGCAATCGAACCCAGGCCAGGTATGGTGCGCAAATCGCGCTCTACCTCGGATGCCGCCTTGGACAAGGCTTCCCCGTCTTCGCCTGACAGCACCAGCACATATTTTTCACCTGATGCACCCAGACCCACTTTGTAACGCACACCGGGCAGGTTGCTCAGGGCCTCGCGCATTTCGGTTTCCGTGACCTGCTTGCGCACGGCCCGTTCACCACGCGGATCCAGCAACACGGTCAAAGTGGCTTTGCGCACCTCGCCCTGCCCGCTCATCACAAATGGATCGGTGCCGGCAGCACCACCGCCAATGGTGGTGTAGACGCTGCGCACGTACTTCACTTCACTGATCAGTTCACGTGCGCGCTCCGCCGCCTTGCGGGTTTGCTCAAACGTACTGCCCGGTTGCAATTCGATGTACACCTGGGTTTGTGACAAATCATCGGGCGGAATAAAACCTGTGGGCAACAAGGGGATCAACATGACCGAGCCGACGAAAAACGCACCTGCGGCAATGCAGGTGATCAACCGGTGCCCCAGTGCCCAACGCACCCAATTCAGGTAACGGGCCATCATTTTACCGGGCTCGTTTTTCTCGCTTTCATGGCCGGCAGATTTCAACATGTACGCAGCCATCATCGGGGTCAACATGCGCGCAACCACCAGCGAGGCAAACACGGCCAAGGCCGCTGTCCAGCCAAACTGCTTGAAAAATTTGCCGGCAATGCCGCTCATGAATGCGGTGGGCAAAAACACGGCGATCAGGGTGAATGTGGTGGCGATCACGGCCAGGCCAATTTCGTCCGCTGCTTCACGCGCAGCGTCCAAGGGGCTTTTGCCCATGCGCAAGTGGCGAACAATGTTTTCCACTTCAACAATGGCGTCATCTACCAAGATGCCCACCACCAGCGACATGGCCAGCAGCGACACCACGTTCAGGCTGAACCCCAAAAAATACATGCCCGCAAAAGCGGGAATCACCGACAGGGGCAAAGCCACGGCCGATACAAATGTGGCCCGCCAGTCGCGAAGAAAGAACCACACCACCACCACCGCCAGAAAAGCGCCTTCATAGAGCATTTTCATGGAGCTGTCGAAATCGTCTTCGACTGGCTCCACGAAGTTGAAGGCTTCGACAATGGTGAGGTCAGGCCGCTGGGTTTTCAGATTGGCCAATGCCTCGGCCACGCCCTTGCCCACATCCACTTCACTGGCGCCTTTGCTGCGGGTGATCTCGAACCCTACAACCTCTTGGCCATTCAACAGCGCTGCCGATCGGCGATCTGCCACCGTGTCGGAAATAGTGGCGATTTCAGGTAGTTGTACCCGTCTGCCATTGCTCAGGGTGATGGATATGTCGTTCAACTGGCTGGCGTTTTCAACCGTGGCAATGGTGCGCAAGGGCTGCTCGCCCAGGCCCAAATCGGCACGGCCACCGGCAGCTTCCAGCTGGGTATTGCGCAACTGGCGTGACACATCCAGCGCGCTGACACCCAAGGCCTGCATTTTCAACGGGTCCAGTTCTACGACGACTTGGCGGGTTACACCACCGACACGGTTAACCGCACCCACACCCTTGACGTTCAACAGGGTTTTGGTGATGGTGTCATCCACGTACCAAGAGAGCCCTTCTTCATCAAAAGCGGTGGATGCAATGGTGTAAGCCAGCACCGGCGCACCACTCAATTCCAGCTTGTTGATGACTGGGTCGCGCAGGTCGGTGGGCAAATCGGCACGCACGCGGGACACGGCAGAACGCACGTCGTCCACGGCTTCCTGCGTGTCTTTTTCCAGGTTGAATTCAACGGTGATGCTGACCACACCATCCTGGATCTTGGTGTAAATGTGTTTCAGCTGCTGCAAGGTGGCCAGCGAGTTTTCGATTTTGCGGGCTACATCGTTTTCCAGCTGCGAAGGCGAAGCCCCGGGCAAACTGGCTGTGACCAGCACAGTGGGTAGCTCGATGTCCGGAAACTGCTGGATTTTCATGCTGGAAAAACTGAACAGCCCTGCCACGGTCAGCAGGAAAAACAGCATGACTGCAGGGATCGGGTTTTTGATGGACCAGGTTGAAACGTTCACTGAACCACCTTCACAAAGTCACCATGCGCCAAAAACGCCACTCCGCTTTTCACCACTTTCTGGCCTGGCTTCAAGCCATCCAGCACCTCGATGAGCTCCCCTTGTGCCTTGTTCACCTTCAGCTTGATGCGCTGCACCTGGCTGGTTTTTTCATCCAGAGTGAAGGCATAGGTAAATCCGTCACGCTCAACAATGGAAGTTTGGGGAATCACAACAGCGGCCTGCTCACCCAGATCAAACTCGCCACGCAGGTACATGCCGGGCTTCAAGCCCTGTGAGTAGGCATCCTTCACATCGACATACACCATGCCCACCCTGGACTGCGCATTGATCATCGGGCTGATGGTGCGCACGGTGCCTTTCAAGGCTGCGGTGTCGCTGAACACATTGACTGTCATGCCCTCGCGAATTCGGGCCATTTCCGCAGCAGTCACTTCGGCCTGCCATTCCAGGCGCTGCTGGCGAACCAGCCTGAACAGTTCCTGCCCCGGATTGGGTACAGCGCCCAAGGTGGCAGTGCGCGCGCTGATCACGCCATTGTCAGGTGCGGTTACGGTGGTATTGCGCAAGCGGATTTCCTGCTGGGTTTGCAGGGCCTTGGCCGACATCAGCCGGGCCTGTGCAGACTTTTCAGCGGCGATGACCTGGTTGCGTTCCTGTGCGCTGACCGCACCTTGTTCAGTAATGCCACGAATCATGTCCGCATTCAGCTTGGCCTGCTCGTACAGGGCTTGCGCTTCGGCCACACCGGCACGGGCCTGTGCCAGGTCTGCTTTCACAGTTTCCTGATCGAACAGCGCCAGGGTTTGACCCTTCTTGACCACATCGCCTACCTCGGCACGAAGCGAATCAATCCGCACACCGTTCAGTTGCGAACCAATCACTGCTTCCTGCCAGGCTGCAAGGCTGCCATTGACAGACAACTGCAAGGGCACTGCCTTTTCCTCAACCACGGCCAGTTCAACAGACAGGCTGGCCTTGCCGGGTGCTGCTGGCTCAGCGGCAGTGGTGGCCTCAGTAGCCTTGGTGGCTTCTTCCTCCGGGCCTGGGGAACAGGCATTTAAAAACAGCGCAGCCATGACCAAGGCTGCGGAATACTTCACGGAACGGGGTTCGAACTTCATTGTTTGTTTTCCTGACTGCGTCGTTTGCTTTCACCGTCCAGCATGGCACGGGCATACCCGGCCAGCCGTTCAGACAAAGTATCTATGGCTTTGGCACTTCCCATCAGCTTGGGGCAGATCACTTCCACCACATCCTGCGCCACGTAAAAATTCACGGCCATGCCCATCATGGCGAAGGCCAGGCGCTGAATGTCAAGGTCTGGTTTGGCCAAGCCGAAATAAGCGGTCAACATGTTGACCAGTGCCATGTGCTGCGGTTTGATCTCCGCATCTATTTCATGTTCCCAGGCGCCGGTAGGCTCAATCATTTCGCGAAAATGCAATTTCATGACCAGGCGAAATGTTTCACCGTGCTTGAGCGGTTCCAGAAAATCCCGGAACAGCTGCTTCAATGCCGTATCCACATCAGCGCAATTGAAGTTGGGTATGCCTTGCTCAAAGGGGGTTCCACACAGTGGTTCAGTGTAGGCCGCACGGTACAGGCCAGCCTTGTCACCGAAGTAATAGCGTATGGAGGAAATGTTGGCGCCTGCCTTTTCGGCAATCTCGCGCGTGGATGCGCCTTCGTAACCCTTCTCGGCGAAGGTGACCAAGGCAGCCTGCACCAGCTTTTGCCGGGCAGACTGTTGCTTGTCTTGAAGCATGGGAAGTCCGGATTAATTCAATCGATTGATTTAAATGTATCAAACGATTGACTTTACGGCAATGGTGAACCGGGAAGAATGTCAGATTCATGCCCGCATGTTGCCTGAAAGAGATTCGACGGACTGATTACCCGTGGGGCGAGAAACTTGCTAATCTTGTGGCGCAAACATCAAAAAACTACAAAATCAAACAAGGAGACAGACATGGGTGTGGCTGAAAAAGGAAGCAGCGCATTGCGCAAGTTGAAATCAGTGGCTCAAAAGCAGGCCGCGAACCTGCCAGCTGGTCACTTGATCAATGCAGTGGTTGAACAGGTCAGCCAGTTTGAAAGCGGGATCAAGCAAACCGTGGATGGAGTGCAAGACAAAGTGAAAAGCCTTCAAGCCAACCTGCTCAAGATGTACCAGGCCAACAAGGAACTGGAACAGGAGAACCGCAGCCTGCAAAAAAGCCTGGTGTCGCTTGAAAAGGAAAATGCACAACTGACCATGAAGCTGGACCGCACCCAGATGGAACTGGAAGTGCTTCAGGCCAAGCTGGACAACATTGGCAAACTGGTCAGCGGCTATGAAGATTCAATTGCTGCGGCAATGCGCCCTGGCAAATCCAAGCGGAAGTAAGCGCCATGACCCGCACCCCCATTCCCCGCTTCGAAGACAACTACACCGAACAGGCAGCTCAATCACGCCGTGATTTTTTGGCTGAGCAGACAGGCGCCAGTTTTGAGCACACAGGCACCTATTCCCTGCCCCCGGAAAGCCTGAAAAGCAACACCGAGAACTTCATTGGGGTGGTGCAAATGCCGGTGGGGGTGGCGGGCCCAGTGCTGATTCATGGCGAACACGCACAGGGCTGGTTTTATGTGCCGCTGGCTACGACCGAAGGCACATTGGTGGCCAGTTACAGCCGGGGCATGCGCATGGTCAGCGAATCGGGCGGGGTGAAGGTGACTGTGGCTGAAGAATTCATGCAACGCGCGCCCTTGTTTGAATTTGAGGATGCTCGCGCTGCAATGCGGTTTTTGAAATGGACGGAAGAAAATCTGGATCGCATCAAGGCCGAAGCAGAAAAAACAACCGGCTTTGGAAAACTGGTGCACATACAAACCTGGCAAGTGGCCCGCATGGTGTACACGCGCTTTAACTACACCACGGGCGACGCAGCCGGGCAGAACATGTGCGGCAAGGCCACCCATGCGGCTTGCCAATGGATTTTGAAAAACAGCCCGGAAGCCATCAGCTACTTTGCGCTCAGCGGAGCCATTGAAACCGACAAAAAGCATTCCCACATGAACCTGCTGCACAGCCGGGGAAAACGGGTCATTGCAGAAGCAACAATCAAGCGGGAGGTGCTTCAACGCCTGGCGCGTACAACGCCGGAAACAATCATGAAGCAGCGCCAACGCAGTGCCATTGGCGCGCAACTGGCAGGCAGTGCCTACAGCGGCCCCCACTCGGCCAATGGCATTGCCGCCCTGTTCATCGCAACCGGGCAAGACGAGGCCAACGTGGTGGAAAGCCATGCCGGCATGGTGTTCATGGACATTACCGCTGATGAGGATTTGTACTTTTCTGTCACCTTGCCATCCGTGATTTGCGCCACAAAGGGTGGCGGCACAGGCCTGGCCACACAAGCAGAATGCCTCAAGATGCTGGGCTGCGAAGGCACAGGCAAAGCCCGCAAACTGGCTGAAATTGTGGGGGCCACTGTGCTGGCCGGCGACTTGTCGCTGTTGTCGGCCATACTGGCAGATGAATGGGTTTCATCCCACGACGCCTACGGCAGAAACCGTTGATTGAACCATGCCGTGAGTGACTTGCCCTCGGGGTTGTAGGAAGAACACTCACTGCTGGTGCACTGCGGAATGACTTGGCCCGTATTTGGGAGCACACTCGTTTTACAACATAAAAAACGAGGAGACAGAATGCAGGCTCAAGCAGGACCCCCGAAGTCAAACGGCTCATTGTTTCAACGTGTAACAGGATTGGTCACGAAAGTATCCGACGCCTTCGCATTTCCCCTTCGAACCTCCCACTACATCGAACTGGTCAACCCGCTGTGGAGTACCCACGCCCTGCAGGCGCGGGTTGAAGCCGTATGGGATGAAACATCGGATTCGCGCACCATCACCTTCCGCCCTGGCTTGAACTGGCGAAGCCACAGGCCCGGCCAGCATTTGCGAATTGGTGTACCCATCGGTGGCCAGCACTTCACACGCACGTATTCCATCAGCTCGGCACCGGAAGGCAACGACGGCTGCTTCACCATCACGGTGAAAGCCATCGACAATGGCCGAATGTCGCACCACCTGGTTCGCAAACTGAAGGTGGGCGACCATGTGCCAATCGGTGTGCCACAAGGCGACTTTTACCTGCCCGACGCCCAACCCGTGCTGCCGCTATTCATTACTGCGGGCAGTGGCATCACGCCCATCATGAGCATGCTGCGCAGCCTGGTGCTGCAAGAGCGCATGCCCAACACCGTACACATTCACTACGCCCCACACACCTACGATGTGATTTTCGGGCGGGAACTGAAAGAGATTGCAGCCAAACAAAAACTGTATTCACTGAACCTGGTGCACACCCGTGAACCCGGCCAGAAGCCGGAAGAAATCAGCAGCAAGCGCCCGCACTTTTCCAAAGAGCAGCTTGACCAGCTTTGCCCGGATTGGCGCAAGCGCGATGTGTACGCCTGCGGCCCGCAAACCATGCTGGACACCATTGAACAACTGTATGAAGCCGAGGGCTTGAGCCGGCAGGTGCACACCGAGCGCTTCCGCGCCCAACTGGCAGGCGTTCCCACCGAGGTTAAAACAGGCGTGGTGAAATTTGCCAGAAGCAACATCACCGCCAATTCCGACGGGGAAACCAACCTGCTTCGCCTGGCCGAAGACGCGGGACTGAACCCGGAGCACGGTTGCAGGATGGGCATTTGCCATGGCTGCGACGTGAAACTGGCCAGTGGCTGCGTGCGCGACTTGCGCACCAACGCACTGATCAATGAAACCGGGCAAGTGATCCAGATTTGCGTGTGCGCCGCAGTGGGCGACGCAGAAATCGAAGTGTAAGCAACAAGAGAAGCAGGAGACACACATGGGCATGCCAAAACATTTGAGCGCCAGCGACATCGAGGAATTCGGTCGCGAAATGGACGCCATACGCAATGAAATTGCAGACTCGCTGGGCAGCAAAGACCGCGCCTACATTCTTTCCGTCATCAAGTGGCAGCGCACGCTGATGCTGGCCGGGCGAATCGTGGTGTTCCTGAGCTTTTTCCTCTTGCCGATGAGCGACTGGACCTTCACCGGCTGGCCGCAATTCTGGGTTGTGCTGTTGTTGGGCGCAGGCATGCTGGGTGTGTCAAAAAGCATCGAGAACATGGAGCTGGGCCACAACATCATGCATGCGCAGTTCGACTGGATGCGCGACCCCAACATTCAATCCAACACGTGGGAATGGGACAATGTGTGCCCTTCCGACCAATGGAAGCACAGCCACAACGTGGTGCACCACACCTGGACCAATGTGCACGGCAAAGACCCCGACATTGGCTACGGAGTACTGCGTGTTACGGATGATCAGCGCTGGCATGCCAAGTACCTGTTCAACCCGGTGATCAACTTCGTGCTGATGATGATGTTTCAATGGGGCGTGGCCCTGCACGACCTGGAAGCAGACAAATTGCTGGCTGGCCAGAAAAGCTGGAAAGAAGTGATCCCGATGCTCAAACGCATTGGCTGGAAGGTACGCCACCAGTTGCTGAAAGACTACGTGTGCTGGCCCCTGCTGGGTGCAGCTGTCACCCTGCCTTTCACCCTGTACTTCAGTTTTGATGTGTTGAACATTGCGCTGGCTGCAATGGGCTTCACAATCATCGCCAACCTGATTGGCAATGGCATTCGCAACATCTGGTCGAATGTGATTATTTTCTGCGGTCACTTTCCGGCGGGTGTGCACCATTTCACCAAGGAAGAAGTGGAAGGCGAAACCCGCGCAGCCTGGTATGTGCGCCAGTTGCTGGGCAGTTGCAACATCACGGGTGGCAAACTGTTCCACATTTTGTCGGGCAACCTGAGCCACCAGATTGAGCATCACCTGTTTCCCGATATTCCGGCCAACCGCTATGCGGAAATGTCACCCCGTGTGCAGGCCATGGCAGCGCGCTACGGCCTGCCCTACAACAAGGGCAGTTTCACACGGCAGTTTGGTACGACGACGTGGAATATCTGGCGGCTTTCTTTGCCCTGATCAAGCGCACTGCCCTTCACATGGCCGACACGGTGCTGTACGCAAAAAACAGCACCAGGCTGGCGGCCATGCCGGCATTGAAGCACTTCAAGCGCAGCGGGCTGTTGATGAATGCCCGCAAACGTGACCCCAACACCAGCCACACGCCCACACACAACACCCCCACGCTGGCCATGACCACAGCCACCGCCAGCACATCCAGCACCGGTGTGCTGGCACTTGCCGGGAACAAAGCCACTGCAGCCGTGGCCATGAACCAGGCCTTGGGATTCACCCACTGAAACAGCACGGCATTCAAAAAAGTCAGCGGCCTGGACCCCGGCTTCAATGCATCTGCCGAAGGTGAAAAACTGGCAATGCGCCAGGCCAGGACCACCATCATCAACAAACTGAATACCAGCAACACCGTGTGAAACCAGGGCACGGTGTCAAACACCGCATTCAACCCCAGGCCCATGGCCAGAAGCATCAAGGGAAATCCCACCACAATGCCGAAGAAATGGGGAAGACTTTTTCGCACACCGAAATTCATGCCGGAAGTCATGATCATCAGGTTATTGGGCCCCGGTGTGATGATGCTCAGGAATGCAAACAAGGCAACGGCCTGTAAATGCTGCATGGTGAACTCCTTTCATGGTGTAACGAATCGAACATCCACTGTAAGAAGTTTTGCAAATTCAGCACAGATTCAGGATAATGAAATAATGTGCAGTACAGATTAAATCAATCAAAATCTGTACTGCTTTCAAACTTCGAATTCTGTGCGGGTATTCCCATGAAGCTGGAACGTTGGCAAGTCATTGCCGCAGGCATCTGTTCCCTGATCCTGACCGTGGGCCTGGCCCGTTTTTCCTATACCCCCCTGTTGCCCATCATGCGTGAACAGGCAGGCCTGAGCGCATTCGATGGTGGCTGGCTGGCCACGGTGAACTACATGGGATACATCACCGGTGCGCTGTTGGCTTCAATGCTGAGCAACCTGGATTACAAATACCTGCAGTACCGTTTCGGCCTTGTTGTCGCCGTGCTCAGTACCATCGGCATGGGTTTGACCACCGATGTGAACCTCTGGGTGTTCCTGCGCTTTGTTTCGGGTGTATCGAGCACCGCAGGCATGCTGATCGCATCGGGCTTGATCATGAACTGGCTTGCACGCCAGAACCTGAAAACCGAACTGGGCCTGCATTTCACCGGGGCTGGCCTGGGGCTGGTCATGTCTGGCCTGGCTGTAATGGCCATGGTCGATCACCTTAGTTGGGACCAGCAATGGTGGGTGCTTGGCGTGGTGGGCATTGTGTTTTTTATTCCGGCCTGGAAGTGGATGCCCAAACCCGCCAAGGCTGGCAGCGCCGAAGCACAGGTGGCTGACGTGCCGCCACCAACCGCAAAGTGGATGCGCTTGATGCTGGGTGCCTATTTCTGCGCCGGCTTTGGTTATGTGATCAGCGCCACATTCATTGTGGCCATTGCAGAAACACTGCCTGAACTGCAAGGCAAAGGCCCTTGGGTGTGGGTGGTGGTGGGGCTTGCGGCCATGCCGTCCACTTTCATCTGGGACCGTGTGGCGAGAGTCACCGGCGTGTTCGAAGCCTTGGTGCTGGCTTATGGCCTGCAAATTCTGTCGATCCTGATGGCGGGTTTTGTGGACGGATACTGGGCCAACATGGTCAGTGCCGTGTTGTTCGGCGGCACCTTTGCAGGCATTGTGAACCTGACCCTCAGCATTGCAGGGCGGCAGTTCCCGGCCAATCCCAGCAAGGCCATGGCGCGAATGACACTGAGCTATGGCGTCTCCCAAATTGCAGCACCGGCGTTGGCCGGATTGATCGCTGAACGCACCGGCACCTACCGGGGGTCTCTGTACCTGGCAGCATTGTTGATGGTGGCTGGCGTATTCATGGTGTGGGCCCTGAAAAAACAGACCGACCAGGCTGCATTGGGCCAAAGCGCAGGGTAAGCCTATGGACGCCACCTCACGCAAATACGAAACCCTGGCATTGAGCCTTCAAGCCCTGATTGAACACAATCATTTTGCGGCTGGATACAAGTTGCCATCCATCCGGAAATTGTCCGAGCAGTGGCATTACTCCATCGACACTGTGCAGAAAGCGTTGAATCTTCTGGAGGACAGGGGCTACGTTCAGCCGGTGGCCAAATCCGGTTATTACGTTCAAGCGCGCAGCACCCCGCTTGCAAACACCTGCACGCAGGCGCCCGATTCCATTGCGCTGGAACCGCCTGTCAATCTTGAAGTGGCTAACCAGATCGCGAACTTTCTGAAAAGCTCGACACGCGAAGGCGTTGCACCCCTGGGTGTGGCATTTCCCGCCCATGAGTTGTTGCCGATTGCCACCTTGCGCCGCAGTTACGCCACGGTCAACCGCACGCGCCCGGATCTACTCACGTTGGGAAGCCACGTGGAGCCCAATCAGCCTGAACTGGTGCAACAACTGCAACAGCGTTTTGAACTCATGGGCATGAAATTGAAGCGGGATGAACTGGTGATCACCGATGGCTGCACCGAAGCACTGGGCCTGGCCTTGCAAACTGTTGCACGCCACAACGATGTGGTTGCCGTCGAATCGCCTGGCTATTACCTGCTCTTGCAGATGATCGAATCGCTGGGCCTGCGCGCACTGGAAATACCCAGCAGCCCGGAACATGGCATGTCACTGGAAGCACTGGAAATTGCGGTGAAGCAGACCCGTATTGCAGCCTGCATTGTTTGCCCAACGGCCAGCAACCCGATGGGTTCGGTCATGCCGGATACACACCGCAAAAAACTGCTGGACCTGGCCGAGAAATACGACTTCCCGATTGTGGAAGACAATGTGTACGCCGACCTGTACTTTGAGCGCTTCCGCCCTCGCCCGTTGAAAGCGGGCAAACAAGGCGACCGGGTGTTGATGTGCGGCTCATTTTCCAAATCGCTCAGCCCGGCACTGCGAATTGGCTATGTGGCGGGTGGAAAATATGCCACCCAGGTGTTGTCGAAAAAACGGATTTTAAGCGGTTCAACCAATCCAATTACCCAGGTGGCTGTGGCGCATTACCTGGAAAAAGGCTCGTTCGAGCGGCACTTGCGCACCCTGCGCCAGCAATTTGAAACCCAGGTGCGCGCAATGAGCAGCCTTGTGCTGAAACACTTCCCACCCGGCACCCGAATTTCAGAGCCCAAGGGTGGGTTCGTGTTGTGGGTTGAACTGCCTGGCGACATCGACACTGCCGCATTGTTCAACAAGGCCATTGCGCGCAAGGTGGCTTATATGCCGGGCAGCGTATTTTCGGCCAGTGGTTTGTACAAAAACTGCATTCGCCTGAACTGCGGCCACCCCGTGACAGACGACACCGCAGTGGCGATTGCGAAGCTGGGTCAGTTATTCCTCACCCAACCAAACCACTTGGTATAGATCACGCCGACGGTCCAGAAAATTGCGAACCGATCCTTCGTTTTTCAGGTTTTGAAGCTTGTCCAGGTCCACATCCACAATCAGGGTCATCTCGGTGTTGGGCGTGGTTTCAGCCATGATGGCGTCGTGCGGAAAGGCAAAGTCAGACGGAGAAAACACCGCGGTTTGCCCATATTGAATATCCACATTGTCCACTTTTGGCAAATTGCCAAAGCTGCCTGAAATGGCCACATAACATTCGTTTTCAATGGCCCGTGCCTGGGCACAGCGGCGCACACGCAGGTAGCCGTTCTTGGTGTCGGTCCAGAAAGGAACGAGCAAAATCTGCATGTCCTTGTCGGCCAGCAAACGAGACAATTCCGGAAATTCGGAGTCATAACAAATCAGAATGCCGATTTTGCCGAAGTCGGTGTCAAACACATTCAGCCTGTTGCCGCCTTCCATCATCCATTCGCGCTTTTCATGCGGTGTGGGGTGAATTTTGTGCTGGGCTTCCACCGTGCCATCGCGGCGGCACAGGTAGGCCACGTTGTACAGCGCACCATTCTCCATCACCGGCATGGAGCCTGCCACCACGTTGATGTTGTAGCTCACCGCCATGCGCCGCATTTCATCGCGAATCTGATCGGTGTAGGTGGCCAGGTGGCGAATGGCTTCCAGCGAATTGCCATTGCCGGCCAAGCCCATCAAGGGTGCGTTGAAGAACTCGGGAAACAGGGCCACGTCACAACGGTAATCCGACAAGGCGTTGATGAAGTATTCGGCCTGCTTCACCACATCTTCAACATTGAGAAATTCGCGCATTTGCCACTGCACGCAACCTATTCGCGCGGTGGTTTTGGGCGCACCAAATAACATCGGTTTCTCGGGTTCGTAGTAAATGTTGAACCACTCCAGCAAGGTGGCATAGCCTTGCGACTCCTTGTCTTCAGGCAGGTAGCCTTTCAGTACCTGCTTCACTTCAAAGTCGTTGCTCAACTGAAATGTCAAAATCGGGTCGTACAAATCCTTGCGCTTCACGGCAGCGATGTATTGCTGCGGCGACATCTCGCTCATGTGCGCGGTGTAACCGGGGATTCTGCCCCCCGCCATGATGGCGCGCAAATTCAGGCTTTTGCAAAGCTCCCTGCGGGCCTCGTAAAGACGGCGACCCACACGCATGCTGCGGTACTCCGGGTCGGCAAACACATCAATGCCGTACAGCACATCGCCACGCGGATCGTGGGTGGTGGCGTAAATGTTGCCGGTGATTTCCATGTAGGTGTGCTTGTCGCCAAACTTGTCGTAATCCACCACAACTGCAAAAGCCGCGGCGATCACTTTGCCATCGTCTTCGATGCAAATCTGGCCTTCCGGAAATGTTTTCAGGATTGAACGGAATTTGGACTCAGGCAGTGCGCCGCCCGCGCTGTGGTACACCAGTTCCATGATGCGCTTGATGTCGGGATAGTCCGACACTGTCAAATTTCGCATCAAAAGCTTGTGTTCGGTGTGCTCGTGATCTCGTTCCTGCTCGAGAGAGTCGGCGTCTGAAGACATTGTGATTACCCCATTCATTCATTTATTGAATAGTTCAATTAGAACATATCTGTAAAAATGAGGAGATTGAGCAGGTTTTTAGTGCACTTATTAAACCAAATGGCTCGGGTCACACACTTTATGCAACAGGCAAAAAGCAGGCATCGGATGCACAGAATTTCTATTGGGCAGGCATCTCAAAACCATACTTGCGCATGATGGCTTGGGCACTGGGCGTACCCAGGTACTGGTAAAACGATTTGGCTGCATCGGGTGCGTTGCGCATCAACACCATGCGTTGGGCCAGGGGCTTGTGCCAGGATTCAGGAATCAACGCAAAATCGCCCTTGCTGCCAATTTGGGGGGCCAAGGCCAGTGAATAGGCAATGATCCCGGCCTGGGTTGAACCCGAGACAGCAAACTGGGCAGCCTGTGAGATGTTTTCACCGATCACCAGCTTGGGCTCAATGGCTTGCCACAAGCCTGCATGCTCAAGCGCTTCTTTCGCGCGCATGCCGTAAGGCGCATGCTCGGGAGAAGCAATAGCAAACTTTTTCAAGCGCCCGTCCTTCAGCGCTGCAGCCAGGTCTTTCAACTCACCATCTGCTTTCAGGGTCGAGCCTTTGGGCACCAGGATGCCAATGCGGCCTTTGGCATACAGCCGACCCCTGTCTTCGGTCTTTCCCGCATCAGCGAGTTTGAACACAAAGTTTTCATCCGCCGACATGAACAGGTGAAAAGGCGCACCCTGCGCAATCTGCGAATAAAAATTGCCGGAAGAACCAAAAACAAGTCGAATCTTCTGCCCGGTTTCTTTCTCGAACTTTGCAGCCACTTCTTCAATGGCAAATTTCAAATCGGAGGCCGCTGCCAATGTTGGCAAGCTTGAGGAGGCTTGTTGCGCATGGGCTGGTACCGGGCCAATCGCTGACAGTACAGCGCACAGACCCATTGCACACACATTCCGGATCACACTTTTCACTGGCTTTTTACCTGTTTTCACACGGTTTACTAATTTGCTCAAGATTGCCAAAACACCGCTGCAGGGTCAAGCCAACGGGAATTGGCTCGGGTTTACTTTTGCGACTGCAAAGCTTTGATGTCGCGGCACACCGGCCCAATTGCCAATAGAAACAGAAGTGCTGAAATTGGCAACACAAACCACACACTCACCTGGAGAAATCCAATTGCGCCCACTACGCCACCTGCAAAAAAACTGCCGATCAGGCGAGTCAGGGCCATGAGTTTTCGGCGATCAGCAAAAACCGGCAACTGACCTTCATGTGCACTGGTATTTCGATAAACAAGCTTGCCCAACTCAATGCCCAAGTCGGTGATCATGCCGGTGACATGGGTGGTGCGAACCACCGCCCCGGAAACCTTGGTAATGACCGCATTCTGCGAACCCATCATGTAGGCCAGCACGGCAACCCCGCTCACCCAGAAAAAGGGGGAACCCACTGCAAAACTGGAAGCCATCGCACCGAAGACAAGAAGCAGCATTGCCTCCAGCAACAGAGGAAATGCGTAGAGACTTTCGAGTGCCCGGCGCCGCGCGAACGACACCAGGATGGCTGTGCTCATGGAGCCAAACAGGAAACTGAACACCGCGATGGCAGCGCCCGACACAAGGTCAAACTCGCCCAGCACCAGGTTATCGGCCATGGACGAAACAAGTCCTGTCATGTGCGATGTGTAGGTCTTGAAAGCCAGATAGCCGCCAGAATTAACCATACCCGCCACGAACGCAAGCCATGCGCCCAGTGCAAGATTTGATTCATCTGAACGCGACTTGCCGGTCAAACGTGTGGAATAGTTGAAGAGCATGCGAGGTCTCAAGGGCGGCAGCACAGTCATTTCGGGTTGGGCTGGTGTTACAAATCGAGTGCTTCATTGAGTACTTATCTTACGCCCACAATGGTGTGAAGGCCGCTTTTTCAAATACCCTGGCTAATACGCTTGAAATAAGAAGTGTGCGCAGCACTGCCTTCTGGCCATTCGCTGAGAAAGTGCTGCTGCCATTTGGCCTGATCGAACTGCACGCGCACCTGCTCAATCCACAGTCCGTCAATTTGCGTGGCCTGAAGCACTCTGCTTTGTTCACGCGCTTGTTCAGGTATTTGTTCACTGAGTGCACTCGCAGAAATTCGCGTGAACAAGCCATCCAGGCTGCCGGGTGCGCTGGGCATGCCCGCTGCGCCATTGTTGCTGATCAAGCCGGTTCGCCCACCCGGCAAAGGTTCAAGGTGAAAGGCTGCGGAACAGGTGTGGCTGCTGGCAAACACATTGACCTGCGCTTTGTCGAACAAGGAAACGCGCCAAGGCGCTTCATCACTGCGCGACAAATGCACCGGGTCGAACCGCCAGCCAGCCAGTGAATCGCCATCGCCATGCACCACGGCCACATTCAAACCACCCACGCCGTAACGCGCAAAAAACGGTTTTTCAAGCAGGCGGGCGAGCAATTCAGGCTGCTGTTGCGCCGTGCGTTTCAATTCGGTGTGAATAAAATTGGAACGGTCCACAACACCCTGATCCACATTCTCAGGGTAGGCACAGCCACAGTCGGCCACGTCCAGCGCCTCGCCCAATTCGGCTTCCACATTGCCCAGGATGCAGTCGTGCTTCAGCACGCGCTGGTTGATAGCCAGAAAACCGTCTGGCGATTTGTTGAACCAGTTGAAGTCACCATTGAAGCAAATGCGCACAACACCCGTTTCCTGTGCAGCCAGCGCTTCAATGGCATCCAGCGCATACGGGTTGCCATACAGGCCACCCACCACGTACAAGACGTCGCAAGGTATGGCGGGTGCCTGAGCAATTTTTGCGGCACCATATTGATATCGAATGGGGCAACTGCGGCCGGCTTTTTCACTCATGGCTTACTCGTACAGACTGTTCAGTTGCGCGGGTGTCAGTTGGTCGCTTGCGCAATCCAGCACGACCTCACCAGCCTTCAATCCGATCACGCGGTGGCTGAGCAAGGGGACCAAATTCACATTGTGAACCACGGTGATGAGGGTCGCATTCTCACTGGCCTTGACCAGCAATTCACACACTTCATCTGCAGCCGTGGGGTCGAGTGCAGCCGTGGGTTCATCTGCCAAAACCAGTTTCGGTTGCTGCATCAGCATGCGGGCAATGGCCACTTTCTGGCGTTCACCGCCCGACAATTTGTCGGCCCGCTTGTCAGCCAAATGCGCCATGCCCACCGCTTTCAAGGCAGCCTGTGCGCGTTGTGTTTCCTCATGCGTGAAAATTCGCGCCCAACTGCGCAGGCGCGGCATGCTGGCCAAACCACCCACCAAGACATTTTCCATGGCACTCAAGCGGGCCACCAGGTGCAAGCCCTGCAACACCTGCCCCACTTCAGCCCGCACCGGGCGCAAATCACGTTCGCGGCGAAGGGGAAACACCACCCGCTCGTTCACCACAATACGCCCCGCCGTAGGCTTTACAAAACCGTTGAGGCAGCGCAACAAGGTGGACTTGCCCGCACCGTTACGCCCCAAAATAGCCACTTTCTCACCCTGGCCCACCGCAAGGGAATCCACCTTCAGGATTCGACGCCCGGCGATGACCATTTCAAGACCATCGATCTGAATGATGTTGCTGCTCATAGCAAGGCCGTCCGTATGCGCCGGCTGATTGCGTCAAACGCAGTCACCATCAACACCACCACGATCAGGATGCTGGACAAACGGCCCCATTGAAACAGGGACACCGCCTCGGAAATCAGCAAGCCCAAACCACCGGCACCAATGATGCCGAGAATGGTTGAATCGCGAATGTTGTATTCCCAAAGGTACAAGTGGCTGCTGACCCACTGGGGCAACACGCTGGGCCACACCGACCAGAAGAATGTTTGCGACGGGCTTGCGCCCACCCCTTTCACCGCCTCAATGGACGCCATGTCCAGCGTTTCAATGGATTCCGCAAACAACTTGCCGTAAGTGCCAAGGCTGTGAAAGGCAATCGCCATAATGCCGGCGGTTGGTCCCAACCCCACAATGCCCACCAGCACCAGGCCGAATACCAGCGTGTGAATGGATCTGGAGGTGTCCAGCACCAAGCGCGACAAGGCCATCACAATGCGCGGGGCCTTGATGTTTTTTGCGCTCAGGACACCAAAAGGCAGGGCCAGGATTGCACCCAACAGCGATCCCAACGTGGCAATCTTGAAGGTGGTCCAGGTGGCAAAAGCCAACTGGATCAGCCATTGCTTTTCAACGGCCTGCCGGTCTTCCACGCGCAACACGGTGCCATCATCGCTGGTGTATTTGTAAGCCGGGTCACCCAACCACACATCCAGAAAACTGGGTCGTGCAAACTCCGTGGCTGTCTTGAAGAAGTTGGCCACCGGGTTGCGCCCCATGGACAAATCACCCGCGGTGGCCAGGCTGTAAACACAAGAGAAAACAATCAGCGCATACAAAAAGACCAGCCCGAAAAATCCGAGCCGGCCTTTCATTCTGGCCTTGAACTGCATCCAATTCATAAAGGCATCCCAGACACCTTACTTGGGCTGCAGGCGGCCAGTGGCCAGGCCTGCATCACGAATGGGCTTGTAATAGCTGTTGTCTTTTTTCGCAAAGCCGGTGTAGCGCGGGGGCAGTAGGTTGGGCTGCTTTTTAAGCTCGGCACCAATGCCAGTCAAGGCCTCTTGCAGCTTGGCCACGAAAGCCTTGTCTTCGAACAGCTTGGCGCTGACCGCAAATGCATCATTGGGCAAGGGGTCGGATGTCCAGATGATTTTGGAATCTTCCGCCTTGATCAGGCCATCGGCAATCATCGCATCGCGGTTGCGGTTGTAGTCTGCACCGGCGTCAATCGCACCTTGGGTCACTTGGGTTTGAATGGCCTGATGGCTGGTGTTGATCACCTTGGAAAAATAAGTGTCGGGGTTGATGCCCTGCTTCTGAAAATAATGGAACGGAATCAGGTAGCCGGACGTGGAACCTTTGTCGCCAAATGCAAAAGTTTTGCCTTTCAGGTCAGCCATGCTCTTGATGCCACTTTTCGGATTGGTCACCATAATGCCGAAATACTCGGGCTTGCCTTCATATTCAATCGTAGCCACCGCTTGGGCTTTCGCTTCGTTATTGGCCAACACATAACCCCAGGGGCCCATCAGTGCAATGTCGGTTTCACCGTTGGCCAGTGATTTGGCCAAACCTTCCCAACTGCTGACCGTGCGCAACTTCACAGGCTTGCCCAGCTTCTTTTCCAGGTATTGGGCCAGGGGCGTGTAGGTGGCGTCGTTCTTGTCTTTGTCGGGCTGGTACAGGCCAACACCAAACTGGATTACTTCAGTGGCTGCAGCAGGTGCAGCGAAAAGTGCAAGGCTGAAAGCGCCAATAAAGGCTTTCGTAGACAGTCGCATGGTCAAGTTCCGTGATGAATTGGTGATGTTAAACAGAAAGATTCGGTACAAATGTTTAGTTCGATAACTGTGTTCGAAAGGTTACATCAAATTCAAGGAATTTCGATTGCAAAAAACACCGCTCAGAACCCAAATATTCAAGTTGACGCAGTGCGGGCAAGCCAGGCGTCATACCCGCCTTGCAGGGCTTGGGCCTTGAGGTAGCCCTGCTTGCGCAAAAGTTCGGCCACTTGGCTGGCACTGACATCATTTGGGCATGCACACATGGTGACAATCAGGTCGTTCTTGTTCCAGGCTCTGGCTGCGGAAAGCGCAGTATCAGCATTCGCAGGCAACCATCCTGCCAGCGGCTCGGCCTCTTGAACGACGGAAGGCCGAAGATCGATCAATCGCAAACTGGAATCCCCCGCTCGTATCAAGCGGAACACATCTTGAACGGCAATTTTGGGCCCATTGGTACGCGTCTTGAATGCATTCCGTTGCATCAGCTTCCACATCAACCAGAAAACGCAAATCAATACAGCCGCCACGGCCAGTACAAACACATTGTCCTTGAACACTGCATACACTGCGTTGACTTCGTCTTTGAAAAGCCAGCCAGCCATCAAAGCCACCATAGCCCAAAGAAACGCACCCGCGGCAGACGCCAAAGTGAATGCGAGAATCGACATCCTGACAGCACCGGCGATCGGAGGTGCTACCGTTGAAAAACCTGGAATGAATTTGGCCACCACCAACGACCATGGTCCCCAAACCCGGAACCGGGACTCGGTCTGGCTGACACAGGATTCTGGGTTAATTGACAATTTGCACAACACCGACAGCACACGGTAGCCGTAAAAACGCCCTGCAAGGTACCAGGCCCAGTCAGCAATCAGGGAAGCAGATGTGGCGACGATGGCCAGAAGAAAAACGCCCGTCCATTCGCCCGACAGACTGGCAGACAAAATCAGAGTCGGCACAGCCGGCACAGGTGCACCCAGCTGTTGCAACAGCACATTGAAAAACACGAGCATTTCCGTGGTTTCGAACAACGTCATTTCACCCACCACCCCAATCGCAAGTCGACAGTTTAACCGGGAAGCTTCAACACAACATCTTCTCAATTATTTCGTGTTGCCCAGCAACAAAAGTCGATTTGCCGCGCCCGAAGAAGTTCACAACCGCCCTTCTTTTAGAGTGTTTACTCCAAATGATGATCTGCACACTCAAACCTGATTTTAACGGAGATGCTTTTTCAGTGCAGACTTCAAGGTGGCAACCGCACCCTACTCTGAAAGTGATTAATAGATATTATCAATCACCTCAATAAATCAATTAAATTTTGCAATCGCACAATTTTTTCAGTAGAATCCGGGTTGTGTAAATTACTAACTGTTCATTAACTTTCTGGAGGACTTCAAATGTCTCTGATCAATACAACCATCAAGCCTTTTAAAGCCACTGCCTACTGGAACGGCAAGGAAATCGCACTGACTGAAGCCGACGTATTGGGCAAATGGTCCGTGTTCTTCTTCTACCCAGCCGACTTCACATTCGTATGCCCCACCGAATTGGGCGACCTGGCTGACCAGTACGAAGAATTAAAAGCCATGGGCGTGGAAGTGTTTTCCGTGTCCACAGACACACACTTTGTACACAAAGCCTGGGCCGACGCCACTGAAACAATCGGCAAGATCAAGTACCCAATGATTGGTGACCCCACAGGTCAGATCACACGCAACTTCGGTGTGATGATCGAAGAAGAAGGCCTGGCACTGCGCGGCACATTCGTGATGGACCCCAAAGGCGTGATCAAGGTCATGGAAGTGCATGACCTGGGCATCGGCCGTGACGCGTCTGAACTGAAGCGCAAGATTCAAGCTGCTCAGTACATCGCCAAGAACCCAGGCCAGGCCTGCCCAGCCAAGTGGAAAGAAGGCGAAGCCGCCTTGACTCCATCACTGGACCTGGTTGGCAAGATCTAAATTCAAATTACCTTTGAATTTGTTGTAAAAAGCCGCCCCCCACAAAGGGGCGGTTTCACGAAACAAGAACCACCCCGGAGTACCCCATGCTCGACGCAAACATCAAACAACAACTGAAGACCTATCTGCAGATGCTGCGCCACCCCATTGAACTGGTGGCCTCGCTGGACAACAGCGACAAAGCACGCGATGTGGAACAGCTTGTCCAAGAGATCGGCGAGTGTTCAGACAAAGTGTCTGTTCGCCTTGACGGCAACTACGACCTGCGCCCCTCCTTCTCGATCGCCAAACAAGGCGAAGAAGGCCGCGTGCGTTTTGCCGGTTTGCCCATGGGTCATGAATTCACATCCCTTCTGCTTGGCTTGCTGCACGTGGGTGGTCACCCACCCAAGGTGGAAGCCGACGTGATCGAACAGATCAAGGGCTTGCAGGCGCCGGCCAATGGCGCTCATTTCGAAACCGTGATTTCGCTGAGCTGCCACAATTGCCCCGACGTGGTGCAGGCATTCAACACCATTTCCGCGCTGAACCCAGCCTTCAGCCACACCATGATTGATGGCGGCATGTTCCAGCCACTGGTTGAGCAGCGGAAAGTGATGGCGGTTCCCACCGTGTTTCAGGGCACGCAAGGCAATAGCACCACCAGCTTTGGTTCTGGCCGCATGACCCTGGAAGAAATTGTGGCCAAGCTGGACAGCGGTGCGGCTGAAAAAGACGCGGCCAAATTGAATGCAAAAGACGAATTCGATGTGCTGATCGTGGGCGGTGGCCCAGCTGGCGCGGCAGCGGCCATTTACGCTGCACGCAAGGGCGTGAAGACCGGCATTTTGACCGAGAAATTTGGTGGCCAGGTGCTGGACACACTGGGCATTGAAAACTTCATTTCCGTGAAAGAAACCGAAGGCCCGAAACTGGTGGCTGCGCTTGAACAGCACGTCAAGGAATACGACGTGGATGTGATGGCTCTGCAACGCGCCAAGGCCTTGAACAAGCTGGACGACGGCAAACTGGAAGTCGAACTGGAAAACGGCGCCAAGCTGGTCAGCAAGAGCGTCATCCTGAGCACGGGTGCACGCTGGCGCGAAATGAATGTGCCCGGTGAAACCGAGTACCGCAACAAAGGCGTGGCCTACTGCCCACACTGCGATGGCCCCCTGTACAAGGGCAAGCGCGTGGCGGTGATCGGTGGTGGCAACAGCGGCGTGGAAGCCGCCATTGACCTGGCCGGTATTGTGAAAGAAGTCACCCTGTTTGAATTCGACACCAAGCTGAAAGCCGACGCTGTGTTGCAGAAAAAGCTGTACAGCCTGCCCAACGTGAAAGTGATCATGAATGCCTTGACGACCGAAGTGAATGGCGACGGCAGCAAGGTATACGGCCTGAGCTACAAAGACCGTGCAACAGACGAAGTGAAACAGGTTGAACTGGAAGGCATTTTCGTGCAAATCGGTTTGCTGCCCAACACCGACTGGCTGAAAGGCACACTGGAATTGAGCAAGCACGGCGAAATCGTGGTGGATCACAAGGGCCACACCAGCGTGGAAGGCGTGTTTGCTGCAGGCGACTGCACCACAGCGCCTTACAAGCAGATCATCATCGCCATGGGCGAAGGTGCCAACGCATCACTGGCTGCTTTTGACCACCTGATCCGTCAGTAACACTGCGTCAAAAGCTACAAAGCAAACTCGCTTACAACTGCCACCTTCAAGGTGGCAGTTTCATTTCTTACCTTCGCTAAAAAACAAGAGCCCCACCGCCTTGTGTGCGCTACCGCACAGACCATGCCCCCCTTTCAAGCTACGGTGCACCATCCTGCCAAAACTATTGGGCAGAACTTACTCACCTGCGATTGTTAAAAAGGAACGACATGATCAACACCACAACCACACCCCTTGATCCCCGAGAATCAGGCTATCGACTGGACACCACAGGCACAGTGGCTAGCGCTGTGTCATGGGGTGCCATTATTGCCGGCGCCGCTGCTGCTGCCGCACTGTCCTTGATTCTGCTTATCCTGGGCGTAGGCCTTGGCCTGTCCTCGGTATCTCCTTGGGCCTATGAAGGCATCAGCGCGGCCAGCTTTGGCATTTCAACCATCATCTGGCTGACAGTGACCCAACTTCTTTCATCAGGTCTGGGTGGCTACCTGGCAGGCCGGCTCAGGACAAAGTGGACCGATGCGCGCATCGACGAGATTTACTTTCGGGACACCGCCCATGGATTCCTGTCCTGGGCAATTGCAGCACTGGCCACTGCAACCCTGCTGGCTTCAGTGATTGGCTCGATTGTTGGAGGCGGCATTCAGGCCGGCGCCTCAATGGCCAGTGGCATGGCGAACTCGGCCACCATGGCAGCGAGCGGGATGAGTAGTTCCGACTCATCAACGCAATCTCAAAACAACGCTGTGGCCTACTTTGTCGACTCCCTGTTCCGCAAGGAAAATCGCCCTGAACCTGCGCCATCGACAGACATGACAATGCCAGCGCCACAACTGGGGGACATTACCAGCCGGGATATTGAAGAAGTGACCCGCATATTCATGAACCTGAGCCGCACCGAACCCCTGCCTCAGGATGATGTGCAGTATGTGGGTCAGATAATTGCCAAGCGCACTGGCCTGACCCAACAGGAAGCCGAAAAACGCGTGACCGAAGTCTATGCACGCGCACAGGCCCGGCTCAACGAAATGGAAACCACTGCAAAGGAAACTGCCGACGAAGCACGCAAAGCCTCTGCCTATGCTGCATTGTGGATCTTCGTGTCACTGCTGATTGGTGCTTTTGTTGCCAGCCTCGCTGCAACACTGGGTGGCCGCCAACGTGACGCTTGATCAACAACTTCTGTCCTGTTCAATTCAACCATTCACATCAGGAGGATCCTGTGCGCTCAATCATCTTGTTTTTTCTGGGGATTCCAATCCCGATCATTATCCTGATCGCACTGTTCATGTGACAGCGCGCGTGCAACACACACTCACCAACAAGGAGTTACCATGACTTCCGGTAGCAAGCACACAGACAACAAGCTGGACGCAATCGCATTGCTGAAAGCCGATCATGAAAAGGTCAGTGAACTGTTTTCAGAGTACGAAAAAGCGGACTCCAAGACAAAAAAGAAATCACTGGTTGACGAAATTTGCACAGAATTGACCGTGCATGCCCAGATCGAGGAAGAGATTTTTTACCCTGCCGTCAAGGCGGTACTGAAGGACGATTTCATCGTTGTCGAAGGTGCCGTTGAGCACTTGGGCATCAAGAATCTGATTGATCAGCTTGAGGGCATTGAGCCAGACGGCGATGTTTACGATGCCAAGGTGAAAGTATTGTCTGAATACGTGGAACACCATGTCGAGGAAGAGCAAAGCGACATGTTTCCCAAGGCAAAAAAAGCCCCATCTCTGGACTTGGTGGAATTGGGCGACCGCATGGCAGCACGCAAGGCAGATTTACTGTCCACCCGCGTCTAAGCACAACAAGATGTTCTCACATTAATGTCGAACCTGGCAGGGGTCAGGGCCACCTGAAAACCCCTGATCAGGCTTGATTCGCCGTGCCCATCTGCTACAGTCAATCCTTGATTGATTCTTGTCAGCATCCAACATGCATCACCCGAACACCTTTTCAATCGCCTTGCTTGCCGCAGTGTTTTGCACCACCTTGCAAGCCCAAACCCCCACCACCCTGCCCGTTCAGGAAAATGAACTGAGAATCTGCCTGCAACTTGAACAGCAGGGTTTGAGTCGCTTCAATGCACTTGAGCAACGCGCCAATGCACTGCGTACAACTGAAAAACAACTCAGCGAAAAACGTGTGGCATTGCAAGGCCAGAAAAGCAGGCTGGATGCGGGCAAGCCCGACTCCGCATCAATTGCCCGGTTCAATGAGTCCATCAAGGATTTCAATCAGCAAACTGATCAACTCAATACGCAGGTCAGTCAGTTCGAAACGGAATCGTCTGCTTATCAAGACTGGGTGAACAACACCCTCAAACCCGCCTGCAACAAACTCACGACAAGGCCGGTCAGCAACATGACCACATTTTTCGCCTGTGGTTTTGACAAGCAAGGTGAATTTGCCCAGCTTCCCCATTGCAAAACCCTGCCCGAAGTGGACAAGTTGAAGGCCTGCGTTCAAAAGGCAGGTAACAAAGCCAAAGCCCAGGAAACCTGCAATGGGTCATGAGTTGTTGGCAGGCCCGGTGCTGCGGCGAATGCAGCCCGACAGAATGACATTGTGGCTGGCCACCACATCGCCCGTTCAGTGGCAACTAAAGCTTCACCCTGAAGATGGCGAATCTCAAACCCATGAAGTGGCTGAGCAATGCCGCGAACTGAAAGTGGCGGAAAGATTTTATGTTCACCTGATCGACCTGGCATTGAGCCAACCCATGCCACAAAACAGCTGGATTGGATACGAGTTAAGTTACAGGCAAGGCAGTACCGGGGCATGGACAAACATTACGACAGAGGCCCCGCACCTGCTGTACCCGGGCAAAAACACACTGGGCTTTGTACTCAAGCCCAACGTAGACAGCGTTCTGCACGGTTCATGCCGCAAACCCCACTACATGCGAAAGGAAGGCAAAGCCGCGGGAGATGGGTTGGCAAGGGCAGACCAGTACCTCGAGAAACTGGGTTCTGACCCCACTCAATGGCCATCCATGCTGGTCATGGGCGGCGACCAGATTTACACCGACGATGTGGCCGGGCCGATGCTGGTGGCCATTCACCGTCTGCTGGAGCAATTGAATCCGCCAGCCGAACCGCTTTGCTGCACCCAGCTTGAAGACAGCATTGAGCTGCATCACCAGCAACCCCACTACTACACCCGCCATGAATTGCTGCCCAAGACCAAGGCCAACAAGGACCTTCGCACGGTGTTGTTCACCGGGGTTAAAAAACCGGTGTTCACGACCGACAGTGCACGCAACCACCTCATCAGCCTGGCTGAAGTCATGGCCATGTACCTGTTGGCCTGGTCGCCCATCGCCTGGCGCTACACCAACATGGACATGCCAGCCGGAATACCAGAGGAATTTGTTGAGCGCTATGAATTGCAAAAGCAAGCCGTTGAAGAGTTTGTGGCTGAATTGGGCAGCGTTCAACGCCTGATGGCGCACCTGCCCGTGGCCATGATGTTCGATGACCATGACATCACGGACGACTGGAACCTGAGCGCGGAATGGGAAGAAACCGCGTATGGTGAACCCTTCTCACGCCGGATCATTGGCAATGCGCTGACCGCCTATCTGATTTGCCAGGGTTGGGGCAATGCCCCGGAAAACTTCAGTGACGCGCTGATGCAGCGCTGCAAAAACGCGCTTGAAACCCCGGGCCAACAGGTGCATGAAGACCTGATCACGGAATTGATCGCCTTTCGAGGCTGGCAATACCAATGGAACACCAAGCCCGTGTTGATGGTGATCGACACCCGCACCAACCGTTGGCGTTCAGAACGCAATGAAGCCCACCCCTCGGGTTTGATGGATTGGGAATCGCTTTCAGAATTGCAACAACGCTTGCTGGGTCACGAGGCTGTGCTGCTGGTTTCTCCAGCGCCTGTGTTTGGGGTGAAACTGATCGAAACCATCCAGAAGATATTCACCTGGTTTGGCAAACCCTTGATGGTCGATGCTGAAAACTGGATGGCCCACAGGGGCGCTGCAAATACTTTGCTGAACCTGTTCAGGCACGGCAAAACTCCGAAGAACTTTGTCATTCTGTCAGGCGATGTGCATTACTCATTTGCCTACGAAGTGGAACTGCGCAGCCGAAAGAACAGCCCGAACATCTGGCAGATCACCAGCAGTGGTTTCAGAAACGAATTCCCCCGCAAGCTGCTGGACACACTGGACCGCCTGAACCGCTGGATGTACGCCCCCTGGTCACCACTGAACTGGTTCACCAAGCGGCGAAAAATGCGCATTGTGCCCAGGAAGCCAGACCACGGCAGCCGTGGTGAACGCCTGGTCAATGGCAGTGGTGTGGGTCTGCTGACACTGAATCCACAAGGCGCACCGGTGTTGATACGACAACTGCTGGCAGACGGCGACAGCATTGAATTTCGCAAACGCATGGAAGACGAAGCGCATTGATCGCGCATTAATAGCCCCCAACAACACCCAGCCTGCAACCCGGGCTAGGCGGTACTCTCAAGAAGACTTTGTCACCTCTACTGCCTGCCCTTCTTTCAACAGGGCATTCGGATTCACCACCACCCGGTCATCTGCATTGACACCTTCTAGCACCTCCACCGCGGTGGGGTAATTTTTACCCAGTGTCACCTTGCGATACGCCACTTTGTTGTCAGTACCCAGTACAACGACATTTGCGCCACCATCGCGGTACACAATCGTGTTGGCAGGCACAGTCACGCTTTGACCCGCACCGTTTGAAACGATTTTCAACCGGGCATTCAAACCGGCAGGCAAATTCAACTCCCGGTTGTTGAATTCGTATTCAAGGCGCACCGTGCCTGAATCGGCACGAAGCTCCTGTGAAGAACGCTTGAACTGAACGGAGATGTCTTGACCCGGACGCTCGGCAATTTCCAGCATGGCCTTGCCTGCCTGCTGAATCCGGAACAGTTGGGGTTGGGGCACATCCACCTGCACACGGACAATGTCATTGTTGATGATTCGATACAGCATACGCGTGTCATTGGGGCTGACCCGGTCGCCCCGGTCAATGTTTCGTTCGGTGATCACGCCATCGAAGGGTGCTTTCAAAGTCAGGTAAGCCACTTCACTTTGTAGCCGTGCCACTTCGGCGCGGGCTGCAGTCAAATTCGCCTTGGCCACCGCTTCGATCCCTGCCAGTTCATCCACCTCCAGGGCTGACACGGCACCGCCTGTACCCAAGGGTTCAACACGCATCCGGTTACGCGTGGCCAATTGCAGTTCAGCCTCGCGCTGTGTCAATGCTGCGCGTGCGGAATTCAGTGACGCCTCCAACTCAGGGGCGGAAATTGTTGCCAGCACTTGCCCAGCTTTCACACGCGTGCCAATGTCGGCGAAACGCGCTTGTACGAAACCGGAACTGCGGGCATACAAACTGGCTTCCTGGGAAGGTGCAAGGCGGGCTGCAAACTGGATCTCGCTGCTGGCCTCGGAAAGTTTCGGCTTCACCACATTCACCATGGGCAGGCCAGCCTGCTCAGGCTGGGGTTTCAAGTTTGCTTTTGCATCCTGCCCCCAATACAAGGCACCGGCACCCAAGGCCAGCGACACACCCAAAATCAAACCCGTCACGGCTGCTTTATTCACGCTTGGTTTGTTCATCATTCATTCCTCCACCAGCGGCTTGCCGGGTACTGCGTTTTTCATTGCGAATGCAAAAATCAGGGGCACAAGAATCAGCGTGGCAAGAGACCCTGTCAACAATCCGCCAATCACGGCACGGGCCAGCGGCGCGTTTTGCTCAGCCCCCTGCCCCAGCGCCGTGGCCATCGGGATCAAACCCACAATCATGGTCAAGGCGGTCATTAAAATTGGTCGAATGCGCTGGTGAACTGTTTGCAGGGCAGCATCCCAGGCACCCATGCCCTGAGCCCACGCATCCCGAGCGAACGAGGTCAACAACACGCTGTTGGCCGTGGTAATGCCCATGGTCATGATGAGTCCCATTAAAGCCGGCACACTGATGGGTGTGTTGGTGATGTAAAGCCCGGCCACGGCGCCCGACAAAGCAACAGGCAAACTGCTCAGGGCCACAAAAGGCAAGGTCCACGATTGAAAGTTGAACACCATCACCAGCACAATCAGCACCAGTGCGCTGAGCAAACCAAGCGCCAATTCCTTGAATGCCAAGGTCATTGCCGTGGCTTGCCCGTTGATTTCAATCTTGTTGCCAGGCTTCAAGCGCCCCTGCACCTGGTCTACTGCCGCCTGCGCCTGCTCAGCCAATACTCGCAGGTTTGCACCCGGCGCATTGGCCAACACACTGATGACGGGTTGCAAGGTGGAGCGCACCACTGTGGCGGGTACGTTGCGTGGCGTAATGCTGGCAATGGCGCCCAACTGAATGTTTTGCCCGGAAGGCGTGGTGATGGGCAAACGCAGCAGGTCTTCCACAGACCCCAGGCTTTGCAGGGGCGCCTGCACCTGCACCACATAGGAAATACCGGCCCGCGGGTCAGACCAATAACTGGGCGCCACCGTGCCGCCAGTACCCAGAACGCCCAGCAGGGTTTGCAAGGCGTCAGCGGAAGTGATGCCCAAGGCCAGTGCACGGTCACGGTCTATGGAAACAACAAACTCCGGCAAATTGCCCACCTGCCGAAGCATCAAATCGCTGATGTTGTCAGATCCTTTGAGCGTTTTGATCATGTCCTGGGCGATGGCCAGGTTGCCCGGAACATCCCGTCCAATCACCCGGATTTCCATCGAGGTTGGGGTCAAGCCCGACAAGGTCTGGTTCGTGATGTCGGCAGGTAAAAACAGGAATTTGAAATCGGGATGACGCTTGGCCAATTCATTGCGCAACAGGGTCTGATATTCGAAGGTACCCTGCTGTTTGGGGTTCAATTCAATCAGCATTTCACCGTCAAAGCCACCGATTGTCATGGTATCCACCCACGCCATGTTCACCGGGTCAGGTTGCCCGATCAGCTCAACAATCTGCTTTACCTCATCAGCGGGAATCAGTTCGCGAATGGTGGTTTGCACCTTTGCAAAATTGTTGGCAGTTTCCTCAACCCGCGTGCCCGCAGGCCCGCGCACGTACAGTTTCAACAAACCAGCATCGGTGCGTGGAAAATACTGCTGCGGGCTGATGACCAGCAAGGCACCTGCTGTGCCCACAGTCAAAACGACCACCAGGGCCACCACAGGCCACTTTGCTCGCAAGGTGGGCAAGCGATTCGCAATACCATTACCAAGTCGATCGATTCTGGCTTCCAGCTTGTCGAAACCCGGGTAGTGGCGATCGTTTGTGCTTAACTTCAATGCGGCCAGTGTGGGTACAACCGTTCGGGAGAAAAAGTAGGACGCGGCCAACGCGGCGATCACAGTCACAGCCAGGGGCTCAAACACATAGCCGGCAATGCCATCCAGCAAGAATATCGGGGTGAACACAATGCAGGTGGACAAGGTGGACACAAACTCGGGGAAAGCCACCTGCTTTGCACCGGCCAGGGCCGCCTGCGGTGCACTCAGCCCAAGGGCAATGTTGCGGTTGATGTTTTCAATTTCAACCATCGCATTGTCGACGAGAATACCCACTGCCAAGGCCAAACCGGCCAGGCTCATCAGGTTCAGCGTGTGCCCGGTCAGCTTCACCGCCATTACAGCCACCAGCAGCGAAAGCGGAATCGACACCAGCACGATCAAGCTCGACTTGATTGAACCCAGAAACACGAACACCACCAAGCCCACCAGAAAACCGACAATCAGGATTTCCTTGGTGATGATGTCCACTGCACTTTGAACAAACACCGACTGGTCAAAAATCGGAATGATCTTCGCACCCTCAGGTGCTGCGGCCTGAATGTCGGGCAACAGTGCCTTGACCTTTTCAATAATGTCGGTGGTCGACGCATTCCCGATCTTGATCAGGGAAACCAGCACAGCGCTGCTGCCATCCACCCGGGTCAGGTTGGTTTGAATGGCCCCGCCATCACGCACATCGGCCACATCACGCAACTTGATGATTCGTCCATCCCTGGCGCTGATAGGCAGGTTGGCAAACACCTCGGCACTTTCAGGGCTGGCATCGACAGAAATTTGCAGGTCGCGAAGGCCTTCCCGCACATTGCCGGAAGGCAGCGTCTGGTTTTGCTGGTTCACGGCACGCGCCACGTCGGCTGCCGACAACCCAAATGCAGGCAGTGCATCCGGTTTCAAATCAATCATGATTTGCCGCGTGGCACCGCCATAAGGCAGGGTCAAACGCATGCCCCCGATGCTTTGTACCTGGCCACGCAATTGAATGCGTGCGTAATCGGCCAATTGGCTTTGACTCAGCGTATCCGATGACACCACCAGGCTGAGAATCGGTCTGCTTGAAAGGGAATTGCGCACCACGATCGGCGGGCTGGTGCCAGGCGGCATGCGCCGCAGAATCGTTTGTGAAATGGCCGCGACCTGCGACAAGGCCACATCGATTTCCACGTTGTTCTGAAACACCACTCGAACCAGGCCAACGCCATTGAATGTTTCGGAGGATATTTCCTTGACGTTGTCGACGTTGTTCAACAGCGACAACTCTGAAAACGAGGTGATTTTACTGGCCATTTCCCGAGCGTTCAAACCTTGGTAGGTCCACACCACGTTCACAACCGGGGTTTTGACTTCAGGAAGAATATCGACGGGCAACTGCCGAAACGCAGACAAACCCAATATCAAGACCAGAATGGCCAAGGCCCCCATGGAATAGGGTTTGCTCAAGGCGTACTTCACCAACCACATTGTTAGTCCTTTGACTGCTGCCTGCTGAATCAGCCGGATTTGAGCAAGGTCGCTCGAAAATGTTCAAAATTTTTTAAATTACTTTAAATGTTTCATCCATGCGCCAAATTATTTAAGCATACTTGCGCATTCACTCACCACCTGCTGAAAACCATGAGCCACGCCAGCGCGTTTCGACTTCTGCTGCTCTCCATGATCTGGGGCTCGTCTTTTGTGTTCTACAAAATCGCAATTGCAGACATGGCGCCAACGCTCGTGGCCGCCTTGCGCGTTGCCATTGGCGCGCTGTTTCTGGCCAGTCTGTTTGCGATCACCCGCAAACAGACCCAGGTGGCCAAGCGCTGGAAACTGATCTCGGCGATTGCCCTGTTTGCATCCGCCTTGCCCTTCACGCTGGTGGCCTACGCCTCCATGACTGTCTCTGCCTCAGTACTGGTCATCATCAATGCCACTGCGCCCATTTGGGCCGCCCTGGTGGCTTTGGTGTGGACCCGTGCCGTGCCTTCTCCCCTCACTTTACTGGGCCTGCTGCTGGGCCTTGCCGGGGTGGCCATCATTGTGGGGATGGACAACAACAACCTTGCTGCGCAGGGTACTGGCTTGGGAATCGCGGCTGCACTTGGCGCTGCAGCCTGTTACGGCATTGCAACCAACATGGCCAAGCAATTGGGCAGCGACATTGACCCCCTGACCAACGCCTTTGGCTGTTTGCTGTTGGGGTCGTTTATCCTGTTGCCCTTCGTGCCATTCAACCTGCCTGAACAAATGCCGGCCATTGGCAGTTGGCTGGCTGTGCTGGGTGTGGGTGTACTGTGCAGCGGTGTGGCTTATTTGCTGTATTTCAGGTTGGTGATGGACATTGGCCCCACGTCGGCGCTCACCGTAACATTCCTCACGCCGGTGTTTGGCGTGCTGTGGGGCTACCTGTTTCTCGGT
>JAIXTE010000020.1 GCA_027484315.1 Burkholderiales bacterium | reverse complement strand
CGCGCACGGCCAGCTTGGGCGTGATCCCCAACCGGTGAGCGATGTCCAGCGCGCGGGTCGCTTCCCGCTCTGACTCAAGGTTAAGCGTGACCCCAGCCGCGATTGCCGCCTTGGGGGTTGAAGGGGTTGAAAACTACATCAAGACCATCGGACTGTTTCGTGCCAAAGCCAAACACTTGGTACAAACCGCTGAAATTCTTCGCGATCGATACAATGGTGAAGTGCCCGAGGATCGGGAAGCGCTTGAAAGCCTTCCAGGTGTTGGTCGTAAAACGGCGAATGTTGTCTTGAATACAGCGTTTGGCCACCTCACGATGGCTGTGGACACACACATTTTCCGGATCAGCAACCGCACAGGCATTGCACCCGGAAAAGACGTGCTTCAAGTCGAGAAACGTCTGCTGAAACTGGTTCCACAGGAATTCATGTTGAATGCACACCACTGGCTGATTTTGCATGGGCGCTATGTGTGCAAGGCGCGCAAACCAGAGTGCACTCGTTGTAGTATCGTTGACTTGTGCGAATTCAAAAAGAAAACGACATGAGCCACGCAATTTGCGTTCAAATGTTTGAAGAAGCCTCGCTTGAGAATGCCCAAATGGTCATTGAACAAGCGGTGGAAAAAGCAGGCTTACGCCGCCATTCCGATTACATTGCCCGTGTTGTTTTGTTGTGTACCCCTCATTTTGCACCCTTCCTGCAAGACGCAGCGCAATGCTGCATCAGCAAAACCAATTGCATGAACGTCTGGGGTGGATGCGCATCGGGCTTGCTGGGCGAAGGTCAGGTATTCAGCAACGAAGCCACCATTTTGGTGGCGGTGTTTGGCAAGGAATTTGAAGTTCGCCAGGATGAAACCTTCGACAAAAATGCCGCGCTGACCCTTCTGATTGTTGAGCATGAACAAACCTTGACCGATCATTGGAAGCTTGCGGATAGGGAACCCGAATCGAGCCGGGTTGATGCAGATGCGATGGGGTTACTGTCCTATGGGGCGAATTACGCCAAAATGCCCCGTGTTGAAAATGGACGCTTGTGCGACGAATCAATTAGTTCGACAAAGCTCATGGTTGAAAATCCACTGGTTTTGAATTCTGAAGGGTTGGCTTTCCTCAGCCCGGCCCGGACAGTCAGCGAAAGCAATGGACTTTTTCTGATTCGGGTGGCCGATGAAAAAGCAGCGGTAGCGCTGAAATGCCCCTCGGAACAGCCACGCCCTGTGGGACTGCGTCTGCAAGTCATTCATGAGCAGGGCGAAAGCTGGATTCCCGTGATGGAAATTCACGCGGATGGTACGCTCGGCCTGGCTGCCCCCGTCATGAAAGGTCAGCAGGTTCGGCTGGCGCAGCGCACACCCAAGGCGATCGATGTCGAAATCAAGACATGGATGCCCGCAGTAAATACCCATTTCAACAACAAGGCTCCCGAGATCGGCATATTGTTTGCCGGCTTCGAACGCAGCCAGATGTGCCACGCCGATGACAACGACATTGATTCTGTCATTTCCCACTTCCCGGACACGGAATGGATTGGCGTGTTTGGTCAAGCCGCTTGGCTGAACAACGCGGACACCGTGGTTACACCGCCCCGAAACAACCGACTCAGCCTGTGCCTGTTCAACAGCCCACAGATTTAATTTCCCGAAAGTGATCGTTCCATGTTTAACCCCACACGTGACCAGGCCCGACTTTTTTTCCTGAACAGCTGGAAGAAATACCACCGCGAAGACCCGCTGAGCGAAGCAGAAAGCCTTGCCCTTCAGTGGATGACCCGCCACCCTGAATACTTTGCGGTGTTTGATGCAGAACCGGAAGCCATTCTTGCAGCCGACTACGCGGTTGAGGCGGGTCAAAGCAACCCTTTCCTGCACCTGTCCATGCACCTGGCGGTCGCTGAACAGGTCAGCATTGACCAACCCCCCGGAATTCGTGGTGCGTTTGCCAAGCTGTGCGAGAAGATGGGCGATGAGCACAAAGCAGCACACCAGGTGTTCGAATGCCTGGCGGAACAAATTTACCAACAGCAGAAGAATGGAGTGGCGTTTAGTAGCGACAACTACATTCAATGCATTCTGGAACACAGCGGGGTTTAAAGCCCACTCGGTTCGATTTACATGCCCAATCGACGCAAATTCCAATCGCTCGGTTTGATTCATATGCCCAATCGGCGTGAATTCCAATAGCTCAGTTAGATTTACATGCCCAATCGGCGCGAATTCCAATCGCTCGCCTGAAAACCTGTACTTCCCTTTTTGAATGTCACATTGACTCACTGTTCTCGGCAAAAAACATGGCCGAGAACATTGTCGGCCTGCGGCCGAACGTGGCATGTGAATTCAAACGGGCAGTTTTTCTTGAATGGCGACACGATTGGAACCTCGCTGCCGATTGGTCAACAACCAAGCCGGTGACTAATGAAATACGCGCGATCGGCCAGTTGCGTGTTGTCGTAACGTACTCGTGATGACTCGCAGTTGTCGGCTAATTAACCCGGCAGTGGATCAATCCAACTCGGTAGTGGCTCAATCAACTCGGTAGTGACTCAGTCAACTCAGTAGCGGCTCAGTCAACCCGGCATTGGATTTACTTGTTCAGCACTTCAAGAAAATCGCCCCGTTTGAGTTCAACACAGTGTTCGGGCGAAGACCGGCACCAAGCTTCGGCCATCTCTTTTGCCGAGCTTGGTGAGCAAGGATGAGTTCAAGAAAGAATGAAGCGATTTTCTGTGCGGAACAAGTAAACCACGACGAGTTGACGACCACCCACCACGCCGAGATAAAAAAACCCGCTGAGGCCACAATGCCCAAGCGGGTTTTTAACAAATCTGGCCAGATAAGAAGGCCAATGACATGCTTACTTTTTCAAGTACAAGTCACCTTTCATGGATGCAAAGAAAGCAGACAGGTCTTTAATATCTTGCTGGCTAAGACCAGCAGCCATACCGCCCATGATCGCATTGTTGCGACCACCGCGCTGGTACTGCTTCAGCACGTTGGCGAGGTAATCGGCGTGCTGACCAGCAAGCTTGGGGTAAGAAGGATCCATGGTCTTGTTCCAGTTGCCTTCTACAGCGTGACAGGCCGCGCACTGGGCTTCTGCTTTGGCTTGACCCGCAGCGATATCAGCGGCTTGTACCGAAAATGACGCTGCAAACAAGGCAGCAGCAATTGCGAATGTTGTTTTCATTTTTGAGTGTCCTTGTTGCAAATCACTTGGCCTGCGCGTAATACGCGGCGAGGTCAGCAATGTCTTGTTCAGTCAACGTTTCAGCAATACCGCGCATGGTTGGGTGCTTGCGATCGCCTTTCTTGTAGGCTGTCAAAGCGGCTTCAATGTATTTGGCGTTTTGGCCCGCAATGTAGGGTACGTTGTACACCTCAGGGAAGCTGGCCTTGTAACCGGGAATACCGTGGCAGCCGATGCACATGGATTTCTTGGATGCCGCAGCTTCAGCATTGCCTTCAACAGCCATGGCTGGGGTAGCAAAGGCCGCTGCAAGCAACAGGCCCGTTGCGCTCATTGTGCGCATCGCGCGAACAGTCAAACCGATACGTTTCATCTCGCTCTCTCGTCAACAAATATAATTGGTGGTCAGCCGCTCTGGGGCGCTGGACAAAAACCTTGTCATTTTACGGTCAGTCGAGTGTTTAGTCTATGAACTGCTCAACGAAAGCGCTGGTTTGGGTGAAAATTTCAGCAAAATAACACTGAATTGCACTTACACTGACACAATCAAATTACCAGGAATTACGAAAATGCGTTTTGAAGGTAGTAATACTTACGTTGCCACGGATGACCTCAAACTGGCAGTGAACGCCGCCATTACCCTGCAACGCCCTTTGTTGATCAAAGGCGAACCCGGCACGGGCAAAACCCTGCTGGCCGAAGAAGTGGCTGCATCGCTGGGTCTGGAGCTGATGCAATGGCACATCAAATCAACCACCAAGGCTCAACAGGGCTTGTACGAGTACGATGCGGTCAGCCGCCTGCGCGATTCCCAACTGGGTGAAGAACGCGTTAAGGACATCAAGAACTACATCGTCAAAGGCGTGTTGTGGCAAGCTTTCGAAAGTGAAAAGCCTGTGGTGCTGTTGATTGATGAAATTGACAAAGCCGACATCGAGTTTCCCAATGATTTGCTGCGCGAAATCGATCGCATGGAATTCTATTGCTATGAAACCAAGCAATTGATCAAGGCAACCCACCGCCCCATCGTCATCATCACATCGAACAACGAAAAAGAGCTGCCCGACGCATTTCTGCGCCGCTGCTTTTTCCATTACATCCAGTTCCCCGACAAAGCCACCATGGAAAGCATTGTGGCGGTGCATTTCAAGAATCTCAAAAAGGACTTGCTGGACGCTGCCATGGCCAGTTTCTTTGGTATTCGTGCCCTTCCCGGCCTGAAGAAAAAGCCAACCACCTCGGAATTGATTGACTGGCTTCGCCTGCTGCTGGCTGAAGACATTCCAGCCAGCGCACTGCAAGCCAAGGACGGCAAGGAAGCCATTCCACCCATGCACGGTGCCTTGCTGAAAAACGAGCAGGACATCGATCTGTTCAACCGACTGGTGTTCATGGCCCGCCAGGGTCGTTAAAAAAGGGCAGTTGCTGTGCTACTGGATTTTTTCTTCCAACTTCGCGATGCCAAAATTCCCGTCAGCGTGCGGGAATACCTGACCCTGCTTGAGGGGATGAAAGCGCAATTCATGACACCAAGCCTGGACAATTTTTACCATTTGTCCCGGCTTACCCTTGTGAAGGATGAGCGTTTCTTTGACCGGTTTGATCAGGTCTTCGGTAGTTATTTCAAAGGCCTGGAAAAGAACATGGACCTCTTCGCCCAGTTGCCCAAAGACTGGCTGGAGAAGCGCTTTAACCGGGAGTTCACTCCAGAAGAAATGGCTGCCATTGAAGCCATGGGTGGGCTGGACAAACTGATGGAGCGCCTCAAAGAACTGCTGAAGGAACAAAAAGAACGCCATGAAGGCGGCAGCAAGTGGATTGGCTCGGGCGGCACTTCACCGTTTGGCAACAACGGGTTCAACCCGGAAGGCGTCCGCATTGGCCAGGATGAAAGCCGCAACCGTCGTGCAGTGAAGGTGTGGGACCAGCGCCTGTACCAAGATTACGATGATGAACTTGAAATTGGCACACGCAATATCAAAATTGCGTTACGCCGCCTGCGCCGTTTTGCCCGCGAAGGTGCACAGGACGAACTGGACCTGGACAACACCATTGAATCCACAGCGCGAAATGCTGGCTGGCTGGACCTTAAAATGCGTCCTGAGCGCCACAACTCGGTCAAGGTACTGATGTTGCTGGACGTGGGCGGCTCAATGGATGACCACATACGCCGCACGGAAGAACTGTTTTCTGCCGCGAAAAGCGAATTCAAACATCTCGAGTTCTATTACTTTCACAACTGCGTTTACGACTTTCTTTGGAAAAAGAACCACCGCCGACACAGCGAGCGCTTCCAAACCACAGATATTCTGCGCACTTACAACAGCGACTACCGCCTGATTTTTGTGGGCGACGCCACCATGAGCCCCTATGAAATTCTTCAGCCTGGTGGCTCGGTTGAATACAACAACAAGGAAGCTGGCGCGGTGTGGCTACGCCGGTTTCTGGACCGTTTCCCCAAGGCTGTCTGGTTGAATCCGGAACCCGAGGGGCTTTGGCAATATCGCCAAAGCGTAGAAATTATTCAAAAAATCATGGAAAGCCGAATGCACCCCCTCACGGTTGGTGGTCTTGAAACTGCAATGCGATATCTTAGTAAGTAATCGTTGTATTCCTTTTTCTGGCCGTCCCCGTTAATAGCAACACAAACACATTTCGTGTGGAGAAAGAGAATGGAAACCAAACGTACACATCCCCTGATTATTACAGCCGCTGTTGCCGTTATTTTGGCAAGTGGCATTGCTATTGCGTCCATGACCGGCCTTTTGCCCAACAGCCAGGCCAATATGAGTGATCAGGAAATCGCTCAAATGGAGGAGCAGGCTCGAATTGAAGAAGAAGTAAAAGCCAAGGAAGAAGAAGCCAAGGCCAAGGAAGCTCAAGCACGTGCAAAGCAGGAAGCTGCAGTGAAAAAAGCGGCGTCAAAGCCTGTTGCAGACAAACCTGCCCCTGTACAAACCGCAGCTGTGTGCAACAACTGTGGTCGAGTTGTGGAAGTGCGCCAGCGCACGGTTCAGGGTGAAGGTTCCGGATTTGGCGCAGTAGCAGGTGGCGTAGTCGGTGGCTTGCTGGGCAGCCAGATTGGCGGCGGCAATGGCAAGAAAGTGGCCACAGCAGCAGGTGTTGTCGGCGGTGCGGTACTGGGCAACCAGATTGAAAAAGACCGCAAGGCGAGCACACAGTATGACGTGGTTGTGCAGTTTGACGACGGTGGTTCAGACGTGTTCACCTTCAGCAGCCTGCCCAACTGGCAATCTGGCGACCGCGTCAAAGTTGTCAACGGTCAGATTACCTCCAACCTGTAAAACACGCCTTTTTGCAGGAATTACCAAGTCACCCGAAAACGGGTGACTTTTTTCATTCCTCACGATTTTTTGGAACCAGTTTTCGCGACGAAGCACTCAATTCAGATACCACGCCTGAATTAGAGCCAACATGCCTTCATTGAACGAACAAGAACTCATCACCGCACTGGCCGCCTGGGTTGGAAAACTCAAAGACCCTTATTCAAAGGCTCGGTCTGCTCCAATTCCACCTGTCACGCTTCAATCCAGCTCACCCAACGCATGGCTTGAAATCAAGCAAATCAACAAGAATCGCCTGGAAGTGACTTGCATTCACCGGGTGATCGAACAGAATGATGACAACAATCTGGAAGAAATTCGAAGGGAATGTGCGCAGTTCAATTCACTGATGGAACGCGTGAGGTTGCCGGTTTACATCTGGGAAGATCGCAGCAAGTCGGAGTTTCAATTGCGGTGGCAGGAAACAATGCTCACCCAAGCCGACCTGAAATATGTTCAGCGCTTTTTCGAACAATCGCTGTACTTGGCAAATGCGCTGCAAAGCCGCTTGGGTTGGGCACTGAGTGATCAGGCCCAACCCGTCAGCCATTGAACTGGGCTAGATCATCAAGCCTTGACTGTCAGCAACAACATGTTCAATCGACGCACGAAGCCGGCTGGATCATCCAGTTGGCCCCCTTCCGCCAGAACAGCCTGATCAAACAACACGTTCACCCACTCGTCGAAATGGCTGGTTTCAATTTTCAGGCGCTGAATGAAAGGATGATCGGGATTTAGCTCCAACACAGGCTTGCTTTCAGGTGCATTCTGCCCGGCCTGCTTCAGCATGCGCTTCAGATGCTCGCTCATGCCCATTTCATCGGCCACGATACAAGCTGGGCTGTCCGTCAGTCGCAGCGTAACACGGGCTTCTTTGATGCGGTCCTTGAGCAGGTCTTCAACCTTTTTCAACACATCCTTGAACTCGTCTTCAACCTTCTTCTTGGTTTCCTTGTCGTTTTCATCTTCCAAGGCACCCAAATCCAACCCGCCCTTCGCACAGCTTTGCAATTCCTTGCCTTCAAAGTCCTGTAGGTAGGACAACATCCACTCATCGACACGGTCGCTCAACAACAGCACTTCCACACCCTTCTTTTTGAACACTTCCAGGTGCGGGCTGAACTTGGCCGCAGCATAAGTGTCGGCCGTGACGTAGTAGATCTTTTCCTGCCCTTCTTTCATGCGCGCCACATACTCGGCCAGCGACACGGTTTGAGCTTCGCCTTCGCTTTGAGTACTTGCAAAACGCAGCAACTTGGCAATCCGTTCCTTGTTGGCAGGGTCATCGCCCATGCCTTCTTTCAAGACCTGGCCGAACTCAGACCAGAAGCTGGCGTATTTTTCAGCCTCGTTGGCGGCCATGTCTTCCAGCAAGCCCAGTACCTTCTTGACTGAACCTTCGCGAATCGCCTTGACATCGCGGCTTTCCTGCAAAATTTCACGCGACACGTTCAGGGGCAAATCGGCAGAATCAATGACGCCTTTTACAAAGCGCATGTACGGGGGCATGAGCTGCTCTGCATCGTCCATGATGAACACACGCTTCACATACAGCTTGATGCCTTTCTGCTGGTTGCGATCCCACAAGTCATAAGGGGCCTTTGCGGGCACATACAACAAGGAAGTGTATTCCGAGCGGCCACCTTCCACGCGGTTGTGGGTGTAGGCCAGCGGGTCGGCAAAATCAAAGCTGATGGTTTTGTAAAATTCGTTGTATTGCTCGGGCGTGATGTCCGCCTTGGAACGGGCCCACAGGGCGTTGGCCTTGTTCACGTTTTCCCATTCACCCGTGGCTTTCATGCCACCGGCCTCTTCATCCCATTCCTCTTTCAACATTTGAATAGGCAGGGAAATGTGGTCGGAGTACTTGGTCAAAATGGATTTCAACTTCCAGCCCGACAGCAATTCCTCTTCATCGGATTTCAGGTGCAGAATAATCTGGGTACCACGGTCCGCTTTTTCCAGCGCTTCCACGCTGAACTCGCCATCGCCTTTCGATTCCCATTCCACACCTTGCTCAGCAGGCAAGCCCGCCTTGCGTGAGCGCACGGTCACCTTGTCAGCCACAATAAAGGCGGAGTAAAAACCCACGCCAAACTGGCCAATCAAGGCTGCATCCTTTTGCTGGTCGCCACTGAGCTTGCCGAAAAACTCTTTTGTGCCCGATTTGGCGATGGTGCCCAGGTGTTCAATGGCGTCTTCACGGCTCAGGCCAATGCCATTGTCTTCAATGGTTACGGTGCGGGCTTCTTTGTCGAAGCTCACGCGGATCTTGAGTTCGCTGTCGTTTTCAAACAGACCTGCGTTGTTGATGGCTTCAAAACGCAGTTTGTCGCAAGCGTCTGATGCGTTGGACACAAGCTCGCGAAGAAAAATTTCCTTGTTGGAATACAGGGAATGAATCATCAAATGCAGAAGTTGCTTCACTTCTGTCTGAAAACCCATTGTTTCCTTCATTGCACCCATGTTTAGCTCCCTTTGATGTTTGAACTGATGGCGGGAATATTGGGACAAGTCTGGATATTTCAAGCCCTCACCCGCTTGCCCTACCCCCTAGCGGGATTGTTGGCGACCGTGTGCCTGAATACTGTGGAAATTCCTGGAACCCGATGTTCGACCTGACATGGAAGCCCACATGGTCATGCACCGACTGCTTGCCCAACAAATACGGCAAGATGAGCCCTTGCCCTGGAATATCTATGACAGTTCGTCGAAGCTGCTGCTTCGCAAGGGTTTCATTCTGGACAAGCACATTCATCTGCCCGATCTGATTGAACGCGGCATGTACGTGGAGCTGAGCAGCATCAAGGTCAGCCTGGACAATGAAGGTCGCAACAAACACCAGTTTGATCCCTGGCGCCTTTGGGAGGATATTCAGACCAGATTGAGCCAAGTGCTGAAAAAACCGGCCAATGACGGCAAGTTCACGGAACAGGTTCAAGAACTGGCCGACCTTGTGCGTTTGCTCAGCGAGCGCAGTGCCGATGTGGCACTGGCTGCGATCATGCTGATGGAACAGGGGCGCTACCCAATCACTCACAGCCTGCATTGCGCAGTGGTGGCCGATCTTGTGGCCAAGCGGCTGGACTGGACCGAACAACAACGCCAAAGTCTGTGTTGTGCTGCCTTGACCATGAACATTGCCATGCTGGATTTGCAACAAACACTGTGCAACCAGGCCGAGCCTTTGACACAAGAACAGCACCAGGCCATTAACAGTCATCCCGAGCAGGGGTTTCGCATGCTGCACACGCTGGGCGTGCGTGATTCTGCATGGCTTCAAACCGTGATGGAACACCATGAGCAGATTGATGGCAACGGCTACCCGAGGGGTTTGCGGACCCCTTCGGACAGCGCACTGCTGCTAAGGACCGTGGATATATACTGCGCCAAGGTGAGTCCGCGGGCGCATCGAAAACCAATGCTGGCCAGCGAGGCATCGCGTCTAATGTTCACTGTAGAAGGCCGTCATGAAAACAACCCCTACCCAGCCTGCCTGATCAAGCAGGTTGGCATTTATCCGCCCGGCAGTTTTGTGAAGCTAGGGAATGGAGAAACCGGCGTGGTGTACAAACGCGGTGAAAATGCCAACACGCCCGTGGTTTACAGCCTGATCAATGAAACCGGGCACGGCATTGCAATACCCATCAAACGGGACACCAGCCTGTCACCGTTTCATGTACTCGCGGTGATTCCCCGCTGCAACATGATGCTGAAGTTTGACCCCAGAGTCATCTGGAGAACCGCTGCCCAATGAACTCAGGCAACGGGTTGACCGGGGGAAATATCACATTTTCCGGAGAATGCTGGCCTTGAACTTGATGTCCAGTTCCTTGCCTTTGCGGCCACGTTTGCCAAGGCGTTCGAGCAAAGCGGCCGGTTTCAGGATTTCATCCCTTTCTTTGCCACCACGCCCAAGGCCTGAAACCACGAGGCTGTCAGCCGGACCAAAGGCGATTGCCGCGATCAGGGAATCTTTCTCTTCCAGCGGTAATAACTGAACACCACGCCCGCCGCCGCCCAGCTGCTTGACCTCGTCCAGCATGAACACATGGAAACGACCACTTTCGGCAAGCACAGCCACCCGGTCATCCGAGGGTTGCAACAGCACCGGTGGCAGCAACACTTCGCCTGGGTTCAGGCTGATGAATTGCTTGCCCGCTTTCATGCGGCTTTCCATATTGCCAGCATTGGCCAAAAAGCCGTAGGCTGCGCTGCAGGCCAGCAACACAGGTTGGGCGGCAGGTGCGGCCAAGGCGTGGCTTAGCGAGCCTCCATTGAGCTCTACAAGGCTTTGTGCAGGTATGCCATCGCCTCGACCACCCGGCCATGCACTGACCGGCACGCTAAACACCTTGCCCAGCGCATTGCCTGCGCCAAACAGGTAGGTGTTGTCGGTGGTCTGGCATTCAAAGGCGGAATACAGGCCGTCGCCCACCTTGAAGCTGAATTGCGCTGCGTCGTGGCCATGGCCCTGGCGGTTTCGAATCCAGAATTTCTGGGAAACAATCACCGTGGTGGGTTCATCCACCACCTTCACTTCCACGCTGGCCTTGGCCGCTTCCTCAATCAAGGTGCGGCGGTCATCGCCATAGGTGTCGGTGTCTTTGCGAATCTCGCCGATGATTCGGGTTTTCAGCTTGCCTTCATCGGCCAGCAAGGCCTCCAGATCAGCTTTTTCCTCAGCCAGCTTGGCCAGTTCCTGTTCGATCTTGATTTTTTCAAGACGGGCCAACTGGCGCAGGCGAATTTCCAGAATGTCTTCGGCCTGCCGGTCGCTTAACTTGAAGGCTTCAATCAGTGCAGGCTTGGGCTCATCGCTTTCGCGAATCACCTTGATCACTTCATCAATATTCAACCAGGCAATCAGACGGCCTTCCAGCACGTGAATGCGGTCGTTGACCTGCGCCAGGCGGTGCTGGCTGCGGCGGGTTACACACACCTTGCGGAATTCGATCCAGTCCAGCAGCATCGGGATCAAACCGCGCTGGCCGGGGCGGCCTGCGTTGTCGATGCTCACCAAGTTGATCGAGGTATTCGTTTCGAGGCTGGTGTGGCTTAACAGCAGGTTGGAAAACTCTTCGACAGACACATTTCGGCTTTTCGGCTCGAATACCAAACGCACCGCATTTTCCTTGCCTGATTCATCCCGCACAGCGTCCAGCATGGCCAAGACCTGCGCCTTCAGGTTCTGCTGCTCTGTGGACAGACCCTTCTTACCGGCCTTCACCTTGGGGTTGGTCAGATCTTCGATTTCTTCCAGCACCTTGGCTGTGCTGGTGTTGGGTGGCAATTCCTTCACCACCAATTGCCACTGGCCACGCGCCATTTCTTCAATGGTCCAGCGCGCGCGCACCTTGATGGAGCCCCGCCCACCGGCGTAGATTTCCTTCATTGCACTGGCCGGCGAAATAATCTGTGCGCCACCGGGAAAATCAGGGGCAGGCAAATACCCCATGACAGTGTCCAGATCCGCATTGGGATGCTTGATCAAGTGGATGGTCGCAGCAGCCACTTCCCGAATGTTGTGTGGCGGAATGTCGGTGGCCATACCCACTGCAATGCCTGAAGCACCATTGAGCAGCACAAAAGGCAAGCGTGCGGGCAGCAGCTTGGGTTCCTGAAAGCTGCCATCGTAGTTGGGCACAAAATCCACTGTGCCCATGTCCACTTCATCCAGCAACAGCTTGGCAATCGGTGTCAGGCGGGCTTCGGTGTATCGCATTGCGGCAGCGCCATCGCCATCGCGGCTGCCAAAGTTGCCTTGGCCATCAATCAGCGGGTAACGCAAGGTGAAATTCTGCGCCATGCGCACCAGTGCATCGTAGGCTGCCTGGTCGCCATGCGGGTGGTATTTACCCAGCACATCACCCACCACGCGGGCCGACTTCACGGGCTTGGCATTGTTGCCCAGGCCCATTTCATTCATGGCGTACAAAATCCGGCGTTGAACCGGCTTTTGCCCATCGGCACACTCGGGAAGCGCCCTGCCCTTCACAACCGAAATGGCGTAATCCAGGTAGGCTCGTTCAGCGTAAAGGCCAAGCGTGATCGTTTCAGAATCGTCGCCAGAGGGTGGCGTGGCGTCCAGGGTAAGTTGTTCCATGCGTTACTTCGATATTTCTTATTTGGAGAATTGACGTTGACGTAGGGATTCAAACAGGCACACCGAACTGGCCACCGACACGTTCAGGCTTTCAACGCTGCCGATCATCGGAATTTGAACCAACTGGTCGCATTTCTCACGCGTCAGGCGACGCATGCCATCGCCTTCGGCACCCAGTACCCAGGCAATGGGACCTTTCAGATCCGCATCGTACAGCGTGTCTGTGGCTTCACCCGCAGTACCGATACACCACACACCTGCATCCTGAATTTCTTCAAGCGTGCGGGCCAGGTTGGTGACGGTGATCACCGGCACGGTTTCAGCCGCACCACAAGCCACCTTGGACACCACTGGCGTAATACCCACGGACTTGTCCTTGGGCAGTACCACTGCATGTACGCCCGCCGCATCGGCGCTGCGCAGGCAAGCGCCCAGGTTGTGGGGGTCAGTGACCCCATCAAGCACCAGCAGCAAGGTGTTCTTGCCATGAGTTTCAATGATTTCAAACAGGTCATTGGATTTCGCCAATTCCTTGGCAAAAGCCACCACACCCTGGTGCTGCTTGTGACCGGCCGCCTTTTCAAGGCGATCCGAGTCGGCTGTGCTGACTTTGATGCCTGAAGCTTTCACCTTGTCGATGAACTGCTGCATCCGTTTGTCTTTTCGGTGTTGGTCAACCAACACCTCTTCCACGCTGGCCGGGGCCTGTTTGACCCGGGCCGACACGGCATGAAAACCATACAAAATGGCCAATTGGTACGCTCCGCTTATCTAGATTTTTTCGCTGCAGTGCGTATTTTAGTCCCGGATGCGGGTTTGGCCCGGCTGACCTGCTTGGCTTTCTGAATTTCTTCTTTGCGTTTTTTCTCGGCGGCGGTTTTGTTGCGCGATTCATCGGCAGCCCGTTTCTTGTTGCCACCCCGGGAACTGTTGCTTTCCTCGGGCGGTAACACTGGTGCAGTTTTCCCCGCATCCTGAACGGACTGTTGAAGTTGAGCCGTGTTGGTGCGTCGGCCTTGCTGGCGCTGTGGACGGTTGCCGGCTCGGCCGTTGGGCTTCGACGGTTCGCGCATCAGGCTTTCAAACTTCACGCCTTGCACCAAGCGGAACTCAATGCGGCGTGCATCCAGGTCAACCCTGGACACCTGCACATTGATGGCGTCAGTCAGGCGATAGCGAATACCACTACGCTCACCGCGCAATTCATGCAGGCTGTCGCTGTACTGGAAATACTCCGTACCCAGTTCAGACACATGCACCAAGCCTTCCACATACAAGGCATCCAGCGTGATGAACAAACCAAAACTGGTGACGCCAGACACATGGCCCTGGAAGGTGTCGCCAACACGTTCTTTCATGAAGAAGCACTTCAACCACGACATTACATCGCGTGATGCTTCATCAGCACGTCGCTCAGTCGAGGAGAACCAGTTGCCGGACTGGTCCCAACGGGCAATCTCTTCGGCCTTGTCCACTTTGCGCTTGGGGTCGAAGTCCTCAAACTCGCGTTCGTCCAAGGGCATGGGCACATAACGCTTGCCAGCCAGAAGGGCCTTGATGCTTCGGTGAACCATCAAATCCGGGTAGCGACGAATGGGCGATGTAAAGTGCGCATACGCCGGATACGCCAAGCCAAAGTGCCCACTGTTGTGCGGTGTGTAGATGGCCTGTTGCATCGAACGCAACATCATGGTTTGCAACAAAGCCTGGTCGGGCCGGCCCTGAATTTTTTTCATCAGGTTGGCGTAGTCCATGCTGGTGGGGTCATCGCCGCCGTCCAGCGTCAAGCCCACTGAGCGCAAAAAGGCACGCAGGTTTTGCAATTTCTCAACGGTCGGGCCTTCGTGCACGCGGTACAGGCTGGGGTGCTTGCTGCGCTCCAGGAAGTCAGCTGCACACACGTTGGCGGCCAGCATGCATTCCTCGATCAGACGGTGAGCATCGTTGCGGCGCTTGGGCACAATTTTTTCAATTTTGCCTTCAGGATCCAGCATCACCTGGGTTTCCACGGTGTCAATTTCCATGGCACCACGGCGCTGGCGCGAATCCAGCAGCACTTTGAACAGGGTGTACAGGTTTTCCACGTCGCCATATACGTGGCCCATGCCTTTGGCGGTCAGGCTTTGCGGGTCAGTGAGGGCATCCCAAACCTGGTTGTAGGTCAGGCGGGCTGCCGAATGAATGACGGCGTTGTAAAACTGGTAAGCCTTCATGGCACCCTTGGGGCCAATGATCATGTCGCAGACCAGCACGAGGCGGTCCACGCCCGGGTTCAGCGAACACAGGCCGTTGGACAACTTCTCGGGCAGCATGGGGATGACACGGCGCGGGAAATACACGGAGGTGCCCCGCTTGGTGGCTTCCTGGTCAATGGGTGTGCCGGGCAACACGTAATGACTCACGTCCGCAATGGCCACCAGCAAACGCCAGCCGCCCTTGGTGTCGTTAGACGGCGTGCAATACACGGCATCGTCGAAATCGCGGGCGTCTTCGCCGTCAATCGTGACAAAAGGTACATCGCGCAAATCCACGCGGCCTTTCAAATCCTTGTGCTCGACTTCATTGGGAATGCTTTCGGCCTGGTTCATGGTCAACAGATTGAACTCATGCGGCACATCAAACTTCCGCACGGCAATTTCGATTTCCATGCCAGGGTCATCGAGCTCGCCCAACACTTCAGCCACTTTGCCAATGGGCTGTGAATGGCGGGTGGGCTGTTCAATGATTTCAACCGTGACGACTTTGCCCGGTGTTGCATTGCCGATGTCTTTCGGGGACACCAGGATGTCGTGCTTGATGCGCTGGTCTTCAGGAATCACCAGCAAAATACCGCGCTCGGAAACCAACCTGCCAACCAAGCGGTTGGTTTTGCGTTCAGTGACTTCGACAATGGTGCCTTCGGGCTTGCCACGGTGGTCTGTGCCCGTGATGCGAACAAGCACACGGTCACCATGAAGCACTTTCTGCATCTCGCGTGGCGAGAGGAAAGCGTCGGGACCACGGTCATCGCGCACCAGGAAACCAAAACCGTCGCGGTGACCTGCCACCTTGCCAGCCACAAAATCCAGCTTGGTGGACAGCAGCAACATGCCCTTTCTATTGGGCATCAACTGGCCATCACGCTCCATGGCGTTCAGGCGTCTTTCAATAATCGGGATCTGATCTTCTGTGAGTTTTAGGTGCTCGTAAACCTGTTCGCGGGTTAAGGGGGCTTGCGCTTGGCGCAGTACAGCCAGGATGTCTTCACGACTTGGAATTTTTATTTCTGATTTATGCATTGACAAATTATTTAATTTCATTAGAATTCACCGCTCGCACCTGTGCCCAGGTGGCGGAATTGGTAGACGCGCTAGGTTCAGGTCCTAGTGGTGGTAACACTGTGGAGGTTCGAGTCCTCTCCTGGGCACCAGCAGCTTTTCTGTTCTTTTGCGTTTCCACGCAGTGTACAGCACTTTCCCTGCTTACTTTCCGAATTTCTAAAGCCAGCAAACAATTTGCATCGGTGGCTTCAAAAACCATAGCCCACGCTGAAAACCAGACTGCTGTCAGCATTCTTCACTCCGGGTGGCGGCATGTTGTCGTAATCAACATTCAACTGCGTCGCAACATTCACATTTTCAACGATTGGCACCCGCAACCCAACCTTGGTTTTAAACAGGGAATCAGCAGCATTTTCAAGACTGACCGACAAATCATTGTTGTTGAAAAACACCAGGCGCTTGTTCCAGAACTTTCGCTCGTAATCAAGCCCCAGGCTCAATGAAGGATACGATTCATCAGGTGCAAGCCTGTAATTTTCATTGATGTAGGCCAAGCCATATTCCATGGACAACTTCACACGCTCCGTTTCAATGAACTGATAACCGTAACCCGCGCCCCAACTGGTTCGCAGGGTCAGGTCTGCAAGCTTATCCTGCTCACCTTTGGCACTGAGAAAAAGGTAATCCTTCTCACTTAAAAACGCATCGTATTGGGCCAACAGGTAACGGTTGGACGTGGTGGACAGGCCGGCAGACTCTGCCTCATTCACCTCGGCTGCAACGGTGTATCGCTTGTCGGGGGTACGGGCCACAAGCTCTGCATCAAAATTCAATGCATCATCTTCCGAGTTGCCCCGGTTAAATACACCGCCAAGGTTTGCACGGGCGCCGTATTTCACGGAGTAATCAACCACGGGGGGATTAAACAGGGCCACATCGGACTTTTTAAGTACCCTGAAGCGCCCCAAAACGCCCTCGTCTACCACCAGCCCATCCTGCGGACTCAAACTCACCTTGCCCTTCACAGTGCTTCCGTCTTTCAACTGCACGGTAACGCTTTGGTCAGCTTTCAATTCGACGACTTTGCGCCAAGGCAACTCCACCTCGCCGAACAACGGCGATTTGAAAGTCAGGACATTGTCACTGAGCTCTACGATTTCACCAGTGATTCGGTCACCGTTTTCCAGCACAACCGTGGCTGCAAGCGCTGCGTTGCAATGAAGCAGAAAAACCAGCAGGCCAGCGCAAACAAATTTGAAAGGGAATGGGAAGAGTTTAAACGGTGCGTAGTGGAAGACAGGCATTGTCCCGAAGTATCCTTGGCAAACAAAAAAGGTTACTAGGATAACACACCCTACTTTTAAGCCTTTTTAGACCAAAAATAAGCTGGTTTTCGCAGAAATTAACAGACAATAATTAGTAGAAATCGCGTGTTTCAAATGGCTGCACGATCCAGACATCTGACTCCAGGTATTCCGCTGCAAAATCAGGCTGAAAACACGAGGAAGGTTTGACCCACACCACAGCGGTTTTCAGCTGCGCGACATCGGGGAAAAGTTGCTGAAGGTGACTACACAAGGCCTGCAAGGTTTGACCGGAATCAGCCAGATCATCCACCAGCAACACCTTGCCAGCCAATGGCACCACCGATGCAATGCTGGCAGACACCTGGAGTTCGCTTTGTGAAGTGCCATTGCCTTCGCGGTAGGAGGACGCAGCAATGACCGCCATGGGTTTGCGCAAAGCTCGCGACAAACCATCGGCCAGGAAAAGTCCGCCGCGGGACACACCCAAAATTACATCGGGCAAGTAACCGGAATCTTCCACCACACGCACCACCCGATCAATCAGGTGGTGGTATTGCACATAATCAATATGCAGCTTGTCCATGCGGCAGAAGGCCCAGGTTCAACGGCCCATTCAGGCTTTGTAGGGGTGACGAAGCACGATGGTTTCGTCGCGGTCAGGGCCAGTTGAAATCATGTCAACGGGAACACCGCACACGGCTTCCATGCGCTTCAAATAGGTTTTGGCTTCTTCTGGCAGGTCATCGAACTGCTTGACGCCAAAAGTTGTACCTTTCCAGCCGGGGAAGGTTTCGAAAATCGGCTTGCAGCCTTCCACCTTGTCGCTACCGAAAGGCAGGATATCGGTTTTCGTGCCATCAGCCAATTCGTAACCCACACACATCTGGATGGATTCCATGCCATCCAGTACATCCAGCTTGGTAATGCACAAACCGGATACGCCATTCAGCTGAATCGTACGGCGCAATGCCGCCGCATCAAACCAGCCGCAGCGGCGCGGGCGGCCTGTTACAGAACCAAATTCGTTGCCCTTCTTGGCTAGGTACATGCCTTTTTCACAGAACAGCTCGGTTGGGAATGGGCCTGAACCCACACGAGTGGCATAGGCCTTGGTAATGCCCAACACATACTGCAAACGCTGCGGGCCTACACCTGCACCGGGAGAAGCTGCACCGGCGATGCAGTTGGAGCTGGTCACAAATGGGAACGTGCCGTGGTCGATGTCAAGCAGTGCGCCCTGCGCGCCTTCAAACAGCAGGTTTTTGCCCTCGTCATTGGCCTTTTGCAGCAACGTTGGCACGTCGGCCACCATGTTCTTGATGCGAGGGGCCAAGGCCATGGCCTTGTCGAATACAACCTGCGCGTCAACGGGCTCTGCACCCAAGTACTGCGTGAGCACGAAGTTGTGGTAATCCAGCACTTCATCCAGCTTGGCCCGGAATTTTTCCGGATTGAACAGGTCCTGAACACGCAAGGCACGGCGCGCGGCCTTGTCTTCATACGCTGGGCCAATGCCACGGCCAGTGGTGCCAATTTTCGCGTCGCCACGCTTGGCTTCACGGGCCTTGTCCAAGGCAATGTGGTGGTCGAGAATCAGGGGACATGTTTCGCTGATCTTCAAACGGCTTTCAACAGAAATGCCACCCGCTTGCAACTCGTCGATTTCGCTCAACAAGGCTTCAGGCGACAACACAACGCCATTGCCAATGTAGACCTGCACTTCAGGACGCAAAATACCAGAGGGAATCAGGCGCAAAATTGTTTTTTTGCCACCAATCACCAGGGTGTGCCCTGCATTGTGACCACCCTGAAAGCGAACTACGCCTTGGGCATGGTCGGTCAACCAGTCGACCACCTTGCCCTTGCCTTCATCGCCCCACTGGGTACCAATCACAACCACATTTCGAAAACTCATGACTTATTTCTCCTGATTCATGCCAATCGGCACCACTTTCCACACGGCGTTGGCCTGTACAAGCTGCCGATCACATACAAACTCTTCTTCCTCTTGGGCAGTATTGGGCAGCGACTGAAGCACCACCTCGCCCTGGCTACGCAAGTCGCGTATCACCGCCATCAATTCCGTGTCGTACACCCAGGGCGCACGAATTGCGGTTTTTGGCTTTGAATGCACCGTTTGCAGAGACACCAATTCACGCAAATCCACCGAAAAACCAGTTGCCGGACGAGCACGGCCGTAAACCGCACCCACGTCGTCATAGCGGCCACCGCGCAAGATTGCATTGGGACAACCTTCCACGTAAGCCGAAAAAATCAGGCCGCTGTGGTAATCAAAACTGGCCAGATCAGCGAGGTCCAGAATCAGCACGAGATTGGCCGATACAGTTTCCTGCAGCCGGGCAATCAAGGTGCGCAATTCACTGAGCACCGCCGCCACTTTGGGATTGCGTGGCAACACCTCGGCAGCACGCGCCAATACACAATTGCTGCCACCCGCTGCGCCGTACAGGCCAAGCAAAGCCAGTACACTGGTGCGACAGCTTGCGGAAGCACCTTCAAGCAAACTTTCCACGGCGGGCCTGTCTTTCTGCGCCAGGCTGTCGTGCAGACTGCGAATCAAGGCATCTGACAAGCCTTCACCATCGACCACCGCAGCCAGCAAACCAGCATGCGACAGCGCAAGGCGATAACCCTTCAAGCCCGACACATTCAGGGTATCCACGGCCAAATTCAGGATTTCGAGATCGGCTTCAATGCCACCGCAGCCATACAATTCCGCACCGCATTGCAGTGGCTCGCGCGTGGTGTGCAGGCCCAGAGATTGCGTATGCAGCACAGGGCCGCAATAACACAGGCGGGTCACCCCCTTGCGGTTCAAAATGTGGGCATCAATCCGGGCCACCTGCGGCGTGGTATCCGCCCGCAAACCCAACATGCGGCCACTGGCCTGATCGAGCAATTTGAATGTTTGCAGATTCAGTGATGCGTCAGCATTGCCCAGCAGGGATTCGGTGTACTCCAGCATGGGAGGCATGACCAGTTCGTAACCATACACGCGAAACCGATCCAGAAGCGATCTTCGCAATTCTTCGATGCGCCGTGCCTCGGAGGGGAGGACATCGGCAACAGACTCTGGCAAAAGCCAAGCAGACATGACTATTCCAACTCTAAAAAGAGAGTTTCAAAACAAAAACAGCGTGATACCGATGAGAATCGCCACCAGCCCTACAAAACGTATTTGACCTTCTGTGAGCGAGGCAATTTTGAGAAAGCCCTCTTTCCATTGCTTCGGAAAGAGAAAAGGCATTGTGCCCTCGAGTATGCACACGAGGGCCAGGGCCAAAAGCAAGGTCTCGCTCATTCCATGGGCTCCTGAGCCAGACCTTTCAAGTAAGGGTGGAAAACCTGCGCAAGCGCGACAAACCCCAAGTTACCTTGCTTTTTGCAGGAACTTGAAGAAATCGGACTGCGGATCAACCACCATTACATCAGACTTGGATGACAAAGACTTCTTGTAAGCATCCATGCTTCGGTAAAAGGAATAGAACTCGGGATCG
>JAIXTE010000143.1 GCA_027484315.1 Burkholderiales bacterium | reverse complement strand
AATTGGACAATTGCTTGTACAGGTATTCCGCATGCTGACCCGCAATTTTGGGGTAAATCGGCGCTGAAGCGTTACCGTCTGCACCGTGACACGCCACGCACTGCTGCATGATTTCATTGCCTTTGGCCAAATCCGGCTTGAACACTTCCGCAGGGCCGGCAGCGTACGCCACAGACATCGAGAACGTCAAAGCGGCAAACATGGAACTCAGTTTTAACATCGTCGACTTGTTCGGCATCGTCAGCATGTTCAGCATGGTCAAACCCATCAAAAAGTTGTAAAGCAACCCAAAAATTTGCGTCCGCTCAATTCAGGCGGGGTGCGGCGCACCAGCAAAGTTTCCACAAACCCTAGATTATAACCACTCAAGAGCCAGTCTTGCATCTAAAATGTGGGCATGACAATCAATTTCCACAACACGCATTTCGAGATCTCCGCATCTCGCATGGTCGAATGTCCGGGCGCCAGCGTCCCCGAGATCGTTTTTGCCGGGCGCTCCAACGCCGGCAAGTCCACGGCCATCAACACCCTGTGTAAACAGCGGCAACTGGCCTATGCCAGTAAAATGCCGGGCCGCACACAGCTTTTGAACTTTTTTCATGTCATTGAGCAGGCCGAGCCGATTGCCAGGCTGGTTGATTTGCCTGGTTATGGCTTTGCCCAACTGGCACAGACCAGCCAAAGCGTGTGGGACAGGGAACTGGGCAGCTACCTTGCAGACCGCCCAAGCCTGGTTGGCTGTGTCCTGATCGTGGATTGCCGACGCGGCCTGCTTGAGCTGGACTACGCCCTGATCAAATGGGTAGGCCATCGCCAATTGCCCGTTCACATCATGTTGTCCAAGGCTGACAAGTTCAACCGGCAGGAACAGGTACTCGCATTGCGCGCCACACAAAAGGCACTCGACCCGTATCGGGTCAACGGCCATGAAATCACGGTGCAACTGTGGTCGGCCTTGAAAAAAATCGGCATGCTCGACCTTGAGACCCAACTGTCCAACTGGGTTCGCCCGCCGGTGGCCGACAACGAACCCGAAATCAACCCAGTACCCTGACCCGCCGCATACCATGACCCAGCACTTGTACCACCGCCCCCGCCGCTTGCGCCGAACTGATGCCCTGCGTCGCCTGGTTGCCGAACACACCTTGAGCGCAGCCGACTTCATTTATCCGGTGTTCGTGGTGCCCGGCAGCAACACACGCGAACCAGTGGCCTCCATGCCGGGTGTTGAACGCCTTTCACTCGACTTGCTGTTTGCCAAAGCGGAACAATGTCTCGAGCTGGGCGTGCCTGTCATGGCGCTTTTCCCGGTCATCGAATCGGAGAAGAAAACTGACGACGGCATGGAAGCAGTTAACCCCGAAGGTCTGGTACCCCATGCAGTGCGCGAACTGAAAAAACGCTTCCCTGAACTCATGCTGCTGACGGACGTGGCGCTTGATCCATTCACCAGCCACGGGCAAGACGGACTGATCGACGACACAGGCTATGTGCTCAACGATGAAACAGTGGAAATGCTTCAAATGCAGGCTTTGGTTCAAGCCCAGGCTGGCGTCGACATTGTCGCCCCCAGCGATATGATGGACGGCCGCATCGGCGCCATTCGCGAAACACTGGAAGCCAACCGCTGCATTCACACCAGCATCATGGCCTATTCGGCCAAGTACGCCTCTGCTTTTTACGGCCCCTTCAGGGACGCGGTGGGCTCAAGCTCGAACCTGGGCAAAAGCAACAAGAAGGTGTACCAGATGAACCCGGCCAACAGCAACGAAGCGCTGCTGGAAGTAGGCATGGACCTCGATGAAGGGGCTGACATGGTCATGGTCAAACCCGGCATGCCTTACCTCGATATTTTGTGGCGCGTCAAAGAGAAATTTGCACGCCCCACCTTTGCTTATCAAGTCAGCGGCGAATACGCCATGATCAAGGCCGCAGCGCAGAATGGCTGGCTGGACGAAAATGCAGTGGTCATGGAATCGCTGCTGGCATTCAAGCGCGCGGGTGCAGATGGTATTTTGACCTACTTCGCACTCGACGCGGCAAAACTGCTCAAGCAAGGTTAAGCACATGGGCATCTGGACGCACCTGACTTCTCGAGAATTAAAGAGACTTAAAGAAACGCCAGAAGCCCTTCCCCAAGATGGCTTCCTTTGGCTGGATGCATCGCTGGACGAGGAACTCGCCTGGATGCCCAACGTGGAAACTCTGCTGGGCTTCAAACTGGACGAACTTCATCACGAAGATCTTCGGAACACCTTCCATCCCAGTCATTTTGACATCGGCGACGGTTATAGCATCCTGATCATCAGGACCCTGTCCAACAAGCCCTTGTTCGACGACACCAACCGGCTCAGCATCAAAACCCGGCCCGTATTTTTTATCATTACACCCAATCTGCTGGTGACACTTCGCCCCAAAGACAGCCCCGCCTTTTCACTCGCCAGTCAGTTTCTGGACAAAGCCTCATCGCGCAATGTGGAAGAAATCGAAAGTTTCCTGAAGTTCAAGCGAGCTCCATCTGACCCCAACGAACTCATGATTCAACTGGTCAGCAACATGGCAGACCGGTTTCTTGAAACCCGAATGGAAATCTCGGATCAACTGGAGCGCTGGCAACGCGATCTGCTGAACCCACGCAAACGCTTTCAGGACTGGAATGCCCTGCTCGCGGCAAGAAACGAAATGAACCGGCTTGAATCGGTGGCGCAAGACCAGCGCGACGCATTGACTGACTGGCAGGAGGATCTGGAGCGTGAAAGCCGAATGGCGCCATCCCTGCAAGTCAACGCACGTGACACACTTGAGCATCTTGAACGCGTGGTCAGCCAAACCCGTCGATTGGGCGCCAATACAGAAACGGCAGTGCAGCTTCACTTCTCGGCCATGGCCCACAAAACCAATGAAATTGTCACAGTGTTGACCATGATCACGGCACTGTTCATGCCACTGACATTGATCACTGGAATTTTCGGCATGAACTTCGTTCAAATGCCGTTACAAGACAATCCTGAAGGTTTCTGGATTACCTTGGGACTAATGGGTATCTCCAGCCTGGTATCTGTCGTATTGATTTTCTGGTTCACGCGGCGCAACCACATGGGGAAATAGAAGCCCTCAAAGTTTCAGGCCGGGTCGAACTTGTTCCAGTGTTTCACCAAAACGCTGCGCATTCTGAAACCCGATCACCTGGTGGATTGCACCTGTTTCACCGGCTGGAAAAAACAGGATGGCCGGAGGACCGAACAGCTGGAACTCCTTGAGCAACAATTGATCCGACTCGGTATTGTCAGTGACGTCCACCTGAACCAATCGAATGCCATCCAGCTTCGCCTTGACCGCTGGATCCGTCAACGTAAACAGCTCGAACTCCTTGCAACTCACGCACCAGTCTGCATAGAAATCCAGCATCACAGGCATGGTGCTCGAATCAATCAGAGCAAGCGCGGCTTCGCTTTTCACCTTCTCGAATTCAGGCTTGCTACTGGACACCCCAGCAGAAGCCGAGCGAGGCAGACCTGGCGTCTGGCTGCCCGCTCCAGCCAAAGGCTGCAAAAGATTGTTGGAGCCAGAAAACAAGCCCATCAGGTAAATCAGCGCCAACAAGGTCAGCAGCAAACCCAATGCCTTGCTTAAAACCTTGGCACGCGAACCCATGGTCACCATGCTGGTGGCCCCATGGAACAGCGCTGCCGCGGCCGTACAAGCCAGCACAGCCCACGCAGCCATGATGATCCAAACCGGTGTAACGGGGGTGATTGTCCACACCGCCACAGCCAACAGCACGAATCCAAAAGCAGCAGATACCCAGGTCATCCAGGCCCCGGCCTTAGGCAATGCCGCACCTGCACCGGCTGCAAACAATACCAGGGGCAGCCCCATACCCAAGGCCAACAAGAACAATGCAGCGCCACCCAACAGCGCATCACCGGTTTGACCAATGTAAAGCAACGCGCCTGCAAGGGGCGGGGCCACGCAGGGTCCCAGCAGCAACGCTGACAAAACCCCCATAACCAGCACCGGCACGAACTGTCCGCCCTTCAAGCGACCTGTTTTCTCCTGCAACCACGATTGCAAGCCAGCGGGTAGCTGCAATGAATACCCCATCAGTAGCGCGAGGCCAAGCAAGGCCAACACGCCCCCGAAGCCCCACAACACCAGCGGTTGTTGCATCGCCATCACCAGGCTTTGACCAGTCAAACCAGCCAACACGCCCAGCAAGGCATAGGTCATGGCCATGCCCAACACGTACACCAACGCGAGCGCCATGGGCTTGGCCCGCCCACTGTTGCCATTACCCACCTGCTGACCTACCACCAGGCTGCTCAAAATTGGCAACATTGGCAATGTGCACGGCGTAAATGCCAATAACAAACCCAGACCAAAAAACACGGGTAACACGACAACCCACGATTGCGCAGCCAGACGGCTTGCCAAATCACCCGCCTCATTGGCAGGCAGGGCTGGCACCACAGATTGCCCTGCGGCCGACACGTCAGCTTGCTTGCCACCAAGCAAACCCCCCATGCCACCGGAACCCAACATTCCCTTAAGTAATCCATTGTCCCTGAAAGTCACGGGGGTACTCATGGGCGGATAACAAAGCCCCGCGTCTGCGCATCCCTGCGACACCAGCACTGCGCTCGCTTCCTTGACCGCCAGCTCACCCAAGCTGTAACGGATCTGAAATGCCATACTGCCTCTCAAAGCCTCGATGTCCTGATTGAGAAACTCGTCAAACTTTCGTTCACCCCTGGGCAGCTCCACCCATTCCAGCAAGGGCAGACCCTTTGGGTTTTCGAGCGCAAACCGCTCCCGGTACAGGTAATAGCCGGGGGCAACCGTTGCCTGTACGTCAATCAGGCAATCCTTCTCACAGGCGGAATCTTGAATGCGCAAATCAAACTGAAAGGCTTCTTCCGGGGCCAAAAAATCGTTGGCCTGCGCTGTTGGCGCATTCACCAAAAAAATGGCATACAACAGAACCAATATAAAACTGGCATATCGCAATACTTGCTGAATGGCGCTCATGATGCACTGCCCTGTGTTGAAGCAATCCAGTTCAGGTAGGGCAAATGCCCGTCCACAATTGGAAGCACAATCAATTCGGGCAAATCATATTCGTGCAATTCCACAATGACTGCCTTCAGTTTTTCGACCTGTTTTTCAGAGCATTTCATCATCAACATCCATTCAGGCGTTTGTTCCAACTGCCCTTGCCAAAAATAAACCGACTCAATTGGGCCCACAATACTCGCGCAGGCTATACCACCACTTTCCACAAGTTGCCTGGCCAGATTGGTGGCTTTGGTCTTTGAATCCACTGTCGTATAAGCCACAAAGCAATTTGTGTTCATGTTCTCGTCTCCGCCCCTTAGCCCTTTGGTTTGAAACGTCGCTCTGTCAAATAGATCGCCAAACCGATACCCGATGCTGAATAGACTGCCATCTGCATCAAAAGTGCTGGCAAGGCACTGAAATCTCTTGCGTAAATACCGCGTAATGCGTCGACAACCACGGAAAGTGGCATGTAGTCAGCAATGATTTGCAGCCATGAAGGCAACTGAGCCCGTGGAAAGAACGCGCCCGACAAAAAGGTCATCGGCGTCACCACCAGGGTGAAATAAAACATGAAAAAATCGTAACTGGGTGCCCGGGCATTCACACACAAGCCAAAACCGGCAAACATCAAACAAGCCAACACCAGGACAAGCCAAGCAAGTAACCAAAACTGCAAGTCGCCAATGCCCAGCAACGCAATAATCAACAACATGGCACCCGTGCTGATCAATCCCTTGCTGGCTGCCCAAGCGCACTCACCCAACACCACCTCACGCAAACGCACAGGGGTATTCATGATCACTTGCCAGGTTTTCTGTGTATGCATCCTCGAAAATGCAGAGTACAAGGCTTCAAAGGTTGGTGCGTTCATCGCGCTGATACACACAGCGCCAACAGCGAGATAATTCAGATAGGGCATACCGCCCACATCTGGCAACATTGAACCCAATCCAAGACCAAAGGCCATCAAGGCCATGACAGGATCAACCACGTTGCCCAACAAGGAAGGCAAAGCAAGCTTGCGCCAAACCATGAAATTCCGGCGCCACACCTGTACCACTGCATGGACATTAATCATCACGCAAAGCCCTGCCAGTCAGGCTAAAAAAAACATCTTCGAGATTGCCCGGGCGATAGATGAAGTCAACTCCAATTGGATTTGACTCCTTGAGCCCAGTGAACACGATGTCGGCGCAATGATTCTTGAAATAGTAATTCGCACCCCGTTGCTCAACAGGCATGGGATTGGCCTGTTGAATGGATGCCACACAGGCATCTGCACCAGCACCCCACAACTCCAAAACTGCGTAGCCCACAACATCCTTGATCAAGGCAGAGGGCTTGTCGCACACGACAATGTTGCCGTGATCAAGAATGGCAACGCGATCAGCCAACCGCTGCGCCTCGTCCATGTAATGGGTGGTCAAAAACAAAGCCACACCCTGCTTCTTCAAATCCACCAAACGATCCCAAATAACATGCTTGGCTTGCGGATCAAGCCCTGTGGTGGGTTCATCAAGAAACAAAACCTTGGGCTTGTTTATCAGGGCACGCGCCAGCATCAAACGCCGACGCATGCCACCGGATAGCGTAGCAACAGAGTCGGTGCGCCGGCTTTGCAGTTGGGCAAAGTTCAGCAACTCCTCCGCGCGTGCGCGCAGCTTCGCACCGTGAAGACCGAAATACCGGCCAAATACCAACAGATTTTCAAATACCGTGAAATCAGGATCCAAAGCGTCGTACTGTGGCACTACCCCCACCTCCTGTCGGGCCATATGGCCAGATCCCGGCAGGCTCAACCCCAACAGCTCAACACGACCACTGTCAGTTTCCGACAAGCCAAGCGCAAGTGAGATCGTGGTTGATTTACCGGCGCCATTGGGTCCCAGTAAAGCAATGCATTCACCTGAGGCCAAAGAAAGGGACAAGCCCTCCAATACAGCACGGCCCAAAAATGACTTTCTGACGTCAACAAGTTCCAACACCGTTGAATCACTCACCACATTAATTCCCACGCTTGTTGCAATGTCCATCTTGAAAAATCAAAAAGCCGCATTAGCTGGTGCTAATACGGCTTTTCGATTGAATGATCACACTGAAAGAAACCTGCCTAATTCGCCTGTTCTGACAAGGGTGCCAGCACAAACTAAAAGTCAGATTTAAAAGAATCAGGCCTGCTCTTCAGCGATCTCAACGATTTCTGCTGTTTCTGGACGATCAACCAATTCAACCAAAGCCATTGGTGCATTGTCGCCCTTGCGGAAACCAAACTTCAGAACACGCATGTAGCCGCCGGGACGTGTTGCGTAGCGAGGACCGATTTCATCAAACAGCTTGATCACCATTTCACGGTCACGCAAGCGGCTGAATGCCAGGCGCTTGTTGGCCAATGTAGGTGTCCTACCCATCGTAATGATAGGCTCGGCAATCTTGCGCAGTTCTTTGGCCTTGGGCAACGTTGTTTTGATCACTTCATGACGCAACAAGGCGTTGGTCATGTTTCTAAACATAGCAAGGCGGTGGCTGCTGGTGCGATTTAGTTTACGCAATCCATGACGGTGACGCATTTTAAATATCCTTCAATCTAACAAACGCTAAGCTCAGGGCTTATCGAGACCGGCTGGTGGCCAGTTTTCCAATTTCATACCCAGTGTCAAACCGCGTGCGGCCAACACCTCCTTGATCTCATTCAGTGACTTGCGACCCAAGTTAGGGGTCTTCAGCAACTCATTTTCTGTGCGCTGAATCAAGTCGCCAATGTAGTAAATATTCTCTGCCTTCAAGCAATTCGCCGAGCGAACAGTCAGTTCCAGGTCGTCAACCGGGCGCAGCAAGATAGGATCTACCTGCGGCGCACGCTGAGAAACCTCAGGCTCTGCCGTGTTTTCCAAGGCGGCAAACACTGACAACTGCTCAACCAAAATGCGTGCTGCCAAACGAATGGATTCCTCGGGCGACAAGACACCGTTGGTTTCGATTGACATCACCAAGCGATCCAAGTCTGTACGCTGCTCAACACGTGCGCTCTCTACTGCGTAGGAAACGCGCTTTACCGGGCTGAAAGAAGCATCCAGAACGATACGACCAATGGCCTTGCTTGGTTCATCAGGAAAACGACGAACGGAACCAGGCACATAACCACGGCCTTTCTCGACCTTGATCTGCATGTCCAGCTTTCCGCCCTGTGAAAGATGAGCAATCACGTGGTCAGGATTGATGATTTCGACATCATGGGGCAGCTCAATATCTCCAGCCGTCACAACGCCTTCACCATCACGCTTCAAGGTCACAGTCACTACATCGCGTGACTCAAGCTTGAAAACAATCCCTTTCAGGTTCAACAACAGGTCAACAACGTCTTCCTGTACACCATCCAATGTCGAATACTCGTGAACCACTCCAGCGATTGACACCTCTGTAGGTGCGTATCCAATCATGGAGGACAGCAACACGCGACGCAGCGCGTTGCCCAAAGTGTGGCCGTAGCCACGCTCAAACGGTTCCATCACAACTTTTGCGCTGTTGGGGCCGACTGTCTCGACTTCAACAATGCGCGGTTTCAGCAAACTGGCATTAAACATTCAAAATCCTTTTCAGTACCCTCGGCTCGTTACACCGATAAGGCTGGGGATCGCTCGGATCAGTTAATCGAATTAACGTGAGTACAATTCAACGATCAAGCTTTCGTTGATCTCTTGTGACAAGTCCGCACGGTCTGGAATGCTCTTGAAAGAGCCTTCAAGCTTCTTTGCATCTACGTTAACCCACAGAGGGAAACCCATCTGTTCGGCCAAAGTTACAGATTCAACAATGCGAGCCTGCGTCTTGGACTTTTCGCGAATAGCGATCACGTCATTCAACTTCACTGAATAGGAAGGAATGTTAACGGCTTTGCCATTCACGAGAATTGCCTTGTGGCTCACCAACTGACGTGCTTCGGCGCGTGTAGAGCCAAAACCCATGCGGTAAACAACATTGTCCAAGCGGGATTCGAGCAACTGCAACAAGGTTTCACCTGTGTTGCCTTTGCGGCGGGAAGCTTCGGCAAAATAGCGGCGGAATTGCTTTTCCAACACGCCGTACATGCGCTTCACTTTTTGCTTCTCGCGCAGTTGCTGACCATAGTCAGAGGTGCGAGCACCCGAAGTGCGACCATGCTGACCTGGCTTGGAATCCAGTTTGCACTTGGAATCAAGACTACGACGTGCGCTTTTCAGACTAAGGTCTGTGCCTTCACGACGTGACAACTTACATTTTGGACCTGTATATCTAGCCACTTGAAACCTCTTTCATTACGCGATGTGAATCGCTTCAGTTCGCCAATTAATATGACGAACAATGGTCTTAAAAAATTAGATGCGACGACGCTTGGGAGGACGACATCCGTTGTGTGGGATTGGAGTGATGTCAGAAATACTGGTCACTTTGATACCCAATGCATTCAAGGCGCGTACGCTGGACTCACGGCCGGGGCCTGGTCCTTTGATTAGCACTTCAACTGTCTTGATACCGCATTCTTGTGCAGCCTTTCCAGCCACCTCAGCAGCGACCTGAGCAGCAAAGGGAGTGGACTTTCTTGAGCCCTTGAAACCCTGTGCACCCGATGTAGACCAAGCCAAAGCATTGCCCTGGCGATCAGTGATCGTGATGATGGTGTTGTTGAATGAGGCGTGTACGTGCGCAATACCGTCAGAAATATTCTTTTTGACTTTCTTGCGTGCGCGGTTATTCGCTGTTCCTTTGGCCATTTGGCTAACCTTCCTATGATTACCTGATTATTTCTTCAGTGCGATGCCAGCACGCTTCGGACCCTTGCGAGTGCGAGAATTCGTGCGTGTGCGCTGACCACGTACAGGCAGACCTTTACGGTGACGGAAGCCGCGGTAGCAACCCAAATCCATCAAACGCTTGATGTTCATGGTCACTTCACGACGCAAATCACCCTCAGTCAGGTACTTGCCCACTTCGTCGCGCAGCTTTTCCAAATCTGCGTCGTCAAGATCCTTGATCTTCTTGGACTCAGGAATGGAGGTCACTGCACAAATCTTCTTGGCGGTGGAACGACCAATGCCGAATATAGCAGTCAGACCGATAACGGTATGCTGGTGGCTTGGAATGTTAATGCCGGCAATACGAGCCATTTAAATCCCCTTTTATTAACCTTGACGCTGCTTGTGACGCGGCTCGGAACAAATTACGCGAACAACGCCTTTGCGCTTGATCACTTTGCATTTTCTACAAATCTTTTTCACAGAAGCCTGAACTTTCATGGCGTAACTCCAAAAAGAACCAATTCACTTGGCTCGAAAAACAATTCGTGCCCTGGACAAGTCATACGGTGTCAACTCAACCGTCACCTTGTCACCAGGAAGGATGCGAATGTAGTTCATTCGCATTTTTCCTGATATGTGACCGAGCACCACGTGGCCATTTTCCAATTTCACTCGAAAAGTGGCGTTAGGGAGGTTTTCTACTACCTCTCCCTGCATTTGGATAACGTCGTCTTTAGACAATCACTACCTCGTTAATCCAGAGCCCTTGAAGCTTGATTTCTTCAAAAGGCTGTCGTATTGCTGGGACATCACGTAGGCCTGAACCTGAGCCATGAAATCCATCGCAACAACTACAATAATCAACAGAGACGTACCGCCGAAATAGAACGGCACACTCAATCCCAAAACCAGAAACTCAGGAAGCAAACACACCAAGGTGATGTAGGCAGCCCCAATCAGAGTCAAACGAGTCAGCACCTTATCGATGTAACGAGATGTTTGCTCACCTGGACGAATTCCTGGCAAAAACGCACCACTTTTCTTCAGGTTGTCTGCTGTCTCCCTGCTGTTGAACACCAATGCAGTGTAAAAGAAGCAGAAAAACACAATCGCTGTGGCATATAACAACATGTAGAGAGGATGTCCGGGAGAAAGAGTCTGAGAAACTTCCTTCAGGAAACCAACTACCGCACCATCACCGGAACCAAACCAACTTGTCAAAGTCGCAGGCAACAAAATAATGCTGGAAGCGAAAATTGGTGGAATTACTCCCGCCATATTCAACTTCAACGGCAAGTGCGAAGTTTGACCTTGATAGATCTTGTTACCCACTTGTCTCTTGGCATAATTCACCGTGATCTTCCGTTGGCCACGTTCCACGAACACAACCAGATAAGTTACGGCGATTGCAAGCACAACAATCAACAATGCGACCAAAGAACTCATCGCACCGGTCCTGACCAGTTCAAACAAACCACCAATCGCGCCGGGAAGACCCGCAGCAATACCTGCAAAAATCAGGATGGATATACCATTGCCCAAACCACGCTCAGTGATCTGCTCTCCAAGCCACATCAAAAACATGGTGCCTGTTACCAGAGACACAGCCGTAGTAAAACGGAACGCCATACCTGGATCAATCACCAGCCCAGCCTGTGATTCAAGTGCAATGGAAATACCAATGGCTTGAAAAGTGGCAAGGAAAAAAGTGCCGTATCGGGTGTACTGGGTAATCTTGCGACGCCCTGCCTCACCTTCCTTCTTCAACGCTTCCAATTGCGGAACCACGACGCTGGCCAACTGCATCACGATAGATGCCGAAATATAGGGCATGATACCCAGGGCAAAAACCGTGAAGCGGGAGAGAGCACCACCCGAGAACATGTTGAACATGCCAAGAATGCCGCCCTGCTGGCTGTCGAACAGCTGCTTCAACTGAGAAGGATCGATTCCAGGGACTGGAATATGTGCGCCAATACGATACACAATCAGAGCCAGCAACAAGAACACAAGACGCTTGCGCAAATCAGTGAACTTGTTGGATGACGCTAATGTAGATGGGTTAAAGGCCACGCGATGCTCTCTTAAGCGTTAATGGAACCGCCAGCGGCCGCGATGGCCTCGGCTGCACCTTTCGTTGCCTTGATGCCGTTCAATACAACGGCACGCTTGATCTCACCAGCCAGGATTACCTTGACCGCGAGAGTCTGGGCAGGCACGAGGCCAGCCTGTTTCAGCGTCAAGATGTCCACTGTATCAACAGCCAATGTATCCAGATCAGTCAAACGAATCTGTGCGTTGAATGCCGCAGTGCGTGAGGAAAAACCACGCTTGGGCAAACGACGATGCATAGGCATCTGACCGCCTTCGAAGCCAACCTTGTGAAATCCACCGCTACGTGACTTCTGACCCTTATGACCGCGACCAGCAGTTTTACCCCAGCCAGAGCCGATACCACGACCCACACGCTTGCGGTTAAACTTACTGCCCGGGGCGGGTGCAAGTGTATTCAATTCCATTATGCAGCCTCAACTTTCAACAGGTATGAAACCTTGTTAATCATTCCACGCACTTCGGGTGTATCAACCAGCACGCGGCTGTGATTAATACGACGCAGACCCAAACCACGCACGGTAGCGCGGTGAGTTTCTTTGGTGCCGATAATGCTCTTAACCAACGTGACTTTTACGGATCCGCTCATGATCAAGCCTCAAATAACTTTTCAACTGACAGGCCGCGCTTGGCAGCGATCTCAGCTGGGGTTTGCAACTTGCCCAAAGCATCCAGAGTTGCGCGAACCAGGTTATAAGGATTCGACGAACCGTGGCTTTTGGCCACGATGTTGCGAACACCCACAACTTCCAGAACAGCGCGCATTGGGCCGCCGGCAATAATGCCAGTACCTTCTTGCGCTGGAGCCAGGAACACCTTGGAGGCGCCATGCTGGCCGTACACAATGTGATGGATGGAACCATCACGCAGTGACACTTTTTCCATCTGGCGACGAGCCTGCTCCATGGCCTTTTGAACGGCCACTGGCACCTCGCGGGACTTGCCCTTGCCCATACCCACACTGCCATCACCATCACCAACAACTGTCAGTGCAGCGAAGCCGAGGATACGACCACCCTTAACAACCTTGGTCACGCGGTTAACCGCGATCATTTTTTCCTTGAGGCCGTCATCACGCGCTTCAGGCGCGGCATTTTTACCTTGCATTCTTGCCATGATCACTCCTTAGAATTTCAAGCCAGCTTCACGCGCAGCGTCAGCCAGTTCTTTAACGCGACCATGGTAGGCAAAGCCTGAACGGTCGAAAGCAACTTCGCTGATGCCAGCAGCCAACGCACGCTTGGCAATTGTGGCGCCAACCAAGGCAGCAGCTGCCTTGTTAGAGCCGGACTTGCCATCCAGCTGGGCACGCAAATCCTTGTCGTTCGTTGATGCAGCAGCCAAAACCTGACCACCATCCGCAGAATGAACCGCGGCATAAATGTGGGAATTGGTACGGAACACACACAAACGGGTAGCACGAGCAAGTGCAATACGACGTCTGGTTTGTTTTGCACGACGGGCACGTGCTTCTTGTTTAGTTTCCATGATTTACCTCTTGGCGCCTTATTTCTTCTTGGTCTCTTTGATAACCACACGCTCATCCGAATAACGCACACCCTTGCCTTTGTAAGGCTCTGGTGGACGATAAGCGCGGATTTCCGCAGCAGTCTGACCAATCACTTGTTTGTCGGCACCCTTCAAGATGATCTCGGTAGGTGTTGGCGTTTCGGCCTTGACACCTGCGGGCAATTTGTGAACTACAGGGTGAGAGAAACCCAGCGCCAGGTTAATGGAATCACCTTGAACTGCGGCTTTGTATCCCACGCCTACCAACTGAAGCTTGCGCTCGAAGCCCTTGCTTACGCCGTTGACCATATTGGCCAACAAGGCGCGGGCTGTACCAGCCTGCGCATTGGCATCGGTTGTATCAACCACTGGCTTGACAGATAGAATGCCATTTTCAAAAACAGGCATCACCAAAGTATTCACATTCAGCTTCAGTTCTGCGCTTGCGCCCTTCACCGAAACCTGCTGACCATTAATGGTCACCTGCACACTTGAAGGCACAGAAATGGGAGCTTTCGCTACTCTAGACATTTCATTACCCCTTTAAGCCACGTAGCAGATAACTTCGCCGCCGATACCAGTGGTACGGGCCTTGCGATCAGTCATCACGCCTTTGGAAGTTGAAACGATTGCAACACCCAGACCGTTCATCACCTCAGGGATCTCGTCTTTACCTTTGTAAATACGCAAGCCAGGCTTAGAAACGCGCTCGATCTTTTCAATCACGGGGCGACCCGCGTAGTACTTCAACTCAATTTTCAAAACAGGTTTTGCTGATTCACCCACAATTGAGAAACTCTCAATGTAGCCTTCATCCTTCAAAACTTGTGCAATAGCTACCTTCACCTTAGAGGAAGGCATCTCAACCGAAACCTTGTCAACGCCTTGAGCATTGCGAATGCGGGTCAACATGTCGGCGATTGGATCACTCATACTCATAATTAGAACCCCTTACCAACTTGCCTTAGTGATCCCAGGAATCTCACCACGCATGGCAATTTCACGGATCTTGTTACGGGCCAAACCGAACAAACGGAATGTGCCGCGGGGACGACCAGTCAATTCGCAGCGGTTACGCTGGCGAGTCGGGTTCGCATTTCTTGGCAGTGCTTGCAACTTCAAGCGTGCCTCATAGCGCTCTGCCTCACTGACAGATTGGTCTTTCACGATCTTGTTCAAAGCATCGCGCTTGGCAGAATACTTCTTCACCAAGGCTGCGCGCTTTTTCTCACGATTAATCAAAGATAATTTGGCCACGTCACACCTCAGTTACGGAACGGAAACTTGAAAGCGGTCAACAAAGCCTTGGCTTCATCATTTGTCTTCGCTGTCGTAGTTACGCTGATGTTAAGACCCCGAAGCGCGTCGATTTTGTCGTACTCGATCTCAGGGAAAATAATCTGTTCTTTGATGCCGATGTTGTAATTACCCCGACCATCAAACGACTTGCCAGATACACCACGGAAGTCGCGAACGCGCGGGAAAGCAACTGTTACCAGACGATCCAGGAATTCATACATGCGCTCGCCACGCAATGTAACCATACAACCCACTGGATAGCCTTCGCGAATCTTGAAACCCGCAATCGCCTTCTTGGCCTTGGTTACAACGGGCTTCTGACCTGCGATCTTAGTCAGATCACCAACAGCATGCTCGATAATCTTCTTGTCGTTGACAGCCTCACCAACACCCATGTTCAGGGTGATCTTGGTAATGCGAGGCACTTCCATCACAGACTTGTAACCGAATTGCTTGGACAGCTGCCCAACCACTTCGTTTTTATAAAACTCTTGAAAACGTGACACGACGGCCCCCTTAGTTTGCCAACTGAGCACCGGTTTTCACCAGAACTCGCACGGACTTGCCATCAACTTTCTTGACAGCTACACGAGATGGCTTACCTGTCTCTTTGTCAAACAAGCTGACATTGGACTGGTGGATAGGCATTGTCTTGTCAACAACACCACCAACATCTCCCTTCATAGGATTAGGCTTCTGATGCTTCTTGACGATGTTCACACCCTCAACCAGGAGGTATTCATCGTTCACACGGGAGAGCACTACGCCTTTCTTTCCCTTGAACTTGCCGTTAAGCACCAGCACTTCATCGCCTTTGCGAATTTTGTTCATAATTCCCTCACAGAACTTCTGGAGCCAAAGACACGATCTTCATGAACTTCTCATTGCGAAGTTCGCGTGTCACTGGGCCAAAAATACGGGTACCGATGGGCTCTAGTTTTGCATTGAGCAAAACCGCTGCGTTGCTGTCAAACTTGATCAACGCACCATCAGGGCGACGAACGCCCTTGGCCGTACGAACGACCACTGCGTTATAGATCTCGCCTTTTTTGACGCGACCACGAGGGGCCGCATCCTTAATGGACACTTTGATGATGTCTCCAATGCCCGCATAACGGCGCTTGGATCCACCAAGTACCTTGATGCACATTACAGAACGCGCACCCGTGTTGTCGGCTACATCTAGCCGTGATTGCATTTGTATCATGGATTGTCAAACCAACTTAGCTGCTTTCGCAACCAGTTTTGGTCCCGCATGGGTTGAAAAGATAGCCTGCTATACTAGCAGGCTTGAATTACTTGAGCAAGACAAAAATCAAATGATTTTTGCTTTCTCCAACACTTTGGTCACACTCCAGGATTTTGTCTTGGAAATTGGGCGACCTTCACAAATCTCAACCAGATCACCTTCTGCGACTTCATTGCTTTCGTCGTGTGCAGTGTACTTGTGGGATTTGACAATATACTTACCGTAAATCGGGTGCTTGATGCGGTTTTCCACCATCACAACAACTGATTTCGTCATTTTATCACTAACTACGCGACCAACCAAGGTGCGCTTCAAACTTACTTTCGCTTCGGTGCTCATGCGGACCTCTTCGATTGAGTCATCACAGTCTTAACACGTGCGATGTCTTTACGTACTTTTGCCAACTGGGAGTTGTTGGTCAATTGCTGCGTTGCAGCCTGCATACGCAAAGAAAACTGCGCACGCAACAACTCTTCCAACTCTTTCGTCAATTCTGCAGCGCTTTTACCGCGCAATTCAGAAGCTTTCATTTATTAACTCCCAATCTGACGTGTTACGAACACGCAAGGAAGAGGCAACTTGGCCGCTGCAAGACGAAACGCCTCACGTGCCAGCTCTTCACTCACACCGTCCATTTCGTAGAGCACCTTACCTGGCTGAATCTCAGCCACGTAAAACTCGACGTTACCTTTACCATTACCCATACGAACTTCTGCAGGCTTGTTGGTAATCGGCTTGTCCGGAAACACGCGAATCCAAATCTTACCGCCACGTTTGATGTGGCGAACCATTGCGCGACGGGCAGATTCGATCTGACGTGCAGTCAATCGACCACGGCCAGTGGACTTCAGTCCGTAAACGCCAAAAGACACACTTGCACCACGAGTGGCCAGACCGGTATTGCGGCCTTTGTGCTCTTTTCTATATTTGCGACGTGATGGCTGTAACATCATGCGCTCCTAGTTTACTGTTCTGAGGAAGTGCTTGCAGCGCCTTCCTCTTTGTTTGCACCACTAGCTGCTGCGCTAGCACCTTCGGGTTTGCGTGCCTTGCGGGCACCTGCACCAGCTGGGCGAGTTGAAGGACGACGCGGACGGCGCTCTTCTTTTTCTGCCTCGACCGGGGCTGCTGTCACATCGCCACGTCCCAAGGTATCGCCCTTGTAGACCCAAACCTTGATACCGATAATGCCGTAAGTTGTTGCGGCTTCGCTGGTCGCGTAATCGATGTCGGCGCGCAGTGTATGCAAAGGCACACGGCCTTCACGGTACCATTCTGTACGGGCAATCTCGATACCATTCAGACGTCCTGATGACATGATCTTAATACCCTGTGCACCTGTGCGCATGGCATTCTGCATCGCGCGCTTCATTGCACGACGGAACATGATGCGGCGCTCAAGTTGCTGAGAGATACCATCCGCAATCAGTTGCGCATCGATTTCAGGCTTGCGAACTTCTTCGATGTTCACGTGAACGGGAACACCCACCAGTTTCTGCAAGCTGGCTTTCAACAGCTCAATGTCTTCGCCTTTCTTACCAATCACTACGCCTGGACGGGCGGAATAGATTGTCACGCGAGCATTCTTGGCAGGACGCTCGATCAGCACTCGGCCTACAGATGCGTTCTTCAACTTCTTTTTCAGGAAATCACGAACCTGGATGTCTTCAAGAAGCATCTTGGAGAAATCACTATTCGATGCGTACCAGCGAGAAGCCCAGTTGCGTGATACCGCCAGGCGAAAGCCCGTAGGGTTAATTTTCTGACCCATGTAACCCCCTTAGTTTCCAACCGTCACATAAATGTGACTGGTCTTCTTAGTGATACGATTGCCGCGACCTTTGGCGCGCGCTGTAAAGCGCTTCAACACAGGCCCCTCTTCCACATAAATGGTTTTCACTTTCAACTCATCTACATCAGCACCATCGTTGTGCTCAGCATTGGCAATTGCACTTTCCAACACTTTCTTCACAATCAATGCCGCTTTCTGTGGTGAGAAAGCCAGGATGTTCAAGGCTTGACCAACCTTCTTTCCGCGAATCAAATCAGCGACCATACGGCCACGCTGAGGAGACAAGCGAACACCCTTTAAAATTGCACGAGTTTCCATTTCCTACCCCTTATCGCTTGGCCTTCTTGTCAGCCGCGTGACCCTTGAAAGTGCGCGTCAACGCAAATTCACCGAGCTTGTGACCAACCATGTTTTCATTGATATACACAGGCACGTGTTGCTTGCCGTTGTGTACAGCGATTGTCAGACCGATGAACTCAGGGAGTACAGTCGAGCGACGGGACCAGGTTTTAATTGGACGCTTGTCCTTGGTTGCTGCAGCAGCCTCTACTTTTTTGATCAAGTGGGCGTCGCAGAAAGGACCTTTTTTTAATGAACGAGACATATCTGTTTACCCCACTTAACGCTTGTGACGACGCTGAACAATCATCGAATTGGTACGCTTGTTGTTGCGAGTGCGATAACCTTTTGTCGGCTGACCCCATGGGCTAACAGGTACACGGCCTTCGCCGGTCTTGCCTTCACCACCACCGTGAGGGTGATCAACCGGGTTCATCGCTGTACCACGAACTGTTGGGCGAATACCCTTCCAGCGTGTAGCACCAGCCTTACCCACTTTCTTCAAGCTGTTCTCTTCGTTGCTGACTTCACCGATGGTGGCGCGGCACTCAATATGCACACGACGAATTTCACCGGAGCGCAAGCGCATCTGAGCGTAAGTACCATCCCGGGCCAACAGCATGGCGGAGCCACCTGCCGAACGCGCGATCTGAGCACCCTTGCCTGGCAACATTTCTACGCAATGTACAGTGGTACCTACGGGAATGTTGCGAATCGGCAGAGTGTTACCAATCTTGATCGGCGCTTCTGAACCGTTCAACACGACCTGACCCAATTGCAAACCGCGTGGCGCAATGATGTATGCGCGCTCGCCGTCTGCGTAGCAAATCAAGGCAATGTGGGCAGTCCGGTTTGGATCGTACTCAATGGTTTCCACTTTCGCAGGGATACCATCCTTGTTGCGCTTGAAGTCGACCATGCGGTAGTGCTGCTTGTGACCACCACCCATGTGACGGGTAGTAATGTGACCGTTGTTGTTACGGCCAGCAGTTTTTGACTTCTTCTCGAGCAGCGGAGCGTAAGGTTCACCCTTGTGCAGATGTGGGTGCACCACTGTCACCATGGCACGACGGCCAGGCGATGTT
>JAIXTE010000115.1 GCA_027484315.1 Burkholderiales bacterium | reverse complement strand
CTTGGCGGACTTGGCGGACTTGGCGGACTTGGCGGACTTGGCGGACTTGACGCATCGCCGGCCGTTTTGGCTCACTGTGCGGTGTTGCGATCATTCTGACGATTCAGGTGGGCTTCCCGCTTGATGCGCAGTCGAGGGGCGATTCCGTCAGGAAGCGATGCGAAGACGCCTTGGGCGTTTCGCATGCCCCGAGTCAGCAATCAAGAAGGGATCAAAGCCCGCCAAGGCGGGATGACGCGACACGCACATTGAGCATCAACAGTCTTCAAGGTAATGCAAGCCGCGTAGTGAGCGTCAACAAGGTGCATTGACGCAACCCAAAGTCACGCAGTCCGCTCAATGCGCCGCAGCGTACATTGCTTCCCCAGCCTCAACCGGATTGCCTGTCTTGTTGAACACTTCCAGCCAAACCCCGTAGTTATGCACCGTTGGGTCTTGCCAGGGATGGAATCCCGGCTTGAAGTAATTCAAAAGCTTGGGCAGCAAACTGCTGTACAAGCCTTTTGGTCCAAGCAGCCACACCAAGCCTTTGCTGTACATCTTGAAACGGGTCCAGCCTTTGAATCCGTCAGTTCCCAGAATGATCCAGGTGAACACCAGCGTGTGTAACGTGAAGTTGAACATGGCGTGTGCCATGGCCAGACAACGCTTGAAGTAGCCCACTTTGGCCACTTTCTGCAGCACGTCAAACGCCACAGCCTTGTGTTCCATTTCTTCAATGGCATGCCAGGCCAGCATCGCGCGCACGCGGTGGTCGGCACCGGCCATGACCTCTTTTCGTGCGAAAAACATTTCTGCCATCATGGCGGTAAAGTGTTCCAGAGCGGCAGTCATGGCCAGGTTGTATTCAGGCGACAGCACCTTCAGTCTGCGGTTCATGATCTTGGTGATCACATGCAGCATCTTGTCCACGGGTACACCTTGCTTCTTCAAGCGTTGGTTGTAGTCGGTGTGCACCTTGCCGTGCTGCCCTTCCTGAAACGAAAAATCTTTTACGGCTTTAAGCAGTTCGGGATCGCTGATCTTGTCTTTGAAATTGCGCACGCTGGAGATGAAATAGCGCTCTCCATCTGGAAAGCTCATCTGCACTCCATCAATCACACGTGTCTTGAAGGCATCGCCATCCATCCAGTATTTGGGAATGTCCGCATCCATGATGCCAAAGTCCAAGTCTTTGCGAACCACGATGTCTTCTTTGAACGAAGTTGTTGTCATTGCCGTCTCCTGCTGCATTGTGTGAATAAAGATTACAGAAACAGCTCATCACACGATATGATTTGAAATGACAAAAAAGGAAGAATTCGCGACATATTGTGCGAAAAGGGTGCCTGGAGACGACAGTGGAAACCATCAACTTTCAAATGCTTGCCAGCTTGGCCAATGCAGCGAGGAGGTGCGACATCGACCTCAATGGCGTCATGCAGGAATTGAGGCTTGAAATTGACATGACCGGCGATCCCCGCAGGCGAATGTCACTGTCCTGTTTCAACTCCCTGTTCAATGCAGTGAATGTGCGAAAGCCAAGCCACCATTTCCCCTTGGTTTTTGGCGATTCATTCAACTTCGATGGTTTGCCAGAATTGGCGACTTTTGTGACCAGCGCCTCCACCCCGCAAGAGGCCATGCGCGTTCTGGATTGGTCGCCCAAGTTGCTGCATCCAAACCTGTACTTCAAAACGCTTGATTTAGGCAAGGAGTTGGCGCTGGAAGTGTCTGTGATTGACCCCGCAGGTATTCACACCGACCTGCCAGGTCTTGTGGAGTCCACCATGTCCGCGGTATTGAAGTTCATCCGCTTGCTAAGCCCACATGAACAGCTGATCAAGCGCGTGGAGTTCAAACACACTGCATCGGCCAGTCTTGAGGAATATCAAGCCCTTTTGAAAACCAGGGTGCTCTTCGACCAAGGTCACAACCGGCTGGTCGTTGATTCCTCCGCACTGGACCTCCCCTTGCCGGGTGGCATCCCCTCTGCCCATCACAAGGCACAAGCGGTCATTCTGGATCGTCTGCTTCCAGATGTGGAGGAGCAGACCCTTGATCGCCAAATTCGTCGTTTGTTGAAATCTCGCCTCAGCCTGTTGGGATCACCGTTGGAACAGATTGCCGAAGCACTGAGCTTGCACCCGCGCACCTTGCAACGCCGTTTGAAAGCGGAGGGCAAATCTTACGCAGACATTTTGGGGGCAGTGCGTCATGAGCTGGCCTGTGAAATGCTGAAGGGCTCAGTCATGGACATTGAGGCCATTGCCGCAAATCTGGGTTACTCGGATCGCCGAAGCTTCACCAGTGCTTTCATCAAATGGCAGGGGCAGTCGCCTCGTGAATTCAGAAATCAGCAAGCTTGAAGCCGCTTTGAGGTTAAAGAGGCCAGACTTTCATGGTTAAATTTTGAAATTCAATTTGATATGGAGTTTTGCATGACCCCCACTACCGACATTTGCGACGCCAACGAAGACAAAATTGCGGCTGGCACCTTGCGTGTGATTGCCCCCATATTCAAAAGCTGGGGGAAAAGCACGCAGTTCATGGGTCAGGCCCACACCTTGAAGGTGTTTGAAGACAACTCACTGGTTCGCAGTGCCCTGGAAAAAGACGGGCAGGGCAAAGTGCTGGTGGTGGACGGCGGTGGCAGCACCCGTTGTGCGTTGGTCGGGGGCAACCTTGGAATTCTGGCGGACAAAAACAACTGGGCCGGTATCGTGGTTTACGGCTGTGTGCGCGACACGCTTGAACTGAATGCCTGCAATGTGGGTATTCGGGCCCTGGCTGCTCATCCCATGAAAAGTCAAAAGAGGGGTGCGGGTCATGAGAATATCGACGTTGCCTTGGATTTCACCGTGGTTCGTCCTGGTGACTGGGTGTATGCGGACGAAGATGGCGTCCTTGTTTCGGACAGCAAGTTGATTTGATCAGGTATGTGCACTTGCATGGTTTAGAGCATGTCCTCTTTTTCATTTAGAGAAAATGTATTTCGCATCGTGAATAAGTAAACCTAAGTTGTTGATTGTTAACGATACGAAAAAAAGTCTTGTATAAGATATAACTCTTGTTGCTCTGCGAAATGATCTGTAAGATACGGTTCATCACCTGATCGATACCACTTGCCTTAGTGATACCGCGATAAAAAACGCTGGCACGGCAAGTCAACCATCAAGCGAACCGTTTTCTTTCTCTCTATTGCCTTTGAGGACATCACCATGAAAACTTTTGACCAACAGGTTCAAGAACTGAACAAAGACTGGGAAACCAACCCACGTTGGAAACTGGTAAAGCGCGGCTACAAAGCTGAAGACGTAGTACGTCTGCGCGGCTCATTGCAGCCCGAGTACACACTGGCCAAGCGCGGTGCGGAAAAGCTGTGGGAAAAGGTTAACGGTACAGCCAAGAAAGGCTATGTAAACGCATTCGGCGCCATCACTGCCGGTCAAGCCATGCAACAAGCCAAAGCTGGCCTGGAAGCGGTTTACCTGTCAGGCTGGCAAGTTGCTGCTGACGGCAACAGCTCAGAAACAATGTACCCAGACCAGTCTCTGTACGCATACGACTCAGTGCCAAAAATGGTTCGTCGTATCAACAACACATTCCAGCGCGCTGACGAAATTCAGTGGAAGAACATTTGCGACGGCAAAATGAAGTCTGACGATGCAATCGACTACTTCCTGCCTATCGTAGCTGACGGTGAAGCCGGTTTCGGTGGTGTTCTGAACGCCTACGAACTGATGAAGAACATGATCGCCGCTGGTGCAGCTGGTGTTCACTTCGAAGACCAATTGGCCGCTGTAAAGAAGTGTGGTCACATGGGTGGCAAGGT
>JAIXTE010000001.1 GCA_027484315.1 Burkholderiales bacterium | reverse complement strand
GACTTGCCTTGCGATTCATGAAAAGCGCCCTGCTTTAACAGTTAGATTGCGATCGCCACAGGCGAAAAAAAGCCCTGACTGTCTTTTTTTGTCAGGGCTTTTTTAGTCAATCGAACTGCTGAAGCAGGAATAAGCGCTTTTCAAGCAAGGTCAAGCTTTCACACAAGACTGCTCAAACAAGGCCTCTCCAACAAATCAGAAATGTTCGTCTCTCTCAATGTCGAGCCCTTTCAAGCCCTGGCCTTTGATTTTGCGCACCACATAGACGACATAACCCGACACCCCATACAGCACAAACACGCCAAATAACACTTTAGGTGGGTCTTGAGACACCAATGCAAATACCAGGGGAATCAGCGCAAGCACGAGAAAGGGAACGCTGCGACGGAAGTGAAAGTCTTTGCCACTGAAAAAGGGTACGTTCGAGACCATGGTAATACCGGCGTAAAACGTAATACCCCAAGCCAGCCAATCCAGCTCGGCACCTGCCATCTTGGAATCATCCATTACCCAGACAAAACCAGTGACCAAGGCAGCGGCTGCGGGGCTTGGCAAGCCTTGGAACCAGGCCTTGTCGACCACTGCAGCATTGGTGTTAAAACGCGCCAAACGCAAGGCTGCGCCAGCCACATAGACAAAGGCCGCAACCCATCCAAGTTTGCCCATGCCGCTGAGTGCCCACTCGTAAACAATCAAAGCCGGTGCAGCACCGAAGGAAACCATGTCGGCAAGACTGTCGTATTCGGCACCAAAAGCGCTTTGGGTGTTGGTCATTCGAGCCACCCGGCCGTCAAGACTGTCCAGCACAAGCGCTGCGAAAATTGCCACCGCCGCTGTGGTGAACTGCTGCTCCATGGCCATCACGATGCCATAAAAGCCACAAAACAAAGCCGCCGTGGTGAAGAGATTCGGCAACAGGTAAACCCCTTTGTGCGGTTTACCTGTGGGGCCTGTCATTCTCGCGGAAAAAGGACGCGGGGCACCAAAACGGTTTTTGTTTCGCTTGAATCGCATGATCAGGACACCAATTCAGCCAGTACCGTACTGGAGGCAGAGACCTTGTCGCCAATAGCCACCTTGGGCACAGAGTCTGTGGGCAGGTACACGTCAACCCTGGAACCAAAACGGATGAAACCATATCGCTGGCCTTTTTCCACGGCATCGGCTGGCTTGACGTAGCAAAGGATTCGGCGGGCAATCAGTCCTGCAACTTGAACCGCTGTCACTGTGGCACCGCTTTCAGTGTGAATCACGATGGCATTACGTTCGTTTTGCGTACTTGCCTTGTCCAGATCTGCATTGACAAACAAACCGGGGAAATAGGCCACGGACTTGATTTCGCCACCAATTGGAATACGGTTGGAGTGAACATTGAACACGTTCATGAATACGGAAATCTTCAAAGCCTCGCGCTGGGCATACGGGTCTTCTACGCGCTCAACGGCAACGATACGGCCATCTGCCGGAGACACCACCGCATTTTTCTGTGCGGGAATGTAGCGGGGAGGATCGCGGAAAAACTGCAGCACAAAAACAAACAGAATCCAGGCCACTACAGACAGGAAAGTAAGGTCAAAGGACTGAAGCGCCAGCGCCAAAAGGGCTACAACGGCAAGGAATGGCCAACCTTCGCGGGCAATAATGGGATGTGGATAGTTCATGGTTCTTTGTAGTGAATGATTATGAGACCGATTTTATAAGGCAAAAGGTCGCACTGAGGTGGGTTTCGTGCGAATTGGTCAATAAGAATCTGAAGAAGAGAGTCGACTTTCCACAGAAACTGACCCAAACGGCGTTCTTGTCGCGGCCTCTTACCTCGAAAAACATGTGCCCCAGAAAAAAACCCATGGCAGTGATACACCATGGGTTTTGCAGACAGCCACCAATCATTGGAAAGGTGGCTTTTTGAATTGCCGTAAAGCTTAGTTCTTGGACTGGTCAACCAGCTTGTTCTTGCTGATCCAGGGCATCATGGCGCGCAACTGGGCGCCCACGATTTCGATTGGATGCTGTGCATTCAAACGACGGCGTGCTGTCATTTCGGGGTAGTTTGTCTTGCCTTCCAGGATGAAACGCTTGGCGTATTCACCGTTCTGGATGTTGTTCAAACATTCCTTCATGGCGGCGCGGGCCTGGTCGGCGATTACACGGTTGCCGGTTACGTACTCGCCATATTCCGCGTTGTTGGAAATGGAGTAGTTCATGTTGGCGATGCCGCCTTCGTACATCAGGTCAACAATCAGCTTCAGCTCGTGCAAGCACTCGAAGTAAGCCATTTCAGGTGCGTAGCCTGCTTCAACCAAGGTCTCGAAACCGGCTTTCACCAGTTCAACTGCACCACCGCACAACACAGCCTGCTCACCGAACAGGTCAGTTTCTGTTTCTTCGCGGAAGTTGGTTTCGATCACGCCGCCTTTTGTGCCGCCGTTGGCTGCCGCATAGGCCAGGGAAATGTCGTGCGCATTGCCAGTGGTGTCCTGGTAAATGGCGATCAGTGAAGGTACGCCGCCGCCCTTCAGGTATTCGGAGCGCACGGTGTGGCCTGGGCCTTTGGGGGCGATCATGATCACGTCGATGTCAGCACGTGGCACAACCTGGTTGTAATGCACGTTGAAACCGTGTGCAAATGCCAAAGCGGCGCCAGGCTTGATGTTTGGTGCCACTTCCTTGTTGTACACGTCAGGAATGTTTTCATCAGGCAACAAGATCATGACCACGTCGGCTTCTTTCACTGCATCAGCCACTTCTTTGACTTTCAAGCCAGCGCCTTCTGCTTTAGACCAAGAAGCACCACCCTTGCGCAGGCCCACAGTGACATCAACGCCAGAGTCGCGCAGGTTTTGCGCGTGTGCATGGCCTTGTGAACCGTAACCAATGATGGATACTTTCTTTTTCTGGATCAGGGACAGATCCGCGTCTTTGTCGTAATAAACTTTCATGTCGTTTTCCTTATTGTTCAGGTATTTAAATTCACTTATTAGGCTAATTGAGCGGACTCATTCACCGGATTCAGTGGCCAAATTCAACCGCGGGTTAAACACGCAGAACCCTTTCACCGCGACCGATGCCGGAACTGCCCGTGCGGACGGTTTCCAGAATGGCCGTGCGATCAATGGATTCCAGGAATGCGTCCAGCTTGGATTTGTTGCCCGTCAGCTCGATGGTGTAGCTTTTCTCGGTGACATCAATGATGCGACCACGGAAAATATCCGCAGTGCGCTTCAATTCTTCACGCTCCTTGCCAACGGCGCGCAATTTTACCAGCATCAGCTCGCGTTCAATATGCGCACCATCACTTAGATCGACCACTTTAACCACTTCAATCAAGCGGTTAAGGTGTTTGGTGATCTGCTCGATCACATCGTCTGACCCCACTGTCACGATGGTCATTCGTGACAGGGTTTCATCTTCGGTTGGGGCCACAGTCAGGGTTTCAATGTTGTAACCCCGAGCAGAAAACAAGCCCACGACGCGGGACAAGGCACCAGGTTCGTTCTCGAGGAGAACGGAAATAATATGTCTCATATTTGCCATCTCCTTTTACAGTTCTTCCGAACCCAGCAGCATTTCTGAAAGTCCCTTGCCGGCCTTGACCATTGGCCACACGTTTTCAGTGCGGTCGGTGATGAAGTCCATGAACACCAAGCGGTCCTTGTATTTGCCAAAGGCTTCACGCAAGGCTGGCTCTACATCGCATGGCTTGGTGATCTGCATGCCAATGTGGCCGTACGCTTCTACCAGCTTGACGAAGTCAGGCAAGGCATCCATGTAGCTTTCGGAGTAACGTGAACCGTAGTCCAGTTGCTGCCACTGACGAACCATACCCAGATACCGGTTGTTCAAGTTCACGACTTTTGGCGTGAAGTGATACTGGAAGCAGGTAGACAGTTCCTGAATGTTCATCTGGATGGACGCTTCGCCTGTGATACAGGCAATTTGTGCATCGGGGTTGGCCATTTGAACGCCCATGGCGTAAGGCAAGCCCACACCCATGGTGCCCAGGCCACCGGAATTGATCCAGCGACGTGGCTTGTCAAAGCGGTAATACTGCGCAGCCCACATTTGGTGCTGACCCACGTCCGATGTAACAAACGCATCGCCGTTGGTGACTTCCCACAGCTTCTCGACCACGAACTGCGGCTTGATCAGTTCATCCGACTTGGCGTAATCCAGGCACTTGCGGCCACGCCACTTTTCAACCTGTTCCCACCAGCCTTGCAGCTTGCCCTGGTCTACCCGCTTGCCACTTTCTTCCAGCAACTGAATCAGGTCAACCAACACGTCCTTGATGTTGCCAACGATTGGCACATCTACCTTCACGCGCTTGGAAATGGAAGACGGGTCAATATCAATGTGAATGATCTTGCGCGGAATGGAGGCAAAATCCTTGGGGTTGCCGATGACTCGATCGTCAAAACGGGCACCCACCGCGATCAACACGTCGCAGTTTTGCATGGCCAGGTTGGCTTCATAAGTGCCGTGCATGCCGGGCATGCCCATGAACTTCTTGTCACTGGCCTTGAACGCGCCAAGACCCATCAGAGTGTTGGTACATGGTGCGCCAACCCACTCAACCAGACGTGTCAGTTCGGCTGAGGCATCGCCCAGAATCACACCACCGCCGGAATAGATCATTGGGCGCTCGGCCTCAAGAATCATTTGAACCGCTTTCTTGATCTGACCCTGATGGCCTTTGACCACTGGGTTGTACGAGCGCATTTTCACGGGCTCTGAGTAATCAAACGTGGTTTTGTGGATGGTGATGTCTTTGGGGATGTCCACCAACACTGGGCCGGGACGGCCAGTGCGGGCGATGTAAAACGCTTCTTTCATGACACGCGCCAGGTCTTTCACATCCTTCACGAGGAAGTTGTGTTTGACGCAAGGGCGTGTGATACCCACGGTGTCGCATTCCTGGAATGCGTCTTGACCAATCGCGTGCGTAGGCACTTGACCAGACAAAATCACCATGGGAATGGAGTCCATGTAGGCTGTTGCAATGCCAGTTACAGCATTGGTAAGGCCTGGACCGGACGTGACGAGACACACACCCACCTTGTCGCTTGAACGCGAATAGGCGTCTGCCGCATGAACTGCAGCCTGCTCGTGACGTACCAGAATGTGTTCGAATCCATCTTGCTTGAAGATGGCATCATAGATGTAGAGTACTGCTCCGCCTGGGTAACCAAAAACGTGCTTGACGCCTTCTTCTTCCAGACATTTGACAACGATTTCCGCGCCGGTATATTCCATTTTAAAAAATCCTGACAAAATCCACGGGACATTGGTCGGATGCCGTCCTGGATCGCATTGCCGTGGGGCACAGGCTTTTTGAAAATGAACAACCTTGTGGGTGTGAACATGTCGCAAAGCGCTGGCGATCACAACCCGATTATGTCGGGCAGGTTGGCCATGGGCTTCTGAACTACAAGTTCAGCGCCCTAGCGCGTCTTTCGTCAAACAGGCAAGGATATGCCGTTTAACTAGAGACAATAACAGGGTAGAACGAGAGCTTAGTGCGTAACGGGGCTTGGGTCAAGAAAAAACCGTTGGGCTTTGATATGATTGTCAGCTGTTTTAAACAGCGCAAACAAACCGAGTTTTACTGAACTGATTCCTCCTACCCCACCTCGACAAAAATACCTATGGCCAGCACGCGAGAATTAGAGGAATTTCTGAAGGGGGTGTCGCACAGGGCCTACCGACAGGCGTTTTTTGCGGTCAAGAATGAAGAAAGTGCAATGGATCTGGTTCAGGAAAGCATGATGAAGCTTTCCGACAAGTATGGGGACAAGCCCAAAGAAGAGCTGCCCATGCTGTTCACCCGGATCTTGCAAAATACCATTCTCGATTTTCACCGTCGACAAAAAGTCCGAAACACGTGGACCACCCTCTTTTCCAGCTTTCAGAAGAAAGACGAGGAAGAATATGATGTGCTTGAGAACCTTCTCGCACAGGATGAATCCCAGAATGCAAGTGCGCAGGACGAGATTGAGCAATCCCAGAACATGGCCGCCATTGAAGAGGCCATTGCAGCTTTGCCTGAGCGTCAACGCCAGGCATTCCTGTTGCGTTATTGGGAAGAGATGGATTTGGCAGAGACAGCAGAAATAATGGGTTGCTCCGAAGGCAGCGTGAAGACGCATTGTTCAAGGGCTACCAAGGCATTGGCACAGGTTTTGAGGCAACAGGGGTTTCGAAATGAATAATGAACGGCTAACTGCAAACGTAGTTAAAAAACTACTTGATGAGTCGGCAGCAAATATGTCTCCCGACATTCAGGCCCGTTTGAACCTCGCCATTGCAAAATCTGTTCAATTGCATGCTGAAAAGCATGGCAACCGGGTTTCTACTCAAGCCCTTCCCACAGATTCCATCAGCAGGCTTTTCAACCAATTTTCAGAGTGGTTCAACCGACCAGCCCTGTCCTTGGCTGTTAGCGCACTTTTTGTGGCTGGCGCGGTGTTTGGCGTCGCGCAATTCGGCCTCGAAAACTACGATGCGCGCATTTCCGAAACTGCAGATCTGGACGCCGCCATTTTGTCAGATGATTTGCCACCTGATGCCTATCTCGATCATGGGTTCATCAATTACGCCACGGAACTGCAGAAGAACAACACGATTCCTGCAGAAGATGGGCTAGATCAATGGATGGACTCCCTGCCGATTGACTTTACTACATCGATTTAGTGAGATTAGGTAAGGGGACAGACATGGCAAATAGCAGAATTAATTCAACATTGATGACCTTGGGATTACTGGTGGTGCTAGCTGTTCAAAGCACCGCAGCAATGGCCGCAGCCACTTGGTCAGACTTATCACCCAAGCAGCAGGAATTGCTCGCCCCACTGAAAGACAACTGGAACTCAATGAGCCGTGCCCAGCAGGAGCGTTGGCTGAAAGTGGGTCGAAAATACGAAAACGAACCTGCTGAACGACAAGCCACTATGCGTGAAAGGGTCAGCACATGGAGCGAGTTGAGCCCGCAAGAGAAAGCGGCAGCTCGCGAAAATTACAAGGTATTAAAGGAAAAGCGGCAAGGCGAACGAAATTCCAGTTGGAACAGTTACAAAAGCCTTGATCAGCAAAAGCGTGAAGAATTCAAAGGTAAAAATACCAAACAATCTTTGAATTAAAGCTTCCGCCCGCCCCGCCCTGCGAGCAGAGCGATAAAATGCAGTCATGGAACGACTTCTAGACAATGGCTTGATTAGCCCAAGCAGAAAACGCCGACTGGCCAGCATGCTGTATGAAAGCATGCTGTTGTTCGGCGTTCTTTTTATTGCAGGTTACTTCTTCGATACCCTGACCCAAAGCAGGCACGCCCTTTACTTGCGGGAAGCGCGCCAATGGTGGTTTTTCGCAGTGCTGGGCATTTATTTTGTGTGGTTTTGGCGGCATGGGGGACAAACCCTGGCCATGAAAACCTGGCACATTCGGCTGGTGAAAGAAGATGGCACCAAGGTGGGCTGGGCACAATCGGTTTTGCGGTATGTGTTGTGCTGGTTTTTCAACCTCACCGGGATTGCATTCATCTATTCATTCTTTGACAAGAACGGGCAGTTTCCCCAGGATCGACTTTGCAAGACCTTGCTGGTGTCGACCAAACCCCGGGAACGAGGCATAGAAGACGTCATGCGACATGAATAAGCACCCATTAACCCAGTGAATTGATGGCTTGGGCAAGACGCAGCCAATCCGATTCGGTTTTGGGTACACCACATCGCAAAATACTTTGCTCGGCGGGATAGGTTCGGACCAACACACCCAAGTGTTCAAGTTTCATGGCCCATTGCTCACTGTTCGAGTGAACAAAACTGATGAAATACCCGCCGCTGTGAATTGATGTGTCCGGCCCCAGTTTCAACCGCCACAGCCCCTCCAGCCGAGCACACACCTGAGCCAAGCGGTCTACCTGCTCTTCTCGCCAGGAATCTGCCTTGAAGTATTGCAAGGCCAGCCACCATTGTGGAGAAGAAACGGCTTGGGTTCCCACTTCATTAAGCAAGGCTGTGCACACGGATTTGGGGCCGCATACAAATGCGAGGTTGGCGCCCGACAAACCAGTAAACGGTGCAACTGACCTGAGCACGATTGCAGGCTCGGCCTCAATGAAAGAGGCATACGAATCTTCACCCGTCCAATCAAGGTAAGCTTCGTCCAGTATCAGCCAACCACCCTGCTCCCTCAGGCGCTTTGCCAGCAACTTGACCTGCTTGATACCCATCATTTGGCAGGTGGGGTTTACAGGACGCCCCAGCACAACCACATCGCATTCGGGAATATCACCCTCGAGCACACAGTCAACAGGCCAATCGAGCACCACGTGGTTGGCGCGGCGAAAGCGTTTGTCCCATTGATCGAAACTGGGCTCAGCCAACACCACGCGCATGGAGCCGTACCAAGTCTGGAAAAGGCGCGCGAGGGCAGAGATGCCGCTTTCTATGCCAGTGACAGCAAGCACCGATTCGCATTCAAAATACCGTGCCGCTTCCAGGTGAAAACAGGACCTCAGCACATCAGGGCTGGCCCAGACAGATGCGGGCATGTCAGGCAGGGGCAATTCGAAAGGCGCCACCGAACCGGACAAGTCAAGCTTGGCCTGCTGGGACACACGCGTATCAATGAACATCCGAGGTTTCCAGGTGAACCGGGAAGCCCCAGAGGCGTTCGACCTGCGCCAGCGTTTTTTCTGCTTCATCCTGATTCAAGGGACGACCACGGCGGCTCATGTGGGTCAGTGTGAGCGAACGGTCTGTCATCCGGGCATAGGACGTCACTTGAATATCGGGAACCATGCTTTCGCGGGAATACTGGTTGGCCAACAGTGTGCGAATTCTGCGATAGCCTTCGTCGTTGTGAATGCTGTCAATGAACAGTTCATTTTCAGACTTGTGGTCAGCAATCGTGAACAGGCGGAAATCCCGAATCACTTTGGGTGACAAAAATTGGCGAATGAATGATTCATCCTTGAAATTGCGCATTGCAAAGTCAATCGCTTTCAACCAATTGCCCGTACCAGCAAGGTCGGGAAACCAACGTTTGTCTTCCTCGGTGGGTTTTTCACACATGCGACGAATGTCGCTGAACATAGCAAAACCCAAGGCATAGGGATTCAGGGCACGGAAACGGCCATCTCGTGAATCGGGCTGAAACACGACATTGGTGTGAGAGGTTAGGAACTCCAGCATGAAGCCATCGGACACGAGCTTTTCGTCGTACAAGCTATTCAACAGCGTGTAATGCCAAAAGCTGGCCCAACCTTCGTTCATGACCTTGGTTTGGCCCTGGGGATAAAAGTATTGGGACATCTTGCGGACAATGCGAACCAGTTCACGTTCCCAGTCGCGCAGCTTGGGTGCTTCTTTCTCAATGAAATACAACAGGTTTTCGACTGGTTCACGCGGATAATTGTCCTGTTGACGCTCAATTTGAGCAGCCTCAACGGGCGAGACCTTGGCCATGATTTCATCGTATTGCCGGCGCTTTTCCTCCGCCAGGTCATCGCGTTTGACCTTG
>JAIXTE010000123.1 GCA_027484315.1 Burkholderiales bacterium | reverse complement strand
CTGGCCAACCGTGATTTGAGCGGTCTGGACCTGAGTGGACTGGATTTCACGGGCGTGGATTTGAGTGGTGCGAATCTGTCTGGGTCGGTGTTCAAGGGTGCGAAGTTGGCCGAGGCGACTTTGTCGGCTACGACCAACTTCACGGGTGCGGACCTGCGCGAATTGGCCAATGTGGCCGGTGGTGCGGCAGTGGACCCTGCCATCAGCCTGCCCAAGACTGTGCTGGGTGTATTCACCCGCGCCAACTTCAGTGGCGCGAACCTGCAAGGCCTGGTGTTTGATGGTGTGAAGATGAATGGCGCCGATTTGAGCGGCGCCAAGCTGGACAATGCCAAGTTCGAGCGCGTGGATTTCGCAGGCGCAGACCTGCGCAACGTCACCAGCACGATGGGTGCAACACCCAGCGTGGCCGGTTCCATGTTCAGCGCGGACACCCTGTTCAGTGCGGGTGGTTTGAGCAATGACCTGCGCCTGGGCATGAGCGAACTGATTGAGTTCGACCCGATGGAGCTGGGCATTTACGGCCCAACCTTTGCCTTTGACGGCGGCCTGGAAGTAACCGATGGCGAGATCAAGCTTGCCCTGAACTTCAAGGTCAACATCTACAAAGAACTGGGCTTTGACTTCAACCTGGGCACAGCCGACCTGCCAGCGGCAGCACGCGCGCTCGTGCCTTCCATGAATGTTTCGGGCAGCGTGGGTGGTTACCTGTTTGCCGCAGCCGACGTGGACCTTGGTTTGATTCTGGGCACCCGCCAGGTGGGCGGAGGCTTCTCCATTCCCAACAGCGTGGACGCCTACTTCAACGTCAACCGCCTGGAAGCAGGCGCCAAGCTGGTGCTGAACAACCTGAACGCCGACATCTCGGTACTGGGCCTGTTGGAAGGCCAGGTTGTGGATGGCGAACTGGTGCTGGAAGCAGGCTTGCGCGTGGGCGTGGACGACCCCAACAACGCCGACGGACTGGACCGCATCTACATCAGCGAAATTCCTGAAGAAGGCGTGTCATCCCTGTTCAGCGTGGACACCTCGGGCTCATTGAGCTCGCGCTTCACGATCAACGCCCAAGGTGCGGGCATCAACCTGAACGACTTCGGTCTGCCAGTGGTTGAACTGAATGCACCCGTGCTGTTCCTGCGCGACCCGGCCACAGGCAAGTTCAGCGTGAACAAGCCCGATGCGAGCCTGGACATTCGCCTGACCGAGAACCTGCGTGACAGCCTGATTGGCACGTTTGACGCGATGGGCGAGCCACTGGAAAGTGGCCTGCTCGGTTCAATCGACAGCACCGTGAACGAGGACATCCTGGGCGCAGGTTTCCTGAACGCCAAGATCCCCGGCATCAACAAGTCAGTGAACGAAATTGTCGGCTTCGACGCCGACGACACCGATGGCGTGGACGTCAAGGTGTTTGCCTTGAAGGAAATTGCCAAGGAATTCTTTGACCGTTACACCTTCGATACGCCTGAGCAAAGCCCCACACTGAAGGCGTTTGCCGACTTCGTGCAAGTGGAATTGGCCAAGCGCTTCCCGCTGCCCCTGAATGCAGCGGAAACCGACTTCAGCGGACGTGACCTGCGCGGCTACGACTTCGCCGCCATGGGCAAGGACATTCGCAACTTCATCTTCGCCGACGCGAACCTAGCTGGTGCAAACTTCAGTGGCCTGGACCTGACGGGCGTGGACTTCAGTGGCGCGACCCTGGACGGCGCGATCTTTGACGAGAACACCGTACTGCGCGGAGCCGACTTCACAGGCGCCTCGCTGGTGGGCGTGAAGTTCAAGAACGTGGGCGCCAACGCCATGGGCGAAGTGTTCCTGCGCGGCACGCACTTTAGCAACATCCTCACGGGAGATGTATTCCGTGAAGGCATCAACTTCACCCGGGCCAACCTGACGGGCGCAGACCTGTCAGGCCTGGACCTGACAGGCATCAACCTGACGGGTGCAAACTTGAGTGGGGCCAACCTCAGTGGCACAAACCTGCGTGGTGCGCTGCTGGTGGGTGCGAACCTGAAGGGTGCGGACCTGCAAGGTGCGTTTGCGCTGGATGCGAACTTCTCGGCCGCCCGTGCGGGCAGCACGAAGTTCGATCACATGCTGACGAACTACAGCCTGAAGGCCACATTTGGCAGTGCAGCCGACAACATCATCAACCTGGCCGTGCCCAAGGGCATCGACCTGCCCACATTCGACCTGGGTGCGATCGACTTCGACTTTGACTGGTCGGGTTGGGACTTGTCTGGCTTGAACCTGGACTTCCTGAAGAACATCAAGTTTGGCGCCAACATCAACCTGAGCGGCATCAACTTCAGTGGTTTGGACCTGAGCGGTTGGGACTTCAGTGGCATCACGCTGCCGAACATCAACTTCAAGAACATCTTTGCGTTTGGCACCAAGTTCCCGGTCAACCTGTCGGGTGGGTTGGAGGTAGGCAAATTCCCCGCCGGATTTGATGGTGACACCGTGTACCGCTATCCCGCCGATGGTGGCAAAGCGGGTGGATACGACTTCAGCGGCTTTGACTTCCGTGGCTGGAGCTTCCGTGGTCTGGACTTCGACATTCCTGGCTTCACCCTGAACTTTGGTGATGCGAAGCTGGACTTCGCGGTGCTGATCGGCACGGTGTTTGGTGATGTGAACTTCGACTTTGATGCGAGCCTGAATGGCTCGTTCTGGAAGGGCCTGAAGTTCAATGGCGAGCTCAAGCTGCCGAACTTCCTGCGCAACATCAGCTTTGGCGGGTTTGACTTTGACGAGCTGTTTGGTGGTCCGGACTTTATTCCAAGTGGCGGTCTGTGGGGCGGCTTTGGCCCGACCGGCGCACCGGATGTGAGTGGCTCGGACTTTGAGTTCTCGCTGAACATTGATAAATTCCTGGTGAGCTTGCATTTGAAGCTCAAGGCACTGGTTGCTGCATTCCCGAACATTACACTGCCTGCGATTGACTTCACGGGTGTAAGTTTCCGCAACATCGATCTGAGCGGTTTGCTGGAT
>JAIXTE010000011.1 GCA_027484315.1 Burkholderiales bacterium | reverse complement strand
TTGCCAAGGAAACAGCGAACCTGACCCGATCACAGATTCTGCAGCAGGCCGGCACCGCCATGCTGGCCCAGGCCAACCAGTTGCCCAACAACGTACTGAGCCTGTTGCAGTAAAAAACTCAGAATGAGTTAATCTTTCTGATTAAGTCGAACTGATTTACTTTACGTCATGATGGATTATCCCTTTTTACCCGGGATAATCCATTTTTCATTTCTATCAAGCACTTGATTTAATTGTTAAATGGAATTAACCCTCTACAGTTTGAATCAATCCCTCCGTTAGTTCAGGTGTCAGTAACAAAACTGAAAAAGGGTCAACTGACCCACACCGACAAAGCCCTTCAAACCGGTTTTGTCAACTCAACCGCAAGGAGGTCCTAAATGTTAGGAATCAACACCAACGCCCCTTCACTGGGCGCACAAACGAACCTGAGCAGATCCGCTGGTTCCCTTGAAACTTCGATTGCACGACTGTCCTCTGGCCTGCGTGTCAACAGCTCGAAAGATGATGCAGCCGGCCTGGCCATTGCAGAACGCATGACAGCACAGATCCGCGGCTTTGATGTTGCAGCACGCAACGCCAACGACGGCATTTCATTGCTTCAAGTGGCCGATGGCGCTTTGGGCAAGATCACCGACAACCTGCAGCGCATGCGTGAACTGGGCGTACAAGCCAAGAACGGCACTTTGAACGACACCGACCGCGCCAACCTGAATCGCGAATTCACAGAACTGGCCAACGAAGTGGGCCGTGTTGCAACAGGCACTACGTTTAACGACAACAACGTTTTTTCTTCAGCCAACAAGTCAGTGGAATTGCAAATCGGTTCCGGCAACGATGCAGCTGACACCTTGAACGTCAACTTGACCGATGATGGCCTTGCAGCCGGTAACGACTTGCAAACCACCCTGGGTGGTGCAAACCAGGCTGCAATCGTCGCTGCCTTTGGTGGCGTGGACACGGCAGCAAACGCCGAAACCGCGATCGACACCATCGACACCGCGATTGACGACATCACCAACCTGCGTGCCACAACCGGTGCGGGCTTAAGCCGGCTGGAACAGGTCGTGGGCTCACTGGAAACCACCAGCAGCAACCTCAGTTCAGCCCGTGGTCGAATCATGGACGCCGACTTCGCCAAGGAAACTGCGAATCTGACCCGTTCACAGATTCTGCAACAGGCCGGTACTGCCATGCTGGCCCAGGCCAACCAGTTACCCAACAACGTGTTGAGTCTGCTGCGTTAAGGCGCGGGTAAGCGCAGACTTGTAAAGAATACAAACGGGCCACAAGCGCGATTGTATTCATCAAAAAGCCCGGTGAACCAAGCGCACCGGGCTTTTTTTATTGTTAAAGAAAGGCAGTAAACCTGCCGTTAATCAAGTCATAAGGGCTTGTAATGCCCGCTTAGAATGCGAAAGGTGGCGAAAATGAATATTTCAAACATGTCTGATTATGCAATGGCCCTGCAAAAACCGCAGGACACCAGCAGCATCAAAGCCCCCACGGGCATTGCACCCCAACCCATCCTGGGCGAAGGCGCAGAGTTGAGTGTGGAAGAAGTGATTGAAGTCGTTCAAAAAGCCAACAATGCAATGGCCAGCAACCAATCCAACCTGCAGTTCCTGATCGACAACGACAATGGCAAGCCCATTGTGCAAATTGTGGACCGAGAAACACAGGAAATACTGAAACAGATTCCCTCCGTGGAAATGCTGAAAATCGCCAAAGCCATTGAAAAAATGCAAGGTGTTCTCATGTCACGCGAAGTCTGAGAACCCACCAACGTGAAGGAGTTTTAACATGCCATCGATTTCATCTGCAGGCATTGGGTCTGGACTGGACATTGAGGGAATCATCAGCTCGTTGATGGCTGCAGAGCGACTGCCCCTGAACAAGGTCAGCACAGAAAGAACGGCGATCAACACCAAGATTTCGATCTACGGCATCATCAAGAACTCCTTTGCCGACCTGAAAACCGCCACAGACAAGCTCACCAACCTGAGCAATCTGAACCCATTAAAAGCGACAAGTACAGATGAGAAGGTGATTTCAGCCACCGCCAGTTCGGCCAATGCCAAAGGCAGTTACAGCATTGAAGTGAGCCAGTTGGCCAAAGCGCAAAGCGTGGCCACCTTGGGTGTGACCACTTCGGACACGGTGGTGGGCACAGGCAGCCTGACCATTACACTGGGCAGCTACGATTCCAACACCAACACCTTCACCGACAATGCCGACAAAACACCGGTAACGATCAATATTGGTGCCGGCCAGCAAACGCTGGAAGGGGTTCGGCAGGCCATCAATGAAGCGGATGCGGGTGTCACCGCCTCCATCGTGAACGACGGCGCGGGTTCACGCCTGGTGCTGACCAGCAAGGACACCGGTGCAGTCAACGGTTTCAAGCTGGAAGTGGCTGACGACGACGGCAACAACACCAATGTGGCCGGCTTGTCGCGCCTGGCTTACGACCCCACTGCACTTGCAGGGTCTGGCAAGAATGCGGACACTCTGCAAGCGGCCCAGAATGCCAACTTCACCATCAACAATTTGCCAGTGAGCAAAGCCAGCAACTCTGTGAGCGATGCGGTAGAAGGCTTGACACTGAATTTGAAAGCAGTCACCACCACACCGATCAACCTCGAAGTGGGACTGGATGACGCCGCACTGAAAACCACGCTGGACGGCTTTGTAACGGCGTACAACAAAATTCGCGGCAACCTGAAAGACCAGCAGCAAAAAGATGCCACGCTGTCCAAGGAAACCACCCCTTCCAGCCTGGAACGGGGCTTGCGCAATATTCTGCGCGAGCAGGTGAGCCAATACGGCATCGGATTGAGTGATATTGGCTTGAGCTTTGACAAGGACGGTGTGCTATCGCTCAATAAAGGCAAGCTGGACAAGGCTGTGGCCGCAGACCCAGCCATACTCGAAAAAGTATTTTCAAACACCGCCACGACCACGGATGCGCGGGTGAAATTCCTGGGAGCCACCAGCAAAACACTGGAAGGCACATTCGCAATCAATGTCGGCACAGCCTACAACGGCAGCAATACGATAGCAGGCACCATCAATGGCGTTGCTGCAACGGGCGTGAGCAGTACGCTCAGCGGTGCATCTGGCGATGCAAGTGAAGGCCTGCAATTTTCAGTGGCGCAAGATGCCTCCGGTAATATGGGCAGTATCACCTTCAGCAAAGGGCTGGCCGAGCGCTTGAGCGACTGGATCAACACCCTGTCTGACGAAGGTGGCGCATTGGTGTCCCGGACCGATGGGCTTAACAGCAGAAAACTTCGACTCGATGATCAGGAAGATCGCCTGAACCTTCGGCTTGAACAGGTTGAAAAACGCTACCGGGCGCAGTTCAGCGCGCTTGACGCGATGCTGGCCAGCATGCAGCAGACCAGCTCTTATCTCAGCCAGCAACTGGCAGCACTTGCGAGGTAAGGACAAGCCAAGAACTGTGACCTAAAACCCCTGTTTTTAGCCCGATGAAACAGATGGTGCACAGCCTACTATTTGTACAAGACAAACCACCCAGTGAAAAATCCCATGATGTACGGCGCAAAAGCATATGCACAAGTTGGACTGGAGACAGGCATTAACAGTGCTTCTCCCCATGGCCTGATTGTGATGCTCTACGACGGGGCCATCGAGGCCATTCGCAAAGCCAAGATCTACATGGAAATGCGAGACATTGAAATGAAAACCAAATCAGTGGACAAGGCATTGAGAATCATCAAGGACGGCCTGACCGCTTCACTGGATGTCAACGCCGGAGGCGAGCTGGCCAAACAACTGCTTGCGCTGTATGACTACATCGGCAAGGAACTGATCCTCGCCAATGCTCAAAACAGCGCCGACCGAATGGACACCTGCATCAGTTTGCTGGATGACTTGCGTGGCGCTTGGCTGGAAATTGGCCAAACCGCCACCAGACTGTAACAACACTTATAGGACCGCTCGACACCATGATTTTCGCGACAGAAAACAACGGTACGATCATGAAGCTTTACGCCGCCATTGCGAACCAGAGCCAGATCATGCTGGACTCGGCAAAGTCTGGCGATTGGGACGAATTGTGCGCCGCCGAAGAACAGTGCTCGAAATTGATTCATGAACTTCAAGCGATCAAGCAGGCACAACAAACTGAATTGAATGAAAAGGAACGCAGCCAACACATCGGCTACCTGAAAAAAATCCTGGCCGATGATGCGGCAATTCGCGACATCACTGAACCCCGCCTCAAGCAGTTGGAAGAATTTCTTCGTGCAGCCAACAACTCACAGAAACTCAGCAGCTCTTACGGGTCCAACTAAGCCACGGCACCAACACGGACGGGTGTGAGACATGTCATTGACCCCGGTTAAATCGGCTCCACCCAGTGTCAATTCCCTGCTGCAATCCAACTCTGGCGACCGCGTCAGTTCAGGCAAAGGGGACATTGCGCCCGTGGTGGCAATTTTGTCGCGGCAGCTTCCCCTGCCCCAAGCACAGCAACTGGCGGGGCAAACAGCACTGGTTCGCGTGGTCAGGGGCGGCCCCGGCAACGAGGCAGAACTTGAATTTGCCGGACAAAACATTCAGGTTAAATTACCACCGGGCCGATCCCTGACAGCAGGCGAAATGGTCACGGTCAGCTTTGCCTTGGCCAGCAAGGGCGATGACCTGTCTGCAGGCGGTGCCTCTGGCAACAAAAAAATACAGGATGCACGCAACCTCATCACCCCGACCACTGTGGGTCCGGATGACGGCGAGGCACAAGAATCGCCAAGCTTTGTAGACCGCCTCTCGGGCTCAGCACGCCTGATCGGTTTGCTTGAACGGCTTGGACAGGGGACCACCACACAGGTGTCCACCTCGGTCATGAGCAGCCTGAAACAACTCAGCACCCAGATTCAAGCCCAACTGGGTGCGGGCAATCCACTGAGCTTGACCGACAGCACCAGCAACAGCAAGGCCAACAGCGAAGCGCAAGGCACACCCGGTGTAACCAACCCTGCAGCCAACAACCAAGCCAAAGCCGCCCAACAGTTAACCCCGTCCAGCCAGTTGAACAACGCACTGGCGGGTGTATTGGCGAGGCAAGTCAGCTCGGCAGTTGAAAACAGTGGCCTGTTCTATGAATCGCATTTGCAGCAGTGGGCCAATGGCCAACGCAGCACCGACGAAATCGCGCGTGAACCCCAAGCCCGTTTTGGTCAGGACCAGATCATCAGCGAAAAAGGCTTAAGCCCCTCTGCGGTGGATCAATCCGTCAAACTGATCACGGCCCAGCTGGCCACGCTGGACAACAACCGGATCTCCCTCGCCCTGAATGGCTTGTTGGGCCAACCGGTCCAAATCGACATTGAACCCGATGAACCATCGGACGAAGAACAACAGGCTGAAGAACAGGGCGCTGAACCACCACGCCCCTGGGTTGCCAAGCTGAAGCTGGACATGCCTCATCTGGGTGAGCTTCATGTGAGGGTGCGCATGATAGGTTCACAGTGTGATGTGCAGATTTCCGGGCAAGCGCACAGCAAATCGGCGATCGACCCACACTGGCATGAATTCCGGACAGCCATGGACAACCAGGGAATCAAACTGGTTCATGGCCAGTTCATGGTGCCGTCGGAGACCAAGATTGACCAGTAAACTGAACCCGCAGCAGGCAGTGGCACTGGCCTACCTGGAGCACTCGGGTGCCCCCAAGGTCGTGGCCAAGGGCAAGGGCCTGATTGCCGAGCAGATCATACAAAAGGCCAAAGACTCTGGAGTGTTTGTGCATGAAAGCAGGGAACTGGTTTCCCTGCTGATGAATGTCGACCTGGATCAGCAGATCCCCCCCGGTTTGTACCAGGCCATTGCGGAATTGCTGGCTTGGGTGTATCAAATTGAAAACAAAGAATTCAATACAGAGGGATAACCGTGAATCACAACACCAGCATCGCGCCAGAAAGCGATCCAAACCTGCTCAAAGAGTTCAGCCTGAGCGCAGAACCCACATTGCGCAAACTGCTGACCACCATTGAAGAAGACGAACATGAACTGTATGTGTTCCTGCAGGCGGACCACACCCAGTTTGTCACTGAAATCCTGAACATTGACTGGCAGACCGGCCTGATCTGGCTGGGCACACCCTACGAAAAGTCGTTAAGTGCTGGCTGCAACAACACCAGTGCCTACGTCATCGTGGCGTTTCCAGATGGCGTGAAAATCCAGTTTGCTGGTATCGGTATCCTTCAAAGCCAATACCAGGGTGCAGATGCCTTGCGCATCGCGATTCCAAAATCCGTTGTTCGACTTCAACGTCGCAACTATTTTCGGGTGATGGCGGATGAAGAACTGAACCACCAGGTCAAGCTGGAAATTCCGGCTTTTCCAGATAAACCAAGCCTGATTGACCTCAGCCTGGCCGGTTGTGGCTTCACGCTGATCGCGCAGGCGGAGCAATTTGAATCAGGCCAGGTGCTTTCAGACGTGCAGTTGACATTGCCAGACGGGGAAAGCAGCCTGCTGGTTGAACTGGTGATTCGAAACATCAAACCCACCGTGGACAACCCGGAACTGATTCAGCTGGGCTGCGAAATGAAAGCCGCTCAACGCAACGCCGAGAGGCGTTTGCAACGGTTCCTGCTCGCCACCGAGCGCAGGCAACGCGCCAACCTGCACTCCATCGATTAAAACCGACCGTGGCTTAACGGCGTTTGCTGCTCCCCAACAAGGAACCCAGAATGCCGCGCATCAGTTCACGACCAACCTGGGAACCGATGCTGCGGGCTGCGCTTTTTGCCATGGTTTCGGCAACGCTTTGGCGTTTGCGCCCTCCCGCGCCCGTGGTGCCGAACAACATGTCACCCAAACCACCCAAGGCGCTTTTCTCTTCAGCGGTTTGCTCGCCCCTTGCAGTCGTTGTGTTTACGGCATCTTGGGCAGCCATGGCCTGCGCTGTGCGCGCTTTCAACATCTCGAAAGCCGATTCACGGTCCACGGTTTGTTCATACACCCCGGCCACCAGCGAGTTGGCAATCAATGTCTTGCATTGCTCTGGCGTGGCTGGGCCAAACTTGCTGGCAGGTGGGTATACCCAGGCACGGCAGGTTGGGCTTGGTGTGCCTTTGGGATCCAGGAAACTAACCAGTGCTTCACCCACGGCCAGCTCGGTGATGCTGGCCTCAATGTCCAGACCCGGGTTCGGGCGCATGGTTTCAGCCGCCACTTTCACCGCCTTTTGATCCCTTGGTGTGAAAGCGCGCAAGGCGTGCTGAACGCGGTTGCCCAACTGGCCCAGCACGGAATCCGGCACGTCCAGCGGGTTCTGGGTCACAAAATAAACACCCACCCCTTTGGAGCGGATCAAGCGGACCACCAACTCCACTTTCTCGATCAATGGCTTGGGGGCATCTGTGAACAAAAGGTGGGCTTCATCAAAGAAAAACACCATTTTGGGTTTGTCCACATCGCCCACCTCGGGCAGGTTTTCGAACAACTCCGACAACAACCACAACAAAAACGTGGCGTACAGCTTGGGGGAATTCATCAACTGGCTGGCAGCCAGAATGTTGACGACGCCCCGACCGTTTGAGTCGGTCTGCATCATGTCGTCAATGTTCAGCATGGGTTCGCCAAAAAACTGATCGGCGCCCTGCCCTTCAAGGGCCAGCAAGCCGCGCTGAATGGCACCCACCGATGCAGCGGATATGTTGCCGTATTCGGTCGTGAATTCTTTGGCGTTCTCGCCCACATGCTGCAACATGGCGCGCAGGTCTTTCAGGTCGAGCAACAGCATGCCGTTGTCATCGGCAATTTTGAACACCAGGTTCAGCACGCCTTCCTGCGTGTCGTTCAAACCCAGCAAACGGCCCAGCAACAAAGGCCCCAAATCTGAAATGGTGGCGCGCACCGGGTGGCCCTGTTTGCCAAATACATCCCACAAGGTCACCGGGCTGCCTGCAAATTCAGGCACAGGAATACCCGTTGTTTTCAGGCGTTCTTCAAACTTCGGGGAGGATTGACCCGGCTGCGAAATACCGGTCAGGTCGCCTTTGACATCGGCCATGAACACGGGTGTACCCATTCGGGAAAAAGCCTCGGCCAATACCTGCAAGGTGACTGTTTTACCGGTGCCCGTTGCCCCCGTGATCAGGCCGTGGCGGTTGGCCAACTGCGGCAGCATGAGCAGGTCTGTGGCGCTTTCGGCGCGGTTGTCTCGGGCAATCGGGAAAGGTGCAATCATGGGGCAGGCTCCGGTTCATCGCAGTGTTGATGAACTGGATTGTGCCACACGACAATTGCAATTCAGATCATTACACCGGCATGTTCATGATGTCGTTGTAGGCTTGCAGAATTTTGTTGCGCGCCTGAACCACCGCCGTGAATTGCAGGGACGACGTGTTCATGGCAATCACAGTTTCTTCCACCGAGGCCGTGGGGTCATCCATCTGCAAACGCTTGCCCATTTCTGCAGCCTTGTCCGCCGACATGCTTGCACTTTCCAGTGCCTTGGAAATGGCATCCGCAAACGAAGCCTGGTCAACGCCCTGCGGCTTGCTGCCCAGCGGTGCACCCTTCAGGGCATCAGTCACCGCACTGCTCAAAAGGCCGCTCACGGCCCCCATTTTGTCAATCATGAATTGCTCCAAGGCAAGAATGTCTGGTTCTACCCTCTCTTTGTACAGCCAAGCGGGGCAAGCCGTTGCCACAAACAAGGGGTAAAAGTACCCCTTTTTTTTGAACTGCCACCTCAAGTTTTGGAAATAGCTGCCGTTAAAGGCCGCTTTTTACTGCATTGCCCGCAAGACCGAACACGCACAATGCAGGGGTAGAACAAATCAACTTACACGCAGGTATTACATGGCCGAAGTTCTCAGCAGCCCCGAAGTGATCGGACCCGTTGGAAACAACCCGATTACCAACATGCAGCAACGTTTCGCAAGATTGCCCCAAAAAAACAAGATCGGTATTCTTGTGGGAGTACCCCTGCTGATCGCCATGCTGGCCTCGCTGCTGATGTGGGCCAACCAGACCAGCTACCGCGTATTGTTCAGTGGATTGAACGACCAGGACGGCGGTGCCATCGTAGAGGCGCTGACCCAGATGAAAGTGCCCTACGAGTTCAACACCGCGGGAACAGCCATTCTTGTGCCCTCCGACAAGGTTTACGACACCCGCCTGGCTCTCGCCAGCCAGGGCTTGCCCAAAGGCACGGTCAGTGGCTTTGAAGCCATGGACAACCAGAAGCTGGGCATTACCCAGTTTCAGGAACAGGTGAATTACCAACGGGCACTGGAAGGTGAGCTGGTTCGTTCCATTCAATCCATTTCAGCTGTGCAAAGTGCCCGCGTGCATTTGGCCATTCCCAAGCCTTCTATCTTCATTCGCGAAAAACAAACCCCCAGCGCATCGATTGTGCTGAACCTGTTTGGAAGCCGCACTTTGTCGGAGGCGCAAATCAACGGCATTGTTCACCTGGTTGCATCAAGCCTGCCCAGCATGAACCCGGAAGACGTCAGTATTGTTGACCAGTCAGGCCGCCTGCTGACCGGCAAAACCCAGATTGAAAGTGGCTTGAATCCCACCCAACTGGCTTACACCAATCAGGTTGAACAAAGCCTGACCAGCCGCATTGTGGATATCCTGACCCCTGTGTTTGGCAGCGAAAACGTACGTGCCACCGTGACGGCCAACATGGACTACTCCACATCCGAGCGCACCGACGAAATTTACAAACCCAATGGTGACGCGACACAAGCCACCATTCGGAGCCAGCAGATCAGCGAATCAAACGATGGCACCAGCAGCAACCCGCAAGGTGTGCCGGGCGTGATGTCCAACGCACCACCCGGTGCGGCGGCAGCCAACATTGGTCAAAACCCGCAACAGGCGCTGGCCAATGGCAGCAACGCACCCGCGCAAACCAATAACAGCAGTCGCAAAGATTCCACAGTGAACTACGAAGTGGACAAGTCGATTCAACACACCAAGGCACAGGTGGGCAAGATCGAACGCCTGTCAGCTGCTGTGGTCGTGAACTTCAAGACCATCACCGATCCGAAAGGCGAAACACGCCAGGTGCCCTTGACACCGGAGGAGATCACCCAGCTGGACAACCTGGTGAAACAGGCAATCGGCTTTGACGAAAAACGTGGTGATGCCGTGAATGTGGTCAACCAGGCTTTCACCAAAGTTGAAGAAGAAAGCATTCCGATGTGGGCCCAGCAGGAAACCATGGATCTGGCCAAATCACTGGGCTTGCCGATTGGCATTGCATTGATCGCTGCCATCCTGGTGTTTGGTGTGTTCCGCCCGATGATGAAGCCAGCCGACATCAATGCCTATGATGACGGCCCCGAACTGCTGCCTGGACAACGCACACCGCTTCTGGCCAGCCGTGTGGGCGATGACAACGATGTGGAATTGCTGGAACAATTACAACGCGAGGGCACGCTGCCCGGCATGAATCGCCAGGAAAAACTGGAGAAGCTTCGCGAATTGGCGAAAGAGCACCCCCAGATTGTGGCCAACATCGTGAAGAACTGGGTCAACGGCGAAACACAGAACGCTTAAGGCAAACCTTCAGCAGAACAAGGAACAGACAACATGGCAGACAGCGAACTCGGCATCCAGAAAAGTGCAATCCTGATGCTCAGCCTCGGCGAAGAAGAAGCCGCTGAAGTATTCAAGTACCTTGGCCCCAAGGAAGTACAAAAACTGGGACAACAAATGTCCAAGACCAAGGATGTGCCAGTAGACCGCATCGAAGAAATCGCCGGTGAAGTGGTCAACATGGCGCAAAGCCAGAGCGCACTGGGACTGGATTCCGACGCTTACATCCGCAACGTGCTGACCAAGGCACTGGGCGAAGACAAGGCCGGTTTTCTGCTCGACCGCATTTTGCAGGGCAGCGACACCTCGGGCATTGAAGGCCTGAAGTGGATGGACCCGGGCACAGTGGCAGAATTGATCAAGAACGAACACCCTCAAATTATCGCGACCATCCTGGTACACCTGGAGCGCGACTTTGCCGCTGCCATACTGAACCTGTTTGTCGACCGTCTTCGCAGCGACGTGGTGCTGCGCATTGCCACCATCGATGGCATTCAGCCCAATGCGCTGCTTGAGCTGAATGACGTGTTGTCCAAAGTGCTGGCCGGTGGCGACAAACTGAAGAAAACAACACTGGGCGGTGTGCGCGCCGCAGCCGAAATTTTGAACTTTGTGGGCACTACCTCAGAGAAAACGGTACTCGACACCATCCGCGAATATGACAATGAACTCAGCCAGCGGATTCAGGACGAAATGTTCACCTTCGACAACCTGCTCGACATTGACGACCGTGGCATGCAAAGTATTTTGCGCGATGTTCAAGGCGACGTGCTGGTCATTGCCCTGAAAGGCGCTGACGAAGCGATCCGCGAAAAAGTATTCAAGAACATGTCCAGCCGTGCGGCGGAAGCCCTGCGCGACGACCTGGAAAGCCGCGGCCCCGTGCGCCTCTCGGAAGTGGAAGCTGCACAGAAAGACGTGTTGAAAGTGGTTCGGAAACTCGCCGATGCGGGTGAGGTAGTTTTGGGTGGAGGCGGTGAAGATGCGTTCGTCTAACCGGATTATCCGCGGCCTGGATGCCGCAGAACTGCCCAGCTGGTCGGTGGATCTGATTGGGGACATCTATCAGAATCCGGTTGAACGGATGATGTCGGACGCTGATCGCCAAAAGGCAAAGAACGCCCAGCCAGCAAGAGCCCTGTCACCCGAGGAAATGCGCCTGAAAGAATGGGAAGATGCGCTGACTCGACGTGAAGCCCAACTCCAATTGCTGGAACGCGACACCTTGAAAGAGGCTGAGGAAAAGGGGCAGCAAACCGGCTATGAGGCTGGCTGGAACATCGCTCACACTGAACGCGTGGCATTGCTTCAGGCGACCAAAAGCATGGAAGACGAATTCGAGCGATTCAAGCTTGAGCTGTCGGACAAGTTGCTGGACCTCGCGGTACTGGTGAGCAAAAAAGTGATCGCCGACACCCTCACACTGCAACCCGAACAGGCCGCCCTGTTGTTGAACCAGGTGCTGGACAGCATGCAGCTCTACAGCAAAGCCGTCACATTGCGCGCGCACCCCAATACCCTTCGTGTACTGGAGGCGCAGTTTGGTGACCAGAAAATGCTGGGCAATATTCGCCTGATGGAGGACCCGCAACAACTGCAAGGCGGATTCATCCTGCAACACCCTGAAGGGGAAGTGGACGCCACCCTGCAAACCCGCTGGCTTCGTGCCATTGAATCCTTGGGCAAAAACAACCCGATTACACCGGACGATTTGAGCAGCGACCCTGAAAAGGACAGTGAATAAATGGCCGACTTGCTCGAATGGATCGATGAGTGCAAATTTCTGGTTGAACACAGCCAGCCACAAGTTGCAACCGGCAAGTTGACCCGCGTGGCTGGTTTGGTGATGGAAGCTGTTGGGCTGAAACTGCCCGTGGGCAGCGTGTGTACGGTGGTGCAAAAAGGCGCGCCCCCGCTTGAAGCCGAAGTGGTGGGTTTTAACGGTGACAAACTGTTCCTGATGCCCGCAACCGATGTACACGGCATGACACCGGGTGCCAAAGTGATTGCCCAGGAACCTCCTCCCATCGCTCCCAAACTGGGTGTGAAAGCACACCCCTGGCGTCGCCCGGAAGACAAGACAAAACACTTGCCGGTGGGAGACAGCCTGTTGGGCCGCGTGGTGGACAGCAACGGAAAACCACTGGACACCTTGGGTGAATTGAAATTCGAAAAGCGTTGCCCATTGGCAGCCCGTCCAATCAACCCGCTTGAACGTGAACCGATCACCGAGCACCTGGATGTGGGTGTGCGCGCCATCAATGCCCTGCTTACCGTGGGCCGTGGTCAGCGAATTGGCCTGATGGCTGGTTCCGGCGTGGGCAAATCAGTATTACTGGGCATGATGGCCCGCTACACCAAGG
>JAIXTE010000059.1 GCA_027484315.1 Burkholderiales bacterium | reverse complement strand
CCGCCGAGCAATTCGAATACACCACTGATCTGAACCAGAAACACGGGGTCGTCAAAATACGGCGGAACAATGGATGCGAAAAAGTCCTGCAGTACAAAATGCAGAATGCCAGCCCCTATGAAAAAGGCTGCAACGACAAGAACGGGAATTGGAGGCATGATTGAGAATTGGAGACGTTAAACAAAAAACCCCCGCCTTTTGAGCGAGGGTTTCTTTAATTTTGGTGCGGCTGGCAGGAATTGAACCCACGACCCCTTGGTTCGTAGCCAAGTACTCTATCCAGCTGAGCTACAGCCGCAGAACAGAAGCGAGATTATGCCCCAAAGTATTTTCTTCCGCAAGTGCACAAGCCCACTTTTTTCAGAAATCTTCGTCAAATTCCGGCCAGGCTGTATTGGGCAACCAGTTTGCGGAATTCGGCCTCCTGGCGATCCAGTTCTTCGTCACTGAGGCGCAGTTCATTTTGAAGGACAAACCTGACCTCATTCATGCAGGCCAAAGCAGCAGCGCTGTCCAGGAACAAGGCCCTGCTTCGGCGCGCCAGTACATCTTCAATGGTCACCGCCATTTCCTCAAGAACAGCCTGCGCAATTTCGGCTTCATTCAATTGCAGGCTCTCGTGGATTGCAGAACCAGGCTTGCGCATGGGCAAATCGTCCTCGAGGCGCATGTGGCGGGTTCTCGTGGGTTTGTTCAACCAGCCTTGCTGTTCGCACACCAGGTCAACCACTTCCTCGGCCATGCTGCGGTAGGTAGTCCATTTGCCGCCCGTGATAGTCACCAGTCCACTCTCTGCGGTAATTACGGTGTGTTCACGAGAAATACTCTTGGTGCTCTGCTTTTCATCGCCAGCACTCACCAGCGGACGCAAGCCCACAAACACGCTGCGGACATCGGCACGCGTTGGCGCCTTCTCCAGGTAAAGCGCTGCAGTGTTCAATATGAAATCCACTTCCTCGGGCAATGCGTCAGGCTCCCAGGGGGCGTCTTTGCGGGGGGTGTCGGTGGTACCAATCAGGGTTTTACCCAGCCACGGCACAACAAACAGCACGCGGCCATCGCTTGTTTTCGGTACGAGCAAGGCTTCCTTGGCCGGGTAGAAATGTTCGTCCACCACCACATGTACGCCTTGGCTAGGACTCAACATGGGCTTTGTTTCTGCGGAATCCATCTTGCGGATTTCATCCACCCACACACCCGTGGCATTAATTACCGCTTTGGACCGAAAAACAAACGACTCGCCGGAAAATGAATCGGTGGCCTGCACAGCAGTGATTTTTTCACCTGTCTTGACAAAACCAGTCACCGGCAAATAATTGATGGCCATACCACCCAGCTTGTGCAAAGTTTTCATCAGGGCGATGGCCAGGCGCGCATCATCAAACTGCGCATCGAAATAGCGCACACCACCATGCAATTTGTGTTGGGAAATGGTGGGCAGGGTGCGCAACACTTCATTCTTTTTCATGAGGGTGGTCGGGCCTACGCCCAGCTTGCCAGCCAGCAAGTCGTACACCTTCAAACCAAACCAATAGAACAGCTTCTGGAATACATTGCGCACCGGAATGACAAAGGCCAGTGGCTTGACCAGGTTCGGCGCGTTCAACAACATGCGGCCGCGCTCTTCAAGCGCTTCACGAACCAGGCTGAAGTTACCCTGCGCCAAATATCGCACACCACCATGGGCCAGTTTGGTAGCGCGCGAACTGGTGCCCTTTGCAAAATCATGCCCTTCAAGCAAAAGCACTTTCAGGCCCCGACTTGCCGCATCCACGGCACTGCCCAAACCGGTGGCCCCACCACCAATCACAATCACGTCCCACACGTATTCTTCATGCGCCCTGGCCTTCAAAACCTCAAGGTGCTTTTTTCGACTAAGCATCTGCCCATCCTTTGGAACGTTCTACAGCGCGGTGCCAGCGATCAAGCAAGGCGCCCCGCTCATCTATACCCATTGCGGGTTCAAACCGCGCATCCACCTGCCAATTCGCAAGCAGGCTTTGTTCACTGTCAAAAACACCCACTGCAAGTCCGGCCAGATAAGCAGCACCCAATGCGGTAGTCTCAGTCACTGTGGGCCGAACCACAGGCACACCCAAAAGGTCTGCCTGAATCTGCATGAGCAAATCATTGTTAGACGCCCCACCATCCACGCGCAGTTCAAGCAAAGGCTTGGCCCCATCGCGCTGCATGGCCTGCACCAGGTCCACGGTTTGCAAGGCAATGCTTTCCAGCGCTGCGCGAGCAATGTGGGCCCGGTTGGTACCACGGGTCATTCCCACCAGTGTGCCGCGAGCATACGGATCCCAATGTGGTGCGCCAAGCCCCGCAAATGCGGGAACCAGGCACACGCCATCGGTATTGGGCACGCTGGCTGCAAGTGCCTGCACATCTGCAGACTTCTCGATAATCCCGAGGCCATCGCGCAACCATTGCACCACAGCGCCACCCATGAACACGCTGCCTTCCAGCATGTAACTGGTTTGCCCGCGAACGGTCCAACCCACTGTAGTCAACAGGCGATTGTGGCTTTCAACCACCTCCGCGCCCGTATTCATCAACATGAAACAACCCGTGCCATAGGTGTTTTTTGCTTCACCGGGCTTGAACGCGGTTTGGCCGAATGTGGCCGCCTGCTGGTCGCCCGCCACGCCTGCGATTGGAATGGCCGTGCCGAAGTGGTCGAGATCGCACAGTGCAATTTCTCCACTTGATTCGCAAACCTGCGGCAACAGGCTTCTCGGTATGTCGAACAAGGCGAGCAACTCATCGTCCCAGCGCAAATGCTTGATGTTGAGCAGCATGCTGCGTGAGGCATTGCTGACATCGGTTGCATGGGTACGGCCACCAGTCAGGTTCCAGATCAACCAACTGTCGATGGTGCCGAAGGCGAGTTCACCGGCCTCTGCCTGCGCCCTTGCGCCATCCACGTTGTTCAGTATCCAGTTCAGCTTGGTGGCGGAAAAATAGGAATCCAGTTCAAGCCCGGTGGAGCGGCGAATCAGTGGGGCTTTGCCCTGCTCGCGCAATTTGTCGCAATAGCCCGCAGTGCGCCGGTCTTGCCAAACAATGGCGTTGTAAACCGGCTTCCCGGTTTTTCGGTTCCACACCACAGTAGTTTCACGCTGATTGGTAATGCCAATTCCGGCGATGTCCGACGCCTTGATACCTGCCTGTTCAATCGCACCGCGCGCGCAGGCCAGTTGAGTGGTCCAGATGTCGTCCGGGCGGTGTTCAACCCAGCCTGCTTTGGGAAAAATCTGCTCAAATTCCTGCTGGCAACTGGCTATGACTTGCGCGCGTTCATTGAATACAATTGCTCGTGAACTGGTCGTGCCTTGGTCGAGTGCCAAGATAAAACCCATGGATGCATCTCCTTGTTCTCTTTTTTATTTTCTTTGTCCGGTGCTATTCCAGTTTCCCACATGCCGGTCCAGAAAGGACTGCATGCCTTCAGCCTCAAATTGGCTGACACTCCACAAGGCATCGGTCAATAGATCGGGGTGACGCCAAATGTAAGTGTCTGCCTTCACTGTTTCACCAGTGGTGTTCAACACCACGTCAATTTGCTCACGGGCATATTCTGAACCCTCAAAGACATCCAGATTGTGAATGTCTTCTGGTCGTACATTCAGCCACACCAAACCTTGCACTTGTGCCTGCGCTTTTCTGACCATGGCCGGGTAAGTTTCACCCGGCACTGCATGGCGCTGAAATCCTTTTGCAATGGCATTCATGCAGGGATACACCCCCTTCGCTACCTGCCCCCAAACGGGCAAGTACATCAGTGAACCATAGACAAAAACATGCCTGCCATCTTGCTCAATTTCCGAGCCCATGCGATGTTACCTTTTCAAATGAAAAACTATTAGAAAATGCCTGTAAGGAGACGGTGTGAAAACAACAACTGATTTGTTCAATTTACAAGATAAGGTGGCTTTGGTCACGGGTGCAACACGGGGAATTGGTCTGGCTTGTGCCGAATTGCTGGCATCCAAGGGTGCCACAGTCATTATTTCCAGCAGAAAACAGGATGCCTGCGAGCAAATTGCTGCGCAATTTCAGGCAGATGGCTTGAAGGCCGTACCCATGGCCTGCCACTTGGGAGAAATGGAGCAGATTGAGGCTTTGTACCAACAGATTGAAGCCAAATTCGGCAAGCTCGATATTCTGGTCAACAACGGGGCCACCAACCCGCACTTTGGCCCAATTTACGACACCGATTTGGCAGCGTTTCAGAAAACCTGCGATGTGAATATTCGCGGCTATTTTTACATGAGCAGCCATGGCTGCAAGTTGATGGGCAAAAACGGGGGTGGAAGCATCATCAACGTGGCCTCGGTTAACGGCGTGATTCCAGGCCTGTACCAGGGTATTTATTCAATTACCAAGGCGGCTGTGATTTCAATGACGAAGGCTTTCGCCAAAGAATGTGCTCCGATGAAAGTTCGGGTAAATGCCTTGTTGCCAGGCGCCACCGACACGAAATTTGCCTCGGCCCTGGTGCACAACGATGCCATTCGCAACGCGCTGTTGCAGCATGTCCCCATGAACCGGGTTGCACAGCCCAGCGAAATGGCTGGCACTGTGTTGTACCTGGCCTCGGAGGCATCAAGCTACACCACCGGGGCCTGCATCAATGTCGATGGCGGTTACCTGGTGGTGTAAGTTCATTACATGATTACTTGATTTGTATGCCTTTGTAATCTTCTTCGTTCAGCGTGCGCCCCATTTGCTGCCACAAAATGTGGCGCATTCGCTTGAACGGCACCAGCCGTGAACCCAGCCACACGCGGGCCGCATTGTTGCCATACACAATGCGCGGCTCGTTTTTCTGAATGCACTTCAACACGTAGTTGCAAATTTCATCAGGCGGTGTGGTCAGGAATTTCTTGGCAAACTTTTCATGTTCAGGCTTGCTGGCAATGTTGGTGTTAATGCCACCCGGGTGAACCAGGTGCACTTGTACCTTGCTGTTTGAAAGCTCCACCATCAGCGATTCGGTAAAGCCACGCACTGCGAACTTGCTGGCGCAGTAGTCCGAGTTGCTGGGTGTGCCCACCAGGCCGAAAATGCTGGATACGTTGACCACAGCGCCTTCGCCATTGGTCAGCAACTGCGGCAGGAATGCCCTGGTGCCATGAACCACCCCCCAGAAGTTGATGCCCATGACACGCTCATAGCTGTCATCGCTCAGCGCCCACACAGGGCGCCCTTCACCACTGACACCGGCGTTGTTGATGATGACATGCGCATTACCCAAAGCCGCTTTCACGGCCTGCGCGAATGCATACACGCCCGCTTTATCGGATACATCCAGCTTTTCTGAATACAGCTGCACATCGGCTGCCTGACGCACCAGATTTTCGGTTTCCTTCAGACCCTTTTCATCGTAATCACAAATCGCAACCTTGCTGCCAAGGCGGGCAAACATCAATGCATAGGAACGGCCCATGCCAGACGCAGCGCCAGTAATGACGACAACCTTGCTCTTGAAATTCTTCATGCTGCAACTCCTTCCGTGACTGGTTTTGAAGCGGCTGCATTGGCGTTGCTGTTCGCATTCAGTGGCAATTGAAATGCATGGTCGGCAGGCTTGAAATCCCTGGCCATTCGCAAATAGGTGTAACTGAACCCAGGAAACATCGCCACCACATGGCCACTTTTGCTTTTGTACCAGCTGGTACAACCGCCGCGTTTCCACACAGTCTTTTCCATCTCGCTGTGAATGTGGGTGGTGTAGCGTTCTTCAGCCTGTGGTTTCACCTCAATAGCAGCAGCCTTCTTGGCCTTCACTTCCGAAATGGCACGCATGATGTAGTGCATCTGCGCTTCGATCACGAAAATTGCAGAGGTGTGTCCAATGCCGGTATTGGGCCCGGTCACGATGAACAGGTTGGGGAAACTGGGCACTGTGGTGCCCAGGTAGGCGCGTGGAAACTCGTCCCACACGTCGGCAAGCTTGGTGCCACCTGTACCAATGACCGGGTAGGAAATCACGCCATCCGTGGCATCGTAGCCCGTGGAGTACACGATGCAATCCAGGTCAATCTGTTCACCGCCCAAGGTTTTAATGCCGGTCTCATTGATTTCGGCAATGCCGTCGGCTTTGTCATGCAAGCTGACATTGGGGCGGCAATAGGCGGGGTACAGGGTATTGCTCAAAATGATGCGCTTGCAGCCGATGGTGAAATCGGGCGTGACCTTTTTGCGCAATACGGGGTCCTTGATCTGCTTCTTGATGTGATTCAAGGCTTCGCGCTGGGCCACATTCTTCAATGCAAAATCGGAATACTTGAATGCAATCACCCTGCTTTCCAGCCCCCAGTAAATGGCGGACCGGGCCAGTTTTCGAATGGGCTCCACTTTCAGCAAGGCGCGCTGCCAGGGCTTGAATACTCGGTCAGGTCGTGGCAATACCCAGTGGGGCGAACGCTGAAACACGTGCAAGTGCCCTACTTCCCCGGCAATGGCTGGAATAACCTGGGCCGCGCTGGCGCCGCTGCCAATAATGGCCACACGCTTGCCCTTGTGGTCGTATTGCTGATCCCAGGAATTGGTGTGGAATGTTTTGCCCTTGAAGGACTCGCGGCCTTTGAAATTCGGAATAACAGGCGTGCTGAGCGGACCCGATGCATTGATCACGAATTGCGCCTTGATCACATCGCCGCCTTGCAGGTGGACATGCCAGCGTTGCTCGGTTTCATTCCACTCCGTGCGCTGCACATTGCTGTTGGTGCGGGTTTTTTCGCGAAGGCCGTGCTTGGTGATCACGTGTTCGGTGTAACGCTGAAGCTCGGCGCCTTCAGCAAACATCTGGCTCCAGTCGTAGGGTTCTGACTCGATTGAATACAGCAGCGATTGAACATCGACAGCTGCGCCTGGATAAGAGTTCTGGCACCAGGTACCGCCCATGAAATCACGCCGCTCGAGCATGATGAAGTCTTCAATTCCACGCTTTTTCAGGTTGATGGCAGCACATTGCCCACCAAAACCACTGCCAATAATCACCACGCTGTATTCAGTCATCTTTTTACCCCGGTTGAAATTCAAGCTGAGAAGAATGTATATCTGACTACGTGCGTTGTCAATTACAAATTGATCAATTGGGGGTGGAAGTAGCCCCCTAATTGGAGGATCAAATTCGGTACAGGCTCGCAAAATTGGGGGATGTATTTTGGCCAATCAAACGAGGAGCAAATCCATGGCAACACCCCAGGCACTGATTAAAGATGTGGAAGGCGAAGTGAACGTGAGTCGCAACGGCGAGGTTGTCACAATCAAGGCAGGCGACTTTCTGTTGCCAGGCGACGAGATTGCAACCGGCGCCACAGGCCGACTGTCGCTGGAGTTTCCGGGCGTAAATGGCCAGATGCCCGCAGCAGGCTTCATGTCATCCAATGGCAAGCTGACGCTGGGTGAACAACCAGGCCCAAATGGTCAACAAATTGTGGTGATCGAAGACGGTGAATGTTTTGAATTCACCACTGAACTCGCCGAAAACTCCGCTGCTGCCGATGGCGGCGCGGTGGCAGGTCTGTTTGGTGCAGGCCTGCTTGGCGCGGGTGGCGGCGCTGTGGCAGGTGCCGGTGCATTGGCAGCCGGGGCCTTTCTGGCTGGCGGTTCGAGCGATTCATCGGGCAGTGCGGGTGGTGCGTCAAGCGGCACAGGTACGGGCGTGAACAACGCAGGCAGTGGAAGCGGATCTGGTTCAGGCGGATTGGGCGCAGGTGAATTCTCGTCAGGCAGCAGCCCACAAAACTTACAGGACTTTGTCGCAGAAAATCTGACTCCGGAAAATGCACAGCAAAGCCTGCTTGAACCGATTCAGAATGCCCTGCAAAACAGCCAGAACAATCCGGAATCCACCCCTGACAATCTGGTTGTGGCTGTAGAGCAAACCGGCCTTGGCGTACTTGAGAATGTTCACGATGCTTTGGTGGCAACAACCGGTGAAGGTACACCGCAAGCCGACCTGATTCAGCAGTTGGTGGACGGTATTGACCAGACACCACTTGGAGAACCACTGAGCCCACTCACCTCGGCGCTGACGGATGCAGTGAACACAGAACTTGGACTGGACACATTGATCGCCGCCCTGCCCAACCTGGACCTAGCCGATGGCGGCCTGGTCACGAGCGTGGTGGATCTGGCGGATGGCATTACACAACCCTTGAGCCAACAGATTGAGCCTGTGGATCAATTGGTCGATGGCCTGCGCACGGTGGCTGTCGAGGTCGACAATGTGTTGGATGGCATTCTCAGCCAGATCACCACAGAGATACCGAACTTGCAAAGCCTGGATGGCGGGCTACCCACAGATTTAACTTCAGTGTTGCCTGCTGATCTGACTGCGGCCTTGCCAACTGATTTAACTTCAGCATTACCAGCCGATTTGATGTCAGCGCTGCCCGCTGAACTCACATCCGCTTTGCCAGCCGAACTGGAAGGTGGCCTGGCTGAATTGGTAGATGGAATTCTGGGTGGAGCAGATTCGCTTCAAGCAGCATTCGATGGGTTTGGTGGCGCAGGTTTGCCTGAAATTCCTGAAGGTGATTTGCTGGGCACATTGAGCACCGGCATTTCATCGGGTGCTGATGCACTGGGTGGTCAATTGGGTGGGCTGCCAGGCCTCTCGATCGACGGTCTGCCAAGTTAAAATTCAGGTTTGGAAAAAAGAAGGCCCATACACCTTGCGGGGCGATGGGCCATTCCGATTCAAGCAAACTGAGTCAATTCAAACTGCTTCAGTTCAAAGCAACTCAATCAAACTGATACACCGCCACTGTGCCACTGACATCGCCATAACCCACAATCAACAAGGGTTTTGCATTCGGGCTTTTTGCTGCGGGCACAAACTTCATACCTTCCGGTGACAAATCACCATTTGCAAAGTTGGTGGTGCTGCGGATGTACTGTACAAATTCCGGCTTGGCTGGATTGGTCACCTTCATCACCAAAATTGAACTGGAGCGCTCGAGACCGATAAACGCATAAAAGTCGTTTCCAATCTGCCCCACCGTCAATGCTTCGGGTTCGGGGCCCTTGTTGTCAAACCGGCCTGAAATGGCACCGTCGGCAAACAGCGTGTCTTTATTCGCATCATTCGCCAATTCACCATACACATAGCGTTCCACGTCTGAACCTGATTCGTACACCAACTGGCCGGTTGCTGCATCAATGATCGAGTAGGAACGACCGCCCAAGGCATACACTTTGTCGTAATCACCGTCGTTGTCAGTGTCACCAAAACGGCCGGTGGATGTTGTTGCGAACACAGTCAGGCGACCTGCGACCGTGTTGGCTTTGATCGTGGCAGCATCTGGAAACGCCGTGGGATCTAGTGGCAAAGTCGACAGGCGGGCTGTTTCCTCAGCAGGCAAGAAATCGTTTCGGTCATCGCCCTCGTTGGCTGTCACCAGGTAGGTTTTACCGCCCACTGTGAAACTGGCCGCAGTGTCAGGCATGTAAATGCCCATTACGTTTGGAATGGTAATCAGCGCAGGCGGATTCAACACAGTAGCTCGGTCTGAGGGTGCAAATGCATTGCGCGCCAAACCGTGGTCTTTGAAACCAAGTGCGAAAATGCGACTGATTCGTGCTGCAGTCAAATCCACCACAGCCACTGCATTGTTTTCTTGCAGAGTCACAAAAGCGGTGCGGCTGTCTGATGAAATGGCGACGTATTCAGGTTCAATATCCTGCGCCACAGTGGCACCAGGACGGCCGATGCGCACGCCAGAAGGCAGTTCGGATGCACGGCTGGAACCTGTGTTGAAATCTGTGAAAGTCAATTGAATTGCATTGTCAGCGGGCACACCGTTCGTGATGCGAACGATTGAGATTGAACCATCCGGATCAATATTGTCCGTTCCAAAAGTATTGCTTAGCTCGCCTTCATTGGCCACGACCAGGCTGCTGCCATCCGGCGAAAAAGACACGCTGTCGGGCAACACACCCACAGTCACTTTTTTCGAAAAGGTCAGCGCGCCTGTCGCTGAAATATTGTAGAAAGCAACCACACCGGTGTCTGTTTTCGGGTTGCTTGATACGGCTACGGCCATCAAGTTGCCAGCGATGTCCAGGCTTTGAATGCCGCCAGCAATAAAACCGGCGGTATTTACATCGGCCGCAATATCGCGAGTACCATCAATGGTCAGGTTAGAGGCTGTAGTGGGCGATGCCAATGCTGTTGCGCTCAAATTGGCCAGCGACATGCGCTGAACCGACAACACCCGGCCTGTAGCCGGTGCTGTGGCTGGAACATCGGCAATGTGGAATGACGACTTGCTGGCCTCGTGGTAGGCCACAATTTCAGCCACGCCAGCTTGAGATACACCGTAGCGACCAACCAGCTTGCCCTGCGGCATGCCCTTGGCTTGAGCAACTGATTTTGCCAAGTGTGTCAGCGCCTGCCCTTCGGTGGGCACCGCCACACCAGCGGCCAACAATGCGGTTGGATTTGCTGCAGACCAATTCGCTGGCGTTGTAGCACCAGGCGCCACACGTGCTGCATTGATCACAATGCCATTATCGGGGTTGTTGTCAGTGTCCAGTGCCTGGATGAAACGGGCGATATTCAAAGTTGCTGGGTCTGTGGCAGTGCCATCAGCGCCCATGTCGATTGGCGTGACCACGCCACCCGGAACGGCCACGGCTGGCAAACGCACACCGCCTACGGTGAAAGTTACTGATTCACCAGGACGGTAGTTAAAGCCACCATCGGCCGCTGTCGAACCTGATTGTGTGGCGGTGCCATAAGCTGCACCTGAGACAGCTGCGTCAATGAATGTGCTCTTCAACGGTGCGTCGTCTGAACCACCACAGGCTGAAACCACGATGGCTGCTACGCAAGCCGCGAGAATTTTTTTGTTGAACATGAAATCCACCCGCAATATTGAATAAGCGGCAAGTGTGTTTCATGGGTGTTTAAGTTTGATGAAGAAAAAATGACGGGGATATGACATGCAAGGAAAAAAGTCTCCTGAATTCAATTCATGCGAGTGCAGATAAAACCCCTTCCTGAACAATCTCTGGGGAAATGAGCCACATTAAATTCAGATTAACAACGCCCCTGATAATTGTAATGAGAATTAATATCACTTAGCATTCTCTTCGCATCCAGATTTCATCGCGAAATGGTTACCAGGAGAACTTCACATGCCCATCGGCAGTACCCTTGCTCACACGTCACCCTTCCCCTTCACGCCCACAATGACTGTGCTCGCAGTGGCTGCGCTGTTTTCTGGCAGCAATCTTGCTTTTGCCAATCAGACTGACGCAACGCTGGCCACCGTGGAAATTATCGGAGACAAGGAAAACCTGGCACGGATGGCGGGTGCAGCCAGTATTGTCAGTCAGGAAGAGCTCGACACATCCCGCCCTTTCACCGTGAATGAGGTGCTGCGCAAGGTCCCAGGGGTGAATGTTCGCGATGAAGAAGGTTTCGGCCTTCGCCCCAACATTGCCATTCGTGGCCTTAACCCCACGCGCTCTACCAAGATCACCCTGCTTGAAGACGGCCTGCCACTGGCCTACGCCCCCTATGGCGACAATGCAAGCTACTACCACCCCATGATCGATCGATACAGCCGTATCGAGGTATTGAAGGGCGCCAATTCATTGCTGTTCGGCCCACAAACCATCGGCGGTGTAATCAACTACATCACCCCGCCCCCGAGGCAGGAACAAGGCGGAAGCCTGCAATTTACAGCAGGCAACAGGGACTTTTTCAATGGCCGCATTAACCTTGGTGGTGGGGGCTTCAATCTGGACTATGGCCGCAAACAGGGCCAAGGCGCGCGCGACAACACCAACCATGAACTGGATGATCTGAACCTGAAATACGCCTTCGCCCTCGACGAACGCAGTGCAATCACTCTGCGCGCCAGTTACTACCAGGAAGCTTCACAAATAACCTATGCTGGCCTGACTCAGGCCGAATTTGAACGCTTGGGAGGACAGTACAACCCGTTTGAAAATGACCGATTTGATATTGAACGAACGGGATTGTCGGTTACACATGATTTTTCGATCAACGACAACGCCACATTGACGACAGGCGTGTACTACTTCCAGTTTGATCGCGATTGGTGGCGGCAGGCCAGCAACAGCCAGGACCCCCAGTGCGGTGGCGCATTCAATGCCGCACGGCTTGCAGGCCAGGCAGTCGATGTGAACAGCTGCAATGCCAACCAGGGACGTTTAAGATCCTATGACACCTATGGCGTCGAACCCCGCCTGACTGTTGCCCACAGCGGTGGCGAGTTCCAGGCAGGCCTGAAGGCTCACTTCGAAGAACAGGATCGCACACAGATCAACGGAAGCAGCCCGACGGCACGGACAGGCATTGCAGTGGAAAACAACCAGAGGAACACCACCGCCTACTCAGCCTTCGTGTCCAACCGGTTTGACATTGGGCAATTCAGCATCGCCCCCATTGCACGTTACGAATCGATTGACGTGGAACGTTTGAATCAACTGGATGGAAGCCGTGGAGATACCCGAGTCGGTGCATTCACGCCCGGGATTGGGGTGACCTGGAACCCCTCGGCCACAACAACCATTTTCTCAAGCTTGCACGAGGGTTTTGCGCCACCCAGGGTAGAAGACCTGATCGGAACCGCCGGCACCTTGACCGAAGTGGATGCCGAGGAATCCACCAATTTTGAACTGGGTGTGCGCAGCCAGTTGAATGATTCATGGGCATTGCAGGCTGCCTATTTCAGGACAGATTTCAGCAACCTGATCGCGGTGGGTTCAATTGCGGGGGGCGGCACGCCGCTGTCGCAAGGCCAAGCGCTGTTCGAAGGACTGGAGGTGAATGCTGATGGACAACTTGGAGGAGGATTTCTGGGACGTGTGGCCTACACCTGGCTGCCTGTTGCGGACCAAAGCGAAGCCTTCAAAAACGTGGCCACCGGTGCACTGGTGGGTGTGCAAGGCAATCGCCAGCCTTACGCGCCAGAACACACACTGACTGCAGCCCTTGGCTACAAACAAGGGGCATTCCGGGGTGAAGTCGAAGTGCAATATGTTGGAGAACAGTTTTCAGACTTCGCAAACACAGTTGCCCCATCGGCGGATGGTCAACGCGGTGAAATTGACGCATACACCGTTTGGAACGCGACCCTGAATTATCAATTAGACAAGGCAACAACCGGCTTTTTGACCGCCAAAAACCTGTTTGATAAAACCTATATTGCAGACCGTACACGCGGAATCATCGTTGGTATGCCGAGGCTGTTTCAGGTGGGAGTTCGACGTGATTTTTAAAAAGACCCATGACTTTAATGAAGAACGCTTAAAACAATGCGGTCGGAAAGCTGCTCTGTACCAAGCAACTTAGCACCTGGGGGTCCAGCCATCCCACAATCAAATCACTGAATCGAAGTCTAGACACTGTCAGAAATCCACAGAATTAAAGGCCTGTTAGGCGACTGAAAGCCGAACAGGCAGTCTGCATTCGCGATTTTTTTCGGTGCACTTTTATCAAAAAGAACACGCCAAATCTGGCGTTAAACCTCCTTGTTGACAAGCCCACAAATCCGATCGTTCTCCGTATTGAATCCGAACAAACATTCGTTTTACCATTACAGCGTTCAATGTAACGGTTGAACACTCACCGCTACCAATGGAAGTTTCAAGTCATGTTGAATGCCCAGCAAGTTCTGGAAAACAGTTTCGTCAACCACGTGGCCCATGCTTACCTCAGCAAGGCCAAATTACCCAACCATGAGCGGGTAAAGGCGTGGCGTTATCGCAGCTTTCTTCCCATGCTGCACCGCCTGCATGGGTCACTGACCGGTTTCGCAACACATCGCAGATCGATTGATGGCCGCACCATGGTGTGGCTCGAGGGTGGAAACCCTGAGGGCAGCCCAGTGGTCTTGCTCCATGGCTTCAGCTCTTGCAAAGAGAACTGGCTCCCCCTGCTGCCCTTTCTGATGAAGAAGCATCGACTGCTCGTGCCCGACCTGCCTGGCTGGGGCCAAAGCCACTTCTGCAGCGAGAAAGTGTACGGCTTTGATCAACAGGTAGAGAGACTGGCCGACTGGGCCGAGTTGGTGTTGGAAGGCCCTGCGCACTGGGTGGGCAGCTCCATGGGCGGCGGAATTGCAGCATTGCTCGCGGCACGCCACAACAAGTGGGTAAGTTCCCTGACACTCATGAACGCCGCAGGAGTAGTTGGCAGCGAGCTGACACCCTTCGAGCGAAACTTGCAGGAAGGCCGCAACATGCTGATTGCACATGACATCAAGGGCGTGCTTGATTTGCTGGGCTCGACAATCGCCAGCCGAACCCTGCCTTGGTTGATGACACCTTTTGCCTACTGGGATGTGGTTTCCCGTCGCCATGTGAACCAGCACATTTTTCGCCAACTGCTGGAATATGCACCAAGCCCAGACCAGCCTTCATTTTCGGCGATCTCGGCACCCACGCTGATCGTATGGGGTGAGCAGGATGAAATTATTCATTCCAGTTGTGCCTACACATTCAAGGCATTGATACCCCACGCAGAGATCAAAAACCTTCCTGGTGTGGGACACATGCCCATGGTGGAAAACCCCGTCAAGGCCGCGAAATTGCTCAAGCAGTTTTGGCTTACGGCTCAATAACAACATTTTTTTCAAACCCAAAGTTTTTTTCGACGACACCCGAACAAACGCTCAGTTTTATTGAATGGAAGTATGATCATGAACAACGTTTTTTCAATGCCCATCGACAATCAGGCCTCAAGCAAGTCAGGACCAGCTGCCCGAATTCCAATCCGGCACATGGATTTCAAGTTCGACAGCAAAGACCTTGACCCCGTGTTCTTTCAGAACACGACTTTTGCCAGTGCCTACTTTCACGCCTTGTCCATCTTCCTGACTTTTGGTGAGGACCTGGTGATCGACACGGCCCGGCACCACCGTCAATTTGTCAAAGATGAGGCCTTGAAGGCTCGCGTCACGGCACTGATTGGTCAGGAAGCGATTCATTCCAAGTTGCACCATGAGTTCAATGACACCCTGGCTGAGAACGACTATCCAGTGAAGTTCTACCGCTTTCTGGCCGAGCAGGTCTTCAAGTACGGCTTCAAGCAACTGCCCAACGGCATGCAGCTTTCATTGATGGCCGGAATTGAGCACTTCACTGCCGTACTGGCCGAATACATGATGAAACACGAGGAAATCTTCTTCCTCAGCCAGGATGAAAAGCAACGCGCCTTGTGGATGTGGCACATGCTGGAAGAGTGCGAGCACAAGGACATTGCTTATGATGTGTATCAGCAACTGTCAGGCGACTACTTGATGCGCATTAGCGGATTCGGATTGGCGTTTGTCACCATCCTGATGCTGGTGCCGCTGGGTGGCGCCTTGATTCCGTTCCTGCGCAAGCCCAGCAGTGTATTCAAGCTGAGTTTCTGGAAAGATGCGCGTAAAAGTATGGATTTGCTGTTCACAGGAAAGGACAGTGTCTTTGGCGGCAGCATGAAGCACATTCTTGACTACCTGCGCCGCGACTTCCACCCCAGCGACCATGACACCAGCGATCTGCTGACCTATTACAAGGAAAAGCTGCTGAATCCTGCCAATGGTCTGTTGAGCCCGTTCATGACCCGGGAATTTTACCCCGGTGCCAAGGCAGCCTGAGTTTGCGCGATACCGCGTCGAGAAATCCAAAGTGAGTCAAATATGAGTTTACTGAGAAGAAAAAAAGACCTGCCAAGCCATAACGCCTACGCCGTGGTGACTGGTGCGGGCAGTGGCATTGGCAGGAGTTTTGCGCTGGAAATTTCTCGCAGGCGCGGTGTCGTGGTTTGCGCCGACCTGAAACTGGAAGGTGCCCAGGAAACCGTACGACTGATTGAAGCCCAGGGAGGCCAAGCCTTCGCTGTGGCTTGCGACGTGGGAGTAGCAGAGCAGGTGCAGCAATTGGCCGAGCAGGCCGAAGAGTTGATGGGGCACCCCGTGACTTTGCTCATCAACAATGCAGGCGTTGGGCTGGGCGGCAAAATTGAAGAAACCACCCTGGAAGACTGGCGCTGGTGCATGAATGTCAACTTGTGGGGCGTCATTCACGGCTGTCATTACTT
>JAIXTE010000065.1 GCA_027484315.1 Burkholderiales bacterium | reverse complement strand
TGGAGTTCAAGCGCGCCCACCTTTATGACGTGAACCCGGTTGGTGTGGGGTCAATGGTGCTCGCCACCATTGCCGGCCTGCTTTGCTACCTGGGTGTGTTTGGTCCAGTGCTGGCCACGCTGTCGCATTTTGTGGCCCTGGGTGTGTGCTTTTTGGCAGTGCCCGCGTTGGCGGTGCTGACAAAAAGCAAGTACTACCTGGCGCGCCAATCGCACCAGTTGATTCCGATTGTTGAAGAAAAGGTGCGCAATCAAGATTCTCCCTTGGGCCAATACCGCAGGTTGACGTTGAAATGTGTCATTTGCGAAAACGAATTCGAGCGCGAAGACATGGCCTACTGCACGGCCTATGAAAATCCGATTTGCTCGCTGTGTTGTTCGCTGGATTCCCGTTGCCTGGACAGTTGCAAACCCAAAGCCCGGTTGAGCGATCAGGTGATCGAGTTCTTGTCCCTTTTCCTGTCGCCGCGATGGGTGAGAAAAGTCAATTCCCGCCTGGGGCGTTTTGCAGGTTTGTGGGCTTTGCTGGCTGTGGTGAATGCAGCCGTGCTGTCGCTGGTTTCCCAGCAGTTGAAACCTGTGGGCGGTGCTGAAACCGCCTTGCTGTCCCAAGCCATTTTCATGATGTACTTTATTTTACTGATTGTGTCGGGCGTGGTTTCCTGGCTGTTTATTCTGGCGCACGAAAGCAGGTTGGTTGCACAAACCGAATCGAATCGGCAAACCCGAAAACTGGTTCGGGAAATTGAGGCACACAAGGAAACAGACCGCGCATTGCAACAGGCGAAAGAATTCGCTGAGCGCTCCAATGATGCGAAAAGCCGTTACCTCAGCGGGATCAGCCACGAGTTGCGAACGCCGTTGCAGTCCATTCTGGGCTATGCGCAGTTGCTGGCGAACAAAGCGGACACACCGCCCAAACACCAGGAAGGGTTGGCCATTATTGAACGCAGCGGGCAGTACCTGACTGACCTGATTGAGGGTTTGCTGGACATTTCCAAAATCGAAGCAGGGCGGCTGATGCTGAACCGCGACGAAGTGCGAATCCGTGAACTGATCGGGCAGTTGACTACGATGTTCGACTTGCAGGCTCAGCAGAAGGGGGTGATGTTTGAATGTCGGGTGGTGGATACCCTGCCCGAATGTGTCAGTACTGATGAAAAGCGCCTGCGGCAAATCCTGATCAACCTGCTGTCCAACGCGGTCAAGTACACCGAGCATGGCAAGGTCTTGCTTGAAGTGCGCTACAGAAACCAGGTGGCCGAGTTCATTATTTCCGACACGGGAGTGGGCATTGCGCCCGAACACCGGGAGCGAATTTTCCATCCTTTTGAGCGTGTGCGAAACACGCACACAGCACACATGCCAGGCACTGGCCTGGGCCTGACCATTGTTCGGCTATTGACTGACATCATGGGCGGTGACTTGAAACTGGAAAGCACCGAAGGGAAAGGCAGCCGGTTTGCTGTGAGCCTGATGTTGCCCTGGGTGCAACAACCCTTGTCGATTGCTGACAAGCCACTGCGTATTACAGGCTATGTGGGGCCGCCGAAGACCATTTTTCTGGTCGATGATGATCCGGTGTTGCGTGGTTTTCTTTCTGATTTGCTCACGCCCTTGGGCTTTCTGATTCTGGAAGCTGGTCATGGAAAGGAATGCCTCGTTCAACTCGATCATGCCAATGGATCAGCGTGTGTGGATCTGTTTATTCTGGATGTGGCGATGCCGGTCATGGATGGGCTTGGTTTGGCTGCAGAACTCAAGCGCCGGCAGCACCCTGCGCCAGTCCTTATGCTGTCGGCCGATGCGCAGGAACACCATCGAGCCCCGGAGGAACAACGGCTGTACACGGATTACCTGGTCAAGCCGGTGGACAATCAGAAATTGCTCGACAAGCTGGCCCACCATCTTCAAGTTGAATGGACGTACGAGGCGGACAGACCGGGCAGCAATTCTGCCAATGCGGTGGTATCCGGTCCACTGGCTGATGTAGTGTATCGTTTTCCGCAGCACCCGCTGATGACCGAATTGAAGGCTTGTGCCGAGATGGGCTTTCGCAAAGGTGTAACCGAGGTGCTTGAAAAAATTGAATTGGCCCAGCTTTTGCCGCCGAATGCCCTGAATTTGCTCAAAGAGCTGGCAAAAAATTTCCAGTTTCAGAAACTGGCAGAACAACTGGAGACGTCATGAATGAAAACCAGCGTCGGGATGTGGTCCTGGTGGTGGATGATTCACCTGACACACTCACCTTGATCAATGACACGCTCGAAGCAGCTGGCATGGATGTCTTGCTTGCACTGGACGGAAAGCAGGCCTTGATGATCGCCAAGCGCATTCAACCGGATGTGGTGTTGATGGACGGCATGATGCCCAACCTGGATGGATTCGAGGCCTGTCGTTTGATGAAGGCCGAGCCTCTGCTTTGTAACATTCCTGTGATTTTCATGACAGGCTTGAATGACACTCAGGACATTGTTCGTGGTTTGGAAGCAGGGGGCGTGGATTATTTGGTGAAGCCTGTGAAACCTGACGAGTTGTTGGCGCGTATCAAGGTCCACCTGCGCAATGCACGGGTCAGCAACACAGCACAGGCCGCACTGGATCACGCAGGTCAACACTTGATGACTGTGAATGTGCTTGGGCAGATTACCTGGGCCACGCCACAGGCCCATGCACTTCTTGCGAAGGCCCAGGTCAACACCCCAGCCAACACGGAATGGCAGCAGGGCCAGCTGGCTGCACAGTTGCGACACTGGCTTTCCCAAACCCCGGATACACAGGCCCAGTTGCCCTTGCACGGTTTGGCCGTTCCAATCAGTTTGCGAATGCTGGGGCGCGAGCCCAATGGCCAATGCCTGATTCGTCTTGTAGATGAAGTGCCTGCCAACCTGCGCGTTAAAAACGCTGCTGTGTTGAAACAGGAATTGGGCCTCACAGAAAGGGAATCGGAAGTGCTGTACTGGATTGCCAATGGCAAAACCAACCGGGAAGTGGCCGAGATTCTGGGCATGAGCCCGCGCACCGTGAACAAGCACCTGGAGCTGGTGTTTCCCAAGCTCGGCGTGGAAAACCGCACCGCTGCTGCAGGCATTGCACTGCGTTGCCTGGACAAGGACTACGTCAAATGACGTAGTTGATTAAGTCAATTCGCTTATACCGCAATGCAGCACGCTGCCCAAGAATAGGACTGTCATCTCCGTTCATCCTATTTGAGGGCAAATTTCATGAAATTAAAGACATTGGCTTTGGGGCTTGCCTTGGCTGCAAGCAGCACTGTGGTCACTCTGGCGCAAGCAGCAGACACCATCAAGGTGGGCGTTCTTCACTCCCTTTCTGGCACCATGGCCATTTCAGAAACCACGCTGAAAGACACTGTCCTCATGATGGTGGAGGAGCAAAACAAAAAAGGTGGTTTGTTGGGCAAGAAGCTGGAAGCCGTGGTGGTTGACCCCGCATCCAACTGGCCCCTGTTTGCAGAAAAAACACGCGAACTGTTGACCAAGAACAAGGTTGATGTGATTTTCGGTTGCTGGACTTCTGTGTCTCGTAAATCGGTATTGCCCGTGGTGGAAGAACTCAATGGCCTGCTGTTCTACCCCGTGCAGTACGAAGGCGAAGAGTCGTCCAAAAACGTGTTTTACACAGGCGCTGCACCCAACCAGCAAGCCATTCCTGCTGTTGATTACCTGATGAAAGACCTGGGCGTGAAACGCTGGGTGCTGGCAGGAACGGATTATGTGTACCCACGCACCACCAACAAGATTCTTGAGGCGTATCTGAAGTCCAAGGGCGTGGCGCAAAAAGACATCATGATCAACTACACCCCATTTGGTCATTCCGACTGGCAGTCGATTGTTTCCGACATCAAGAAGTTTGGCAGCGCAGGCAAGAAGACGGCTGTGGTGTCCACCATCAACGGCGACGCCAACGTGCCTTTCTACAAGGAACTGGGCAACCAGGGTATTTCATCCGGCGACATTCCTGTTGTGGCCTTCTCCGTGGGTGAAGAAGAGCTCTCCGGCATTGACACCAAACCATTGGTGGGCCACCTGGCCGCCTGGAATTATTTCCAGAGCGTGAAGAGTCCTGAGAACGATGCCTTCATCAAGCAGTGGAAAAAATTCGCAGGTCCCAAGCGCGTCACCAACGACCCCATGGAAGCCACTTACATCGGCTTCAAGATGTGGACCCAGGCTGTGCAGAAAGCCGGCACCACCGATGTGGCCAAGGTTAGCGCTGCCATGATCGGCCAGAAAGCCAAGAACCTGACAGGCGGCACTGCAGTGATGGGCAAGAACCACCACCTCAGCAAACCCGTGCTGATTGGTGAAATTCAGGCCAACGTCCAGTTCGAAGTGGTTTCAGAAACCAAG
>JAIXTE010000054.1 GCA_027484315.1 Burkholderiales bacterium | reverse complement strand
GCCGTCAGCCAGCACCGCAGAACTCAAATCTTTGCCCTTTTTCCCACCGTATTGGAAGCTTAGCTCATCTTTCCAAGAGGCACCCTCCAAAAAGAGCGCCTTCGAATAATCCACCACACCAAAATGAATCCGACTATTGACAATCCAATGTGCCGGCGGATGTTTTGCAACCATGTAGACCCCCCAGGGTTCCACTCGTAGACGAAACGCTTCAGCCACCGCCGGGGATACGTTTTTTCGAACTCCACTGGTGTTGCGCTCAAAACTGAAGAGTAATCGATCACCAAAGGAGGAGAACCCCTCGCTTTGCTGTACTTTTGTGAGCAGCTTCATTTAAGGCTGTGGCCCGTTAGCTCTGGGGGCCGGCGGCAAGGGGAAAGAGCCTCGCGTCATCAGATCAATGATCGAATCAAAGTGCTCCTCAGTCATAAAACCGAGGTTCTTCAAAGTTTCCAGGGCGCTGTCGGCTTCCGCCATGGACTCTGCATTATCAAACCCCGGGTACATCCTCCGTGCAGGCTCAACCTGAGACAACACAGAAGCGTCCCTTGTTTGGATAAAGGACAGCAGGGCGCTCTTCAATCCTGGCGAGAGCTTTTCAGCGTGCTCATCCAGAAAATGGAAAAACAATTCCTTTTGGTGGTCGATCTCATCATCCGCTCCCCATAGTTCGATTTCGATATCACCTTCAAAGGGGCTCTCTGTAAGAAAATAGCCCACCGCATTGACAACATGGAAGCCAGACGAGATGTACGAAAGACCATTCACCTCAAGCTCAGTCCAAATTACGTCAGGTGCCGCTCTGACCACCTCTCCGAACCCGGGTTGACTTTTCCCGATCCGAGTGAATGTAACTCCGTCTTCATGGGTATTCACATGAACACCACTCTCGGAGCCAAATGAAAACTCTTTTGGCTTGTACTTGGCAATCCACTCGCTTTTTTGCATGACCAAACCTGGTTAATCTAAGATCCCCAAATTTTAACAATTAACGACCAATTACCCAATTATTGCCGACTGCTTCAAGCAGTTTAAAAAAGGAACCACTACTAAACTGTGGAATATTATTTTCTATTGTGTTATGATATACCCACTTCAATGGAGATAATTCATGCCCAACCCGAACCAAAATCAATACGAGAACCTCTGCCAAAGAATTCTTGATAAGGGCGTGATGATTCCCAATGAGCGTACGGGTGTGGGCTGCCTGACTGTAATTAACGCGGATTTTGAATACGATGTGGGATTCGGCGAATTTCCCTTGGTGACAACCCGCAAAGCCTCCTACAAGGCCGCAATAGCCGAGCTGCTTGGCTACCTAAGGGGGTACAGCGATGCCCAGAAGTTTGCCGATATAGGGTCTCCTACCTGGTTCGCAAACGCCAACGAAAATAAGGCTTGGCTCGCTAATCCTCACCGAAAAGGTGAAAACGACATGGGACGCGTGTACGGTGTTCAGGGGCGCTCATGGGCTAAGACAGATGGCTCTACACTAGATCAGCTCGTCAAGGTCTATGAAAATCTCCGCGCAGGTAAAGACAGCCGTGGCGAGTGCATAACCTACTGGAACCCTGGTGAGTTCGACCAGGGCTGCCTAAGACCCTGCCTTCATAGCTATCAATTCTCCGTGCTTGATGGGACTCTTTATCTGAATGCTTTTCAGCGCTCGGTAGATGTCCCACTGGGGCTCGTCTTCAATATGGTTCAGGTTTACGCCTTCCTCGCACTGATGGCCCAGATCACTGGGTTGAAGCCCGGGGTTGCTTATCACAAGCTGGTGAACTGTCATATCTACGAGAATCAGATTGAGCTTATGCGCGAGCAGGTTACGCGAGAGCCGTTTGAGTGCCCTCGCATTGAAATAAACCCCGACATCAAGACACTTGATGATGTGCTGACCTGGGTGGGGAAGGATGACTTCAAGGTGGTAGGTTATCAGCACCACCCGGCAATATCTTATCCCTTTTCTGTTTGAGGGTCTTTCTATGAAAGAAGCACTGAATTACCTGATCGACGGCTGGAACACCTGGCGGCCTGGCCAAAAATACACATACATGGCCGCTGTTTTTGTACTTCAGTACATCACATTGCTTTTAATTTTCCTTGGAAGAATGCTGGGACAGGGGGCTCATTTTTATTCTGAGCAGATGTCTGCGGGAACACTTAGGACGGCAATTGAGGCGAGCATCCCCTTTTCTTCTTGGTTGACGGTAATAGGTATTCAGCTCGTTTTTTTCTTTGGCACACTTGCGGCACTGGAGGCTCGTGCGCGACTGATTAGAAATCGGCGAGAGTAACAATTGACAACAGTTTGATAATTTGACTTGGGCGTCCAAGGCGGATTTTGAAGTAACGAGTGTTGAATATCACCCAGCAGTATTTTATCCCTTCTCAGCGTGGGGTTTCCATGGAAAACAAAATGACAGAAAGCGCAGCAGATTCCAACCGCTCCCAAGCGATCAAGGCAATCGCGTTAATTCTTTCTGGGCTTACTTTTGTAATCTTTGGAATTTTTTCGATTGATTTGGCTTGGAAAGAGAAAGACGCGGTAAAAAGTTATTTTGAAGCCATCCCCGGCGAGCAGGAGTCTCTGAAAAATCTAGGGGCGCAACTTGTCGAGCAAGACCAACTAGCCTTCAAGGAAATAAATATTGAGCAAGGTGGCGATCTGTGGATGCAAGAGGCAAAATCTGACTATCCCGAGCGTTTTATTGTATCTCCGGGGTGGTTGGGCTTGGTGGCCAGGAACAAAGAAATTCCCGATTTTCAAAAAGAGAAGCTAGTTAAGAGAGCGGAAGAAGGTCCCCTGTCAACTAAGGATGCGGCCTATTGGCTTTATGAGGCGTCCCTGGCTGCGAAAAGTAAGGGCGCGTATGATGCACAACAAATCGGTGTTCAGGTATTAAAGGATTCAATTCGATGATCGGTCGACAGCCTTAAATGGCCTTTATAACTAAAACCCATAAATAACTCACTCGGATCTCAGCATGCTTAAGTCCTTTTTTCAGCAGTCAAAAATTCAAATGCCGTTCAAGTCTTTGGCCGCCCGCATGGCTATTTTTTCTGTTCTTGCAATCGGCTTTTTTCTGTATCTGGCTTATGTGAATCCATTTTACACCGGAGGGTATGCGAAAGCTGTTGAAGATAAAATTCCACAGGAGCATGAGTCCCTAAAAATTCTAGCGAGACATCTAGCCACGCACAACGACAAGGTGCACGAGGCATTGAAGCTGGAGTTGGAGAGCAACCGAAGTCTTGGCTGGTTTATGAGGCGCTACCCAGAACGATTCAGTGCCCCGAACGATTGGTTTACATTGGTGGCGCAGACAGAAGGGATTCCAACGTCTCTGATTCATGTCCTTCTGCGGAAATCTGCAACTGAAATCATCTCCACGGGAGAGGCCGCAGAATGGGTGTTTGGAGTCTATCTCGCACGCAAAGAGGCACTTGCCTTTGATGCGCAGCAGGAAGGTGTTAAAGCACTGCGTGAAGCCGTTGGTCAAAAGCGAGATGATTAATAAAGAGAACCCCAATACTGCATAGTTTTTTCTTCACCACTTGAGGTCTATTATGACTACTCGTACCGCTGTCCTATTCTCTCGTGACTTTTCTTTTATTGCAGGAGTTGTCTGCTTTCTCCTCTTATTCGCTCCCTTTTATTACTGGCAAGTGGAGTACGCCCAAGACGATGGGGGTTTTCCTGCTTCGTTGGTAGAAACTCTTCCTGACGATCAACCTACACTAAAAAACCTTGCGGCAATCCTGTCCAATCACAATGAACAAGCGTACCGCGATATCAGGCAGGATTCTAATTTCATCTGGAGTCTGGGGTTCGTAAAAAAACACTATCCAGAACGGTTTCTTGCGCCCCACAGTTGGTTTGAGGCCGTTGAATCAAACAAAGAAATCACAGACCGTCAGATTGGAAGTCTTGTCCGACTTGCGGAGGAGAAGGTGCTGTCCACTGACGATGCTGCGAACTGGATTTTGACGGTTTCAAGAGAAATAGAGGTCAAATCATCCTCAGGATACCGGCAACAAGAAGAAGCCAGAGCTCTTTTAAAAGAGCGCCTCAATAAAAACCAACAATAAACTGGGATAACAATATGACGGCCGTTTCCGCTTTCTCCTATATCGCTGGATTCACTGTTTTTGCAGTGATCTGCTGGGCACTTGTACTCGTAGACGGTCCAAACATTGTATTTCCAAAGATCGTTTGGATACTCTTCTTGATTGTGTGCTGCATGTCAATTGGCAACCACCTTGCGCTGATGGTGGCTTTATCATACGAATTAAATCTCAACCCGGAACCAATTGAGTGGATGGAAGAGCCGATTAAAGCTGCTGGAGTCATGCTCTCTACTCTCCTCTCGGGAGGGGGATTCAGTTATGGGGCCTATAGCTTCTTGAAATCCCTGAAGGTCTTTACAGCCAAGTCCTTAGATCCAACGGTGTGAAGAACCTGATCGTGATCCAGGCCCTTACAAATTTTTTCAATCTATGTATGGTCAACAGCGAGAAAAAGCATGCCAGAAGAATCGGTGCCAATGTTTACTGAAGTTCAAATCACTCGTGTCGATCGGGTTCAGTTTGCCGAGACGGGTAATCACCTTTGCTTGATAGCAGAACGCAAAGGAATGAGTTCCGATAGCTTGTATCTTCTCGACATCCAGAAGGCCAGGGCTTTTATCTCTGATGAAAGCAACTCGTTTGAGGCCCGCTACGTGGAAAGACTGCTGGACCAGATTTTCGCCCTGGGCCATCAAAGCGCTGCATGTCTGCAAACATCAACGAAATATTCATTTGGCGACAGTCCAGACTGGTACGCTAGTTTTATTTCTCCTTTGTCAGCGGGGCAAGCGCAGGGTTTAAACGGCAGAGTGTCGCGCTTTATTGTTGTGGAAATCTGAGGATTTAGAGGGATGATGGTCGCATGAGCTTAGGACCCAACAATTGACGGATGACGAAATCTTTCTGTATGCGGTCGACTGCCTCCGGAAAAACGAGGTTAACACCAGCCTTACAACTTTCCGAGTTGATGTGAATTGGCTAGCCTGCTTTGCAAGAACTATTTTGGCTGCTGCACAGAAACACCCAACAACAAGTTCCGAATCGCAGAATTCCTCAGTTGTGACCGGCGGTACTAAGGGTAGCGAGCACAAGAAATCCTCCTGCGATAGTTACCCTCCGCCGGGCTGTATCGACCACGACGACATGCTGCGTGTTCTATGGGCGCGCAGACAATTCTGCACGCTGAAGGAAATTGGTGATGCCGCGGGTGTGCACCCTACGATCGTTACACAAGTCTTGAAAGGAAAAGTGCGGGTACCTCCAGCTCTTGCAACACTTCTGGGTTTTGAGCGCCTTGATCGTGGAAAGGAAAGCTGGTTCCGATGGGCGGGGAATATTCAGAAACCGAAATTCAACCTGGCAGAAGAAAAGCTTCGTTTGCAGTCTCAAAGCACAATGCCAGACTCAGGTCCACCGGCTCGAAATCTTGACGGATCTCCGAGGGTAATCCGCAGCTCACCATTTGACGGGGCACCCAAGATAAGGAACCCAGGCCCCTTTCAGCAACTACTAGACAAATCCTGATTGACTCGGTGCCCCAGCACTACGGGACAGTGTTTAGCGCTACTGCCCATACGCTCTCCCATTCGTCGCCCCTTGGAATCCTCACCCGCCCTGCTGAGGTGACATCCTAAGGCGAGAGTCGACTAATCCTTACTTCGGTCGATGTTAATTGATATTTATCGGGTATTGTGGTACTATTATTTTGAATATGGCAATGTTGTGCAGCGCGAAGAACAAGCGTAATACTTGATCAAAAAGTTAATTAGGTTTCCTATTGGCTTATTGCAGGAAGCATACACATGCTCATTAAAAAATACTGGGGTGGCGGTGGAAAAATATGTAGAACCTTCTGACAAAGCTGACACTGCATGCTTCATCGCGAAACCCATTCAGGACGACCCCAGCATCGCGTGTTGCAGTAAAAAGGGAGCTTCACTATGAGTCAAGATACCGACCTTTCCCACGCGTTGAATTTGTGGGTGGAGTTGTCTGGCGTTGATCCGTCGAATAAGTCCTACAACTGGGGGGACCTGGGCGTACTTGATATGCACCGGGCCCTCAAAGAAGCGCTGGAGCTAGACCCCACGGAGATTACCGGAAATCTTATTTTCCAATATGTTGCGTCGGAATACTTCAAGGACCGGAGCTTTTCTGTGCAAGAGCTTCTTGAGAACCCCGCTCAGGTGACTGATTATCTGACCAAGAGTGCCTCTTTATTGAACTACCTTTCCCGCGACGAAATTAAGACCATTTCACGGGAATTCAGTGCAAACGTGTCCAAGGCTCTTGAGAGCTACGGGGCTACCGGTGAGGACGTGTTGAGCCATGTGAGGGAGCCCCACCGCCTCGCTCTGTTGCGCCGCGATGCTTTTCGCACCTTAAAAAACCTAAGCGTTCACCAATTTCTCGCCGGCTCACCCGAGAAACCGGAGGTTAAGCCCGTTTATGGAAAACAGGTCTACCGGTGGGACAACATCAATTCGATGCTCAAAGCTCTGGTCTCGATGCCCAGTGGAGTAACGGTTAATCTCATCAGCCACCCGACCGACCCATACCGGTCCTATTTTGCGTTTGCCCTCCGAAACGGCGGGAATCTATTTGTCTTCACTGACAAGGAGAAAACCCCACACCCCTTGGCGGAAGACCTCACCCGTCGTCCCGACAAGGTGCTGGCTGCGCGCGAGGCCCGCAACTGGTTCCCCTACGAGTTGATGGGGATGACCGTCAATGATGACGGAAAGGTTTTTGTTCAGCCCATCGAATCCATGGAACTGGTGGCCTATCAGTCTTCTGTCAGACCTCTCAAGAATCTCTCCAGCCTCAAGGCACCAAGCGTTATCTGGCTGGCCATGATGTTGGATTTGATCATGGAGAAATTCTGGGATCAAGGTTTTCAGGCGCCGGAGCTGTCGTACACCGGTGAGATGGTGAAGGTGAATACACCCTTAATCGAAGAAGCTACTTCGCGCGGCCTGGCTGTTGCTGGCTACAAACCATTGTCCCTGCCAGAGATCGAGCTGATCGACATCAAGTCAGGACATGGCCCGGCAAACCCAGCCTTTGGCCTCTCTGCCGAACCGAAGTTCCCCAACCCCGAACAAGCTTCAGATTTACACAAGACGAGTTCTACAGGCAATTGGATGGAGGATCGTTATGGACACTTGGTGACCAAAGATGTACTGAACCTGGTGGCCAGCCCAATCGATTGCCTTGCCCTGAGTTTCGACGGGACCGGTCCAGCCCATGCAGGCAAACCCGCCGGACAGATGATGAATCTTGATGCGCGCAACATAAGAAAGCATTCAAGCTTCTTGAGTGGGAGGGATTATGCGGAACAGGTTCAACTAGACAGCCTGGATTCGACCTCCTTCGGTACCGCCCAGGAGATTCAGAATGACCGCCTATTTCTGGCAAGGTCCAATTATGCAAAATTGATTCAAAAACATGCTGACGATGAGTTCTCGGCGCGCAAGAAAGAGGTCCTGGACTGGTTTTCATCTCGCGTTCGAGCGAATCAAGAGAACCTCCTTCGTTTGATGGCGGACAAGGAATTGCTGATTCAATGTCCAAAGCATGAGGAACACGGGGACCGGGCGGACAGTTGGGCTGGTGAGGTCAATGGTGTGTACTCTCGTCGGTTGATGGAGCGCTTCAGCATTGTCGGTGAGGACGAGTGGCGTAAAAGGCACCTTAATTTTTATCCGAGCAAGGGTGCAGTGGTTTTCCGTGGTCTCGGCTACAAAAATAATGCGCCCACCTGCTTTCAAACAAGTGCGCCCTCCTCCGTGGTCGTCAAATTTGTCCCAGAAACCACTGAGGATCTTGCTTTTCTGGCTGGAGTTGCTTTAAGCGATCTGCCCGACGTTCTTCAGCACTGGGGGCTTAGAAAGCGATACGTTGGGAACCATCTTTTGCGTCGGGTAGACCCCATGGAGTGGCAGTGTGAGAACCCATGGAGAAACCTAACCTTCTTGTGTGTGTTTTTTTTCTCGACACGGGCGATCAACAAACTCTAAAAATCCTTCTCTGGGAGAGCTGCCTCAGTATCTCCCGGCGTGCCGCAACAATAAAAAAGAATGATGATGAAAAAATTAGTACATTCAATTCGATATCTGATGAACCCCACGGTCTATGTTTCGACCGTGCTCGTATGGATCTACGCGCCGCTCGATATGAACCCTGTTTTAAAGTATTCCGGCCTGTTTTTTCTACTCTTGCTATTCACTATTTTTATGATCGTTGATTTAAAAAAATCAAGTGATTCCTTGCTGCCGGAGGGCGGGTCCACACCGCCAAAGGTCGATGCGACCGCTCGCCTCGAAGGCATGCTCGATCGAGAAGAATTCATTTCTGACTGGGAAGAGTTCATGGCAAAACGAGAGGCCAAAGAGCGACGAATCGAAAACGAGTTCAAACCAGATCAAATAGATTGCTACCCGGTTAATATTTGGGATGATTTTGCCGACGGCGATGACACCTATGCCTATGTAGAGGACCGGAAAATTCCAAGCACTCTTAAATTCCTTGTACTCAATCACTTGATGCAGTTCGCGCAGACACTCGATCTGGTTAAGGACGGTCTGGTAAAAATTCGTATGGAATTTGATGACTCTGTATTGAAGTACCCCCTATTCGTCGGGGATCCGGAATGTGAGTTTAGTTTGTACCGGCGGTGGGAGCTGAAGATCAGTTGTCCGAACCATGAAGTGCTTGAGGAGCTGGTTGGAAAACTGGCAAAGGTCCCGGATTTCCAGGGCAAGAAGATTGATGTTTATTCAGAATCGTAATCCAATTTTAGAAGCATATTTTTTACGAGATTATTAATACACTCGATTGATCTCGCTAAGTTATTTCTTAGAAGGAACAAAAGATGAACGACAAACAGTTTGCAAACAATGAGCTGCAAGCTGGAGGCGGGGTGAAGAAGATTGCTCCCCTATGGATCAATTTCTGCTCTCTTTGATGCTTAGTCTATTTGCCTCACTTGCGGGATCCCTTCTTTTTATTGTGGACTATTCCAATCCGGAAACGATCTCGATTCAAGAAGGACTTAAGAAAACGGGATACGCTTTCATTCAGTATTTCGTTGGCGTGATGTTTTTCTGTTTGCTTTATTTTTACGTTCTAAAAAAAATGGAGGGAATCACGCCTGGGTCGATCCTTCTTTACGCACAGCATTTATGGAAGCGCTTCCTTGTTCGAGAGGAGGCTCGACGACTGGGTATCTCTTACGGGGAATTGCTTCAACGTTTGAAGCCTTCAGAAAAACAGGATGACCAGTCGCGAAAGCTATGGGGTAGTTCATGCACTGGCAGATCAACCCTAAACCAGGTAGATCGGGTTCGATGTAGGCTGCTATAGGTAATTTTATTGGTTGAGGAACTAAACATGGTAATTGTTGACTTTTTGGCTGTATGTATCGCGTTGTTTATTGTGGTGCGGGCCGTTAGAAGGGCGTTTAATTCGCCGGTTGTGGAGGGCGGAAAGCCTTTTTTGGGGTTGATCTTGGGTTTGTGTGCAATATTGCTTTGGCCCTTGGCTTTGTGGTTAGTTGATATTCGAGAAGTCTGGTTTTTTGCTCTGTTAATGGTTTCAAGTGTAGGTCATTTGTGTTACGCCTCGGATGTCTTCAGAGGTGCAGGTCCTTTACGAACATAGATGATTTTGAATCGTCATGGCGAGATAGAATTTGGGATTTTCAGATCCCTCTCTAGATCCCCCTTAATTTTGGGCACATCACAACGAAGAGATCGGCTACGGCTGATCGGGAGATTGCATGATTTCTGAAGATGACGGCGCCACTGTTGAATTTACAATCGAGGAGCTTAAAGAACGTGGCTTGGCGGGACAAACCGTTGTGCAACCTAAGCTCAGAGTCTGGAACTCCGCTGATGTGAACATCGTAGAAATGGTCAGTGGGCGATGGGAGGGCTGCAGAGAGTATTCGCTTTCATGGGAACAGCTTCTGGATCTTCATTCGAGCCTGAGCAGGCAAATTGAGTTTCTCAAGCAGCACATCGACAATAGAAACATTGTCTCTAGGTAATCTGGTGTCTTTCGGCCGCTTGATTTGTTGGACTGACGCCTTCTGGTCCAATATCATTTAAGCATTCGAATTGTTACCGGTGCACACTCATGAAAAACCTAGCTGCCGTCACATCAGGTGAAGATGTCCTAGCTCGTCTTGCCGCTCTCAAGTCAACACATGGCCCCGGAGCCATGCTCTATGTTGTTGACCCATCTGCCGCCAGCGCGATCGACGTCGTATTCAACGACAACGGCGAGGCACGTCTTGGGTACTCCAAGGATTTGTTGGCTACTTATTTGGAGAAGAATACAGATCATCGCGTAATGGATGAGACTGAGCTACATGCGCTTCTGCTTGAGATGCACAAGCGGCCTGTACAGGAAATCTCGGAAGAGGACTTCAATTATGCCCTGGAGGTTCTGCCTCCCTTGGACTACCAGGCGAGCGGTGGCTATCTGTCATTCAAGTTGAGTGAGTTCTACACAGCAGACATCACATCTATCTATGTGAGAGACCCGGAAGGCCGGTGCTTTAAGTTCAGGGATCAGGCCTCAACGTCTGCCGAAGATTGTGTCCGGCGCGTAGTCTCGTACAAGAGCGCTGAGGGCGAAGGTGCCACTAAAAAGCCAGTCAAATAACAATAACTTTATTTTGCCAATAATCGCAACGAAAATGAGGGATTACTTAACGCGTAATTAACTGATAATCCTGCAGCCGCCGACCACCACCGTCTGGCAGGGCCGTGTCCCAATACTGACTTAGAGTCTCCATCATCTCAGGTGGCACCTTATGGGCGCCCCAAAGCGCGGAGGCGTATGTACAGTGGTGTATCAGCCTCCATCGCTCACACCCAGCAATACCCACGAATTCCGGCGTAAAAAGGACGTTGGCGGTGGCGCCGTGGCGTAACAGCAGTTGCAGCCCTTCAACTCCATAGCCAGGGTCGGCGTGCCAGCTACGCGGAGAGAGCATGAAACTCACGAGCGGCGTGCGCCCGTATTCGTCTGCGATATTCGGGTTAGCGCCTCGCTCCTCCAGGAAGAAGCGCATTGCTATACGAGACACCTCTTTCGAGGGTCGATGCGGGCATATTGCCGTCAAATGAAGGAGGGTGCTACCTATCCTCGTGATCGGGTGGTTGGGGTCGAGATCCACAACATCAGACGGCTTGAACCCCCCCTTGCTGTAGGCAGTTCTTCACCCAATCCTCGTTGGCCCATTGGGCAATTGCTAGCGGCAGTACATTGTTGTTCATGTCGGTGCCCACAGGGGGAAGTGATTTGCCATCAAGCCGATGGGTTCTCATGGCGGTTTGGAAACAACACAGACACGGGTACCCAGTCTTCGCAAGTGTTTTGCGCGACCCCACGCTGAAGAATGGACGCAGCCTTCTTGCATAAGCCGGGGTTTCCCGTGTCTATAACACATGCATCGGGGTCGTGCTCATTCTCAAGATTGCACTTGCAGCCGTAAAGACCCACGCGCGCAGCCTCTACTTGCGGCAGGGTTATCGGCATCCAGTGAGGGCACTTGTTTTTCCAGTTTGGGTTGTCCCGGTTCGCAAGGGCAAGGGCGCAACCACTTACGCGACCCAAGTCGATCACGCAGGCATCAGGAGTTTGCCCTTCGTCCAATTCGCAATGGCAGCCATACAGAAGGACCTCCTTTGTGCTGGCATTGTTTTCGACATATAGATTGCTTTTGGTGCTCACTGATGAGGATTTGGAGTTCTCTGTGTCCAGCAATCCGGGACGCATAGGCAGCTCGGAGGTAATTGGGGCCTCCTCATCAAACCGTACTTCCACAAATCCTTTGTTCATGAGTGCAACGAAGACGCTCGCATCATGCTCTGTCAACAGAGGAGCAACTTCTTCTTTGAAGAGTTCGATATCGTCGCCCAGGTAGTATGTGGCAGAGGTATTCTCGTTGGAGTACAGGCGCCACTCAGAATCGGTACCCCTAAATACCTCACCTTGAGACACCTCTTCAGTCACATGGTCGCTGTTCACGAGTGCGATAACCCGGCACTCAAATCCTTTTTGGGTCGTAATGGCAGGCTCACCTTTAGGTGGTACAACGTCTTTTGATTGAGCTAAAAGATGATTCCAGGAAGGACTCTTTCGAGCGATTGCGAGCAACTCTCGCGCTGCCGACAAAGGTAGCTTTCGGCCTGTCTTCTCTTTGACGAAGTCGGCCAACTGCGCCGAAATAGAGTTCAGGAGAGTAGAAGTCTCAGTGCTGCTAACGCGCTTGTGTGTCATTTCAAAGTTCCTTGTGTTTTTTGCTGCGTTGGGTACCCAGGTTTTCCCAACAGCAAAACAAAGGGGGCTTTGATTTGGATGCTGGAGGTATTACATCGATCATTTGCCTCTCCCCGGATGGGGCTGGGCGTGCGAGCGGATCGAGCTCAGTCGCAGGGTTCTTTTCAGTTCCTAGAGAGTGCAACTTTCCCTTGTGGTAAATTATACATTATTGGTGTATTATTTTCAATACGTAGATTAGAGAGCTCTAATGTCTAAAATGAGGGAGCGTTGGGATTGGTTATTCTTGAAACCTTAAAAAATTGCATGATGTCTTGTTGGCGCTGCTTCGCATTATTCCTTACCTCTGAGGCGAAGGTATTTGCCCCGGGTGACTTTTGGCCAAGGTGACAAATCCTGGTGACCTTGCGCTGTCTTTTCGGTTGGCCCTTCATGTTGGTTCTTTTCTTGCAAGCGTTGTCTTTTATGGTGCCCGAGCACGACATTCTGTCTAAGACTCTTAAGGATTTCGAGGACGGTTACGCTTGGAACGCGATTGGTTCCTTCGGCTTGATTCTTTTTGGCTTGGTGCTAATTTTCCCAAGTTCTTATCGTCTGCTTGAGTTAACTCGAAGTGTCCTTACAACGTCATCCTCTATAGGTTTTACGACTTTCTATGTATCAATTACTACCGCGATATTAGAAACCCCGTTTGGCGATCTGTCACCAAGCCTTTTTGATCGGTCTATTGCTGCATTCTCGTTGTTGACATCCTCACCCGCCCTGAAGGACGGTGATTCCCACTGCAGGAGGGCAATGTCCTGCCCCGGCCAGGAACTCTGATTCGCCAACTTTTGCAATGTTGATTGCAGCATTAACGTCTCGATCGTGGTGTGTACCGCACACCACGCAAGTCCATGACCTTATTCCAAGACCTGCTCTACCTTTCGGACTACTGGAGCTTATGGAGCCACAGCACGAACAAGTCTGGGTGGTATAGGATTCGTTGACTTCTTCAAACACAATGTCTGCCCAACGGCATTTGTATTCCAACATGGTTTTTAGCATCCCCCAGCCGGCAT
>JAIXTE010000130.1 GCA_027484315.1 Burkholderiales bacterium | reverse complement strand
GCTGATTATGATGTGGTCATAAAGTCGTCGAAGAAGAGCAGTAAAAAAGCGGCGTAGGCCTGATAAACGTGAGCCCCTATTGGGGCTCACTTCAAATGTGTGTGATGGCGGAGAAGGAGGGATTCGAACCCTCGAAGAGGTTGCCCCCTTACCTGATTTCGAGTCAGGCCGATTCAGCCGCTCTCGCACTTCTCCGTGGCGGCAAGTATAACGCAGTGTCATCAAGCTATGCGGCCACCAGTTCAGGTAGCATGCGAAATTCAACAAAACAACAATGGAGACAAAATTGAATCAATCCGCAGGAAACCGGTTTGTATTTCTGGGTTTTATTGCCGCAGGCTTGACCAACATTCTGGGCATGCTGGCTGCCAGCGAATTCTTTACCAACACAGCCTTTCACAGCCTGTCGCCCACCGTGTTCTCGGAATTTGGCACCTTCATGGTCATGGTGTGGGGGCTGGCTTATCTGGCAGCGGCCAAACAGGCCCACAAGCTGCCGGCACTGTGCTTTGTATTTGCCTTTGAAAAAGCCATTTATGTGTACACCTGGGTGGTCTGGATGCAAACCAGTTCAGACACCCTGCCCCTGCTTAAGGACACCAGCCCGCTTTTGGCCCTTTTCTATTCAGGTTACGGCGCAATAGATCTGGCGTATGGCCTGTTCTTCGCATGGGCTGGCATTCGCGCATTGCGCAACTGATCCATTCAACTCGGTGCATGCACCACTTCAATCCCATACGGCGCACTGATTTACTTGGTGCGTCGCACCAAAATTGGTCTTCGCACCAAAACTGACGTTCAGTGAGCTGAAAATTGGCTGCCTGAACCACAAAAACCTGCATCCCGGGCTTGGCACGCATTCTGCTTATACCTGATTGAGGCTTTTGCCAAAGACGGACCAAGCCACAACAAATCAAACAATGCAGTACTGGACAACGGCGTCCATCCCTCTACCTGCAAAGCAGGATTGGCGATGTACGCCGTTTTTTCTTGGGTTGAACTTTCGAGGATGCACCACATGAGCAACAAACCAACCGACAACAAACCAGAGTTGTCTGAAACACGCCGCACTTTTATCAAACAATCGGCCGCGGTGTGGGGCACTACCCTGCTCGCAGGTTTTGGTGCGCCGTCCATCGTGATGGCCCAGTCCTCCAAGCTTGAGACCACGAAAGTGAAACTGGGCTTCATCGCCCTTTCTGATGCAGCGCCACTTTTCATCGCAGAAGAAAAAGGATTTTTCAAGAAACACGGCATGACTGATGTCGAGGTGCTCAAGCAATCTTCCTGGGGCACCACCCGCGACAACCTGGTGCTGGGATCAGCCGGCAACGGGATTGATGGCGCGCACTTGCTGACACCCATGGCTTACCTGCTGACCACGGGCGCAATCACCACCAACAACATTCCGGTGCCCATGAATATTCTTTGCCGCCTGAACCTGGATGGACAGGGTATTTCAGTCAGCAACGAGTACCAGGATCTCAAGGTTGGCACCAACGCAGCCGAATTCAAAAATGCGCTGGCAGCCAAGAAAGGCGGCGGCAAGGCGGTAAATGCAGCTATGACATTCCCGGGCGGCACGCACGACCTGTGGCTGCGTTACTGGATGGCATCTGCGGGCATTGACCCCAATGCAAGCGTGTCCACGATTGTGGTTCCTCCGCCCCAGATGGTTGCGAACATGAAAGTGGGCAGCATGGACACCTTCTGCGTGGGCGAACCCTGGAACCTGCAACTGATTCACCAGAAAATCGGCTACACGGCAGTGACTACAGGTGAGTTGTGGAACAACCACCCTGAAAAAGCACTGAGCCTTCGTGCTGATTATGTGCAAGCAAACCCCAACGCCACCAAGGCACTTCTGAAAGCCGTGATGGAAGCGCAGATCTATTGTGACGACCCGGCCAACAAGGATGAAGTTGCGCGTGTCTGTTCACAGCGCAAGTGGATCAACGCACCGGTGGGCGACATTATCGAGCGTATCAAAGGCGACTTCGACTATGGCACTGGCCGCATTGAAAGCAACAGCAAACACCTGATGAAATACTGGAGAAACCAAGCCTCGTACCCCTTCCAAAGTCATGACTTGTGGTTCCTGACGGAAAACCAGCGTTGGGGCTACCTGCCTAGCAAATTGGACACCGGTGCACTGATCAAGAAGGTGAACCGCGAAGACATCTGGCGTGTTGCTGCAAAAGAACTGGGCATTGCTGCGAAAGACATTCCGACCAGCACATCGCGCGGCGTCGAAAAATTCTTCGACGGCAAAGTGTTTGATCCCAAGAATCCAAAGGCCTATCTCGACAGCCTGGCCATCAAGGCCATGAAAGCCTGATTCGTTACTGCAACAAGGACCCATCATCATGATGAACACCGACACACTCGAGCGCATTCAGGCCACACCGAAACTGCGCACCAAACCACTGGTGGAAACACGCTTTTTCAGGCAGTTCAAGGCAAGTCTTGGCAACGTGGTTCCGCCACTGGTCATCATCAGCCTGCTTTTGCTGATCTGGGAAATCCTGTGCAGCGGTGAAGGTGCTCGTCTGCCAGCGCCCAGCAAGGTCATCACCGACACTTGGGAGCTGATTACCAATCCGTTCTACAACAATGGTGGATCCGACGTGGGCATGGCCTGGCAAATTCTGGCCAGCCTTGAACGCGTGGCGATTGGTTACAGTATTGCCGTGGTGGTGGGTGTAGCGCTTGGTGTGTTGGTGGGTCAGTCTACTTGGGCCCTGCGCGGCCTCGACCCCTTGTTCCAGGTGTTGCGCACTGTGCCCCCGCTAGCCTGGTTGCCCTTGTCACTGGCAGGCTTTCAGGATGGCAACCCTTCGGCAATTTTCGTGATTTTCATCACGGCCATTTGGCCCATCATCATCAACACCTCGGTGGGCATTCGCAACATTCCGGAAGACTACCGAAACGTTTCTCGTGTGATTCAACACAATGGCGTCGAGTACTTCTGGAAAATCATGTTGCCTGCCGCGGCGCCTTATATTTTCTCGGGTTTGAGAATTGGTGTGGGTTTGAGCTGGCTGGCGATTGTGGCCGCTGAAATGTTGATTGGCGGCGTGGGCATTGGCTTCTTCATCTGGGACGCCTGGAACAGCTCACTGATCAGCGACATTGTATTGGCGCTGGTGTACGTGGGCATCGTTGGCTTCATTCTCGACCGCTGCGTGGCCTGGGTCGGCAACAAAATTACACGCGGCACTTCCGCAGCTTAAGGGGCACAACATGAGCGATCGTTTTCTGAGTATTTCTCAAGTTCAAATGCGTTTTGAGCGCAATGGCATCACCAACCCGGTGTTGAAGGACATCAACCTGGAAGTCAATCGCGGTGAATACATCTCGCTAATCGGCCATTCGGGCTGTGGCAAATCCACCGTGCTGAACATCATTGCGGGCCTGCTGACCGCCAGCGAAGGTGTAGTGATTGTGGACAACAAGGAAGTGAATGCACCGGGGCCAGACCGTGCCCTGGTGTTTCAAAACCATTCCTTGTTGCCCTGGCTGACCGTGTACCAGAACGTGGAAATCGCTGTCGAAAAGATTTTCAAAGGCAAGAAAAGCAAGAAGGAACAACGTGAATGGATTCTGTACAACCTGGACATGGTCAACATGAGTCACGCGCTGGATCGCCTGCCCTCTGAAATTTCAGGCGGCATGAAGCAGCGCGTTGGCATTGCCCGTGCGCTGGCGATGGAACCCAAGGTGCTGTTGCTGGACGAGCCTTTCGGCGCACTGGATGCACTGACCCGCGCCCACCTTCAAGACGAAGTCATGCGCATTCAGAACGAGTTGAAAAACACCGTGGTCATGATTACGCACGATGTGGATGAGGCCGTGTTGCTGTCAGACCGCATCGTGATGATGACCAACGGCCCATCGGCCACCATCGGCCAAATTCTGGACATTGAACTGCCCCGCCCACGTGATCGCCTGGCCTTGGCCGATGACCCAACCTACAACCACTACCGCCATGAAGTGCTCAGTTTCCTTCATGAAAAACAGCGCAAGGTGGAAGCCATCGACAAGCACCGACAAACCAGGGCAAAAACCGAGACCAAGGTCAGCGCCAACGGTTGAAACCCGACAACAAGCAAAACCAGAAACCGCCAGAAACCTCCTCTGGCGGTTTTTTTTCGACCCTAGGGAAAGTACCAAGTGGTAAGGGTTTGCTCCAATTCAGTTAGTTTTGGTACCCCATCACAATGCAGGTTCGAAAAGTAAAATCAAAACAACAGTCGAAAGTTACATCATTCTTAGGAGGCAACATGACTGATTCCGTGAACAACCAGAAGCGCCGTGATTTTATCAAGGGCACATCCGTGGCCGCAGTGGGTGCAGGTGCCATGGCATTCCCCATGATTTCAACTGCACAAACAGTGAACATGCGCTTCCAGAGCACATGGCCACAGAAAGACATCTTCCATGAATACGCGGAAGACTTCGCCAACAAAGTCAACAGCATGACCGGTGGTCGCCTGAAGATTGAAGTGCTGCCAGCCGGTTCCGTGGTCAAGGCTTTTGACCTGCTGGATGCTGTGAGCAAAGGCACACTGGACGGTGGTCATGGTGTGATCGCTTACTGGTACGGCAAGAACCCGGCTGTGGCTTTGTGGGGTTCCGGCCCAGCTTTCGGCATGGACGCCAACATGTTGCTGGCCTGGCACAATTACGGCGGCGGTAAAGAACTGCTGGAAGAAATCTACAAAGACCTGAACATGGACGTGGTGTCCTTCATGTCTGGCCCAATGCCAACACAGCCCCTGGGCTGGTTCAAAAAGCCAGTGACAAAAGCTGAAGACCTGAAAGGCCTGAAGTTCCGCACTGTTGGTTTGTCTGTGGACATGTTCACAAAAATGGGTGTGGCTGTGAACGCCTTGCCTGGTGGTGAAATTGTTCCAGCGATGGACCGTGGCTTGCTGGATGCCGCTGAATTCAACAACGCGTCTTCTGACCGTCTGTTGGGCTTCCCCGACGTATCCAAGGTGTGCATGCTGCAAAGCTTCCACCAGTCTTCTGAACAGTTTGAAATCATGTTCAACAAGACCAAGTACAACAAGTTGCCTGCTGAACTGAAAGCCATCATCAAAGGTGCTGCTGAAGCCTCTTCTGCTGAAATGAGCTGGAAAGCAATCGACCGCTACTCCAAGGACTACGCAGAAATGCAAAGCAAACAGGGTGTCAAGTTCTTCAAAACCCCTGACAGCATTCTGAAAGCGCAATTGAAAGCGTGGGATGAAGTGACAAAAGAAAAGTCTGCTGCCAACCCAATGTTCAAGAAAGTGTTTGAATCGCAGCGTGCCTTTGCAGCACGTGCAGCCAAGTGGCAAGCCGACACATCCGTCGACTTCAAGATGGCGCAAGCATTCTACGCACAAAAGAAATAAATTTCGCAGCAATGAAAAAGCCAACAGCCCCCTGGGGTGTGTTGGCTTTTTTTTACAAGGAAGCTGAGGCTCAACCCATGCTAACGTTCTTACACCTAATCGACAAAATGTCGACCAAAATCGGTCAACTGTTTTCATGGCTGATCGTCGTGTTGACAGCAGTGATCGTATTCGAGGTTTTTACCCGATACGCCTTCAACCACCCCAACCCTTGGGTGTTTGATGCTTCGTACATTTTGTACGGCATCCTGTTCATGATGGCTGGTGCATACACGCTGTCCAAAGGCGGACATGTGCGTGGCGACATTCTCTATGGATTCTTCAGCCCAAGAACACAGGCCTCACTCGACCTGATCCTGTATTTCGTATTCTTTTTCCCCGGCATCATTGCCCTGACCTATGCAGGCTACACCTTCGCTGAAGACGCCTGGCTCATTAAGGAAATGTCCTCAGTGACAGCCGACGGCCCTCCGATTTATCCGTTCAAGACATTCATCCCGCTGGCTGGATTCTTTCTCTTGCTCCAGGGCGTAGTTGAAGTGATTCGCTGCGTGATGTGCATCAAGGCAGGCGAATGGCCAAAACGTGAAGAAGACGTTGAGGAAGTGGACGTAGAAAAACTCAAAGCCTCACTCGGCAAGAATTAACAGGATTCAAAATGAGAAAAGAACTTTATTTTGGCTTTGCCATCATGGCCATGATCCTGCTCGGGGTCGCCATTGCAATGCCATCACCTTCCGAGATGAGCAACGGCCACCTGGGACTCCTGATGTTGTCGCTGGTAGTGGTTGCCATCATGCTGGGGTTTCCAACGGCCTTTACCCTCATGGGCATGGGCGTGATTTTCACCTACTTCGCCTACGACCGCGACCTGGACCACACCCTGAACCTGATGGTTCAGTCCACCTACAAGGTGATGACCAACGACGTGTTGATCTCAATCCCCTTGTTCGTGTTCATGGGTTACCTGGTTGAACGTGCAAACCTGATTGAAAAGCTGTTCAAGTCACTGCATTTGGCCATGGCCCGCTTGCCCGGTGCCTTGGGTGTAGCCACACTGGTAACCTGCGCAATTTTCGCAACGGCCACGGGTATCGTGGGTGCTGTGGTGACCTTGATGGGTTTGCTGGCCATGCCCAGCATGATGAAAGCAGGCTATGACACAAAAATGGCTGCTGGCGTTATTACCGCTGGCGGTTGCTTGGGTATTTTGATTCCGCCTTCCGTGCTGCTGATTGTGTATGGCGCAACCGCCGGTGTATCAGTGGTTCAACTGTATGCAGGTGCGTTTTTCCCTGGCTTGATGTTGGCCAGCATGTACATTGCTTACGTTATCATTCGCGCGAAGATCAACCCGAAATGCGCGCCACCCTTGTCTGAAGAAGATCGCAAAGTACCACTGACTCCTGTTTTGGCTTCTTTGAAAAACACCTACGGCACCAGCCGTGCAGTGTCCGCGTTGATCAACGGTTTGAAAGGTCGTCGTGAAGGTCATTTGACCAGCGGCCAGGTTGCAAACCAGTTGTTCATCGCCATGCTGCCCGCACTGTTCGCCGCATTCATTCTGGGTTTGGTGTATTCCTCGGTGACAGCGCCGAAAGAAGCTGAATTTGACACGTCCAGCCTGGTCAGTTTTGGTTCTGACTATCAAAGCGAACAGTCCAATTCATACTCTTTCGACCTGGCTGAACCAGAAGCAGAAGCGACCACGGGCTTGGCCGAACCAGCGGGTGCAGAAACTGCAGAATCCACTGCAGAACCTGCAGCAGTCGAACCAGCTGCAGTAGCTGAACCTGCAGCAGCTGCTGCAATGCCCGCTGCAGAGGCGGAGTCCACCCCGGCACCAACAAACTTCTGGATTTCACTGGCTGTTGTTGCTGCGATTTTGATGTTCTATTATTCCAAGCTCAGCTTTGAACGACTTGAAGTGTTCAAGATGTTGCTGTCCTCTTTCTTCCCACTCGCCTTTTTGATTCTGGCCGTGTTGGGCAGTATCGTGTTTGGATTTGCAACACCGTCTGAAGCAGCGGCTGTGGGCGCATTTGGCGGCTTGATGCTGGCGGCTGCCTACCGGCAGTTGAATTTCAGTGTGCTGCGTGAGTCATCATTTCTGACTGCGAAAACCACCGCCATGGTGTGTTGGCTGTTTGTGGGTTCTTCGATCTTCTCGGCAGCTTTCGCATTGCTGGGCGGTCAGGAACTGGTTGAGCAGTGGGTACTTTCACTGGGGCTGACACCCATTGAATTCCTGTTGCTGTCACAGGTCATCATTTTCCTGTTGGGCTGGCCGCTCGAATGGACAGAGATCATCGTGATTTTCATGCCGATCTTCATTCCATTGCTACCATACTTCGATGTAGACCCGCTGTTCTTCGGACTGCTGGTTGCATTGAATCTGCAAACCGCATTCCTGTCGCCACCCGTGGCCATGGCAGCGTTTTACCTGAAAGGCGTGTCGCCACCCGGCGTGACCTTGAACCAGATCTTCCTGGGCATGATTCCATTCATGTTCATCCAGATCTTCGCCATGTTCGTGCTGTACGTGTTCCCGCAAATCGGCATGTGGCTGCCTGAAGTGCTGTACAGATAATTTCTTTTGGAATTGGCCTGTACTACTAGAACCCGCCCCAGTGGCGGGTTTTTTCATGTCTTCACAATGACTGAAAACTGCGTGCTAGTATTTGATTCACCTTTCACCAACATACGCAACCCTATGCCTGGCCTGTTACCCCACATTGACCCTGATGGTCTTCTCGAGTTTTCAGTAGTCTACACAGACCGCGCCTTGAACCACATGTCCAAGCGCTTTGAAGGTGTGATGTGCGACATTTCATCCACGCTCAAGGAAGTCTATAACGCGCACACCGCGGTGCTGGTGCCTGGCAGTGGCACCTTCGGAATGGAGTCTGTGGCCCGACAATTTGCCCACGACAAACACGTCATGGTGATTCGCAATGGCTGGTTCAGCTACCGCTGGACGCAGATTTTCGACGCTGGCCAAATTCCCGCGCAAACCACGGTCATGAAAGCCCGCAGGACCAGCGATTCAGACCAGTCCTCCTGGGTGCCCTGCCCTGTTGATGAAGTGGTGGATCGAATCCTGACTGACAAACCTGCCCTCGTATTTGCACCGCATGTGGAAACTTCGGCAGGCATGATCCTGCCCGATGATTACCTGAAAACCGTGGCCGATGCCCTGCATTCAGTCGGCGGTTTGCTGGTACTGGATTGCATCGCATCAGGCGCGATGTGGGTGGACATGCAAGCCACTGGCGTGGACATCCTAATCAGCGCCCCACAGAAGGGCTGGAGCGGCTCACCGGCCTGCGCCATGGTCATGCTGAGCGAACGCGCACGGCAGGCCATCCAGCACACGCAAAGCAGCAGCTTTGCAAGCGACCTGAAGAAGTGGATGGACATCATGGAGGGTTATGAAAAAGGCAAACACGCCTACCACACCACCATGCCCACCGACGCCCTGGCCCGCTTGCGCGAAGTGATGCTGGAAACACGGGAATACGGTTTCGAGAAAGTACGAAAAGAACAGATCGAGCTGGGCAAACGTGTGCGTGAACTGTTCGAATCGCGCGGCTATGTGAGCGTAGCGGCAGAAGGCTTCAAGGCACCCGGGGTGGTGGTCAGCTACACCACCGACCCTGACATTCAAAACTGCAGCAAGTTTCTGACGCTGGGCTTGCAGACCGCTGCGGGTGTACCGCTTCAGTGTGATGAACCTGCCAGCTTCAGAACCTTCCGGGTGGGTTTGTTCGGTCTTGAGAAACTTCACAACATTGACCGAACGGTGGAACACCTGAAGACTGCGCTGGATTCGTTGGAATAACAACGCCGAACTGCAATTTTTACGATTCGTTCGTTCGAATCTGCTCAAAGGCCACAAAAACAAAAACCCGCCGACATGTGAATGAGGGCGGGGTTTTGTTTTTGGTGGCCCCTGAAATTGCTATTTCAATTGCGCTTAATCATCGAACCTCACGAAGGGTTTTGATAACAGCGCTGTACGGCGCATCACACCATTCACCACGCTTTGCACGCGCAGGTTTCTGGCACGACTCATCCTGCTCGAATGCAGTTCTGGACAAACCAAGGTTAAATGCCTGTCCACCCAAAGGCGAAACGGCCACTTCAAAAAAGGGATCATTCATCTGCCCCACCAGTTGCGCGATATCTCTGGGATATCTGGACGATACGACCACCAACTGGCTTTGTCCCTCCGGCCCTCCAGCCACAAGCGGCCAGTCAGCCCTCGGCAATGAAAATGCCGTACCCGCCTTGATCAAATTGTCTCGATCCAGAGCGTTTGGAAATAACAAGGTAAGACCCTTGCGATCAGAGGATCGATAAAAGATGTACAGGTAACTGTCACCTTTGACAGAAATTCTCCCAGAAAGTGGAACGCCATTGATTTTGACCTGCGCAGGTAAGTCCACAATGAGATCAGTGGTCTTTCTGGATCCAGCGAGAACATTGCGCAATGCCTCATCCAGATTGTTGGGGACCGACATGCCCTTTTTTGCAAGCCCTTGCTGCAGATTGAAAGATTTCGCAGATTCAGTGCTTTCCCCAGCAGTCACCAAAGATGAATTGGCCACCAAACCTTGTTTCACTTCAGGCGTTAAGTTGGCCCGCATCGGAGCAGTGGACAAATCACCGGTCAAGGTCATGTTTTGTGGCTTGTAAATCTTGCTGTTCTGCACACGCGCGTTGATGGCTTGCTGAGTACATGCACGCAATTCCTCAACCGAGCTTTTGTTGTCAGCCTTGGCCATACAACGCAGCCAGTTTGATGTGGCAAGCCCCCCTGTTCTGGCATCGTCCAGTGATATCTCATCAGGTCTGGCTGCACCGGCATAAACCCATTCCTTGCCAGTGGCTCTTAATGCGGGCTGTTCAGCAAGCATGTTGACGATCTCGCTGCAGTTGGATGCAGCTCCACTTTTTGCGAAAAACTTTGGGCGTAATTCCGACTCGCCTATAGCGCGCGTGGTGGAGAGGCCACCTGAATGGCAGGCATCAATGAACACAAAAAGGTTGCCTGTTTTCTGGGAAATTGGCCGAAGCAAATCAGCCATCTCAGTAGCAGTCAACAACTGACCCTCATAAGTGATCAAGCCTTCGATGCAACGCCCTGCTGCAACCGGATCGTCCACCCGGCCACCGTGTCCACTGTAATAGATCAGCACGGGCTCCCCAGGTTGAACATCAAGCGCCAGTTGTGTCAGCAATGCCGACAGGGCTGTTTTGTTCAAGGCCTGGTCACGCTGTACGCTGACACGGTCGGCTGAAATGCCCATCATCTGTGCCATTGAAGTGGCACTCACCATGTCCACAGGCACACCAGGCAAGCTCGGAATACCTGAATTAGGGGCATAGTTTGAGAGCCCCAGCACCAATGCCCTGCCCGTGCCTGGCGGAATCGGTGCAAGCACAGCCTTGCCCGCAGCAGTGGTATTCGATGAATCAGCAGGGGCTTGCGCCGCTGCAATTTCCTCGTCAGTCATTTTCTCGACCAAGGCACGAAGCAGCCAGCCTTCCTGGCCGTTCCAACGCACCTTCCACCAGAATGGTCCTTTACTTTCCAGGTATTCGGTTTTCTCACCCGCTGGCACTGACACCACTACAGCACTTTGTACCTCCGGTGTTGTACGCAAGTCCGCACCAAAAAACTTGACCACGCCATACACAGTATCCTCGCGGCTGTGGGCCGGCCCACCGAGGAAGGCGGCGAACACCAGCAACAAGGAAATGATCGACTTAGGGTTTTTCATAAACAGGGATTTCCTTTCCAAAATTCATCATCATTGGTTCCTGCTGGTGCCGCAATATTCTGGCCAGACGGGATGTTTCCTGCTTGGCGATTGCACCCCACTCCGAGGTGTCAATCTGTCCATCCTGATTCTGATCTGTTTGCGGGTTCTGGATTGATTTCAACAACACATGGGTATACAACCCGTTGCCCTGATACCCGTCCAAAGCTTGCTGGGTCTCGCCTGCTGACGCAAAAAGATGCAGACCCGAATTGCGGGCCAACACCGAGAAACGGGCATCAAACAAACCACGAAGCCATCCATTCAATCCGCCAGCATGGCAAGTATCCAGAATCAGCAACTGCCGGGCAGCCTTGATCCGGGTAGCTGCGTTGAGTATTTCATCCGAGGAGAATAACTGACCAGGACTGGTGCTGCCATTCCAGTCATGAAGCACCATGCCGTATTGGGCCAAGTCATCGAGCGTGCCATGGCTTGCCACAAACCAGACAAACACATCTTCTGAACTTGACTGTTCTGCGACCCGATTCAGCGCCAGCTGCAAACCCTCTCGAGTGGCTTGTACATCGATCAGCTCAATTGTTTCCGTGCGTGCTGCTTTCACAGCCTTGGCCAAAGGCAGAGCCAACTCGCGGGAAAAACTCTGGGCATCTTTGACTGCAAAATTAAGATTCGGCGCCTGCGGATTGGCCTTGAACTGGTTAATCCCCACAGACAACAACCACAATGTTGGCGGCTTGGCGACTGCAGGATTAAACAGTGAAACCCGGGTTGGCCTGCTGCTCAGGTCACCGGCAGCATTCAGGGCCATCACGGCGATTTCATTGTCTCCCGGAGCAAGGCTGACACTTCTTTCGATTGCCAATTGTTGTACCTCATTGGCCTGGCGCACTTTTTCAACCTGCTTTTTGCTCGCCAACTTGAGCGCTCGCAAAGAACCTGTCTGAACAACTTCAGGCTTGTCTGATGAAAGAAACACCGAGCCTGGGGTAGACGCCCTCTGATCCACAATTTGATCAATCGCCCGGTTTTCGCGCGCAAGCAGTTTCCCGTTCAACAACAGTCGAACCTCTCCAATACCGCCGCCCGAATTCTGTAAATCCAGTTTGATCTCTGCCGTGTTCTGGTCAGCACTACTCGCACCACTCAAATTCACTTGGGGTGGTGGTCGCTTGATTGCATCTTCCAGTGTGACGCTAACCAGATCAGCAATCGGCAAGCGCTGCAAACCCCGCTGCACGATGTCCGGTCTGTAGAACACATCATAAAACTGTCCAATCCGATAGACCTGCTGATTTACTCGAACATTGATCCACTCATCCCCTTTGGGAGAGGCGGCAAAGTACCCCTCGTTGGAAATGCTTAACCACTCTTGCTCATCAAATTGAAAGAGGTTGAGAAAAGTTTTTCCGCTTGCGGGATCCAGCATACGCACGCGACCATCATCACTGGCTGCCACCAAGACTTTTTGATCGGCAGACCAAGCCCACAAGCTAGGAAAAGGTTCACTGAGCGAGCCAGACCACTTGGGCGTCAAGAGAGATACTTTCGACCAATCCAACCGTGCTGTTTGCCCTGCTGTATTTGATACCGCGAGTTGATTGCCATCAGCCGACACACCAAGGGCAGTAACAGGCCGATCTGCATTGCGCCACACCACGTGACGTAGCAAAGCCTTTCGACCAATATGCGCAACCAGCAATCGACTGTCGCCACTGAACACGGCGCCTCGCCCTCCTGAGTGCACGGCCATTTGATGCGCTGTTACGCCTTTGGGCAGATTCCATTGCCCCACCACCTGGCCTGTACGGGTATCCAATGCAATCGCGCGGCCCTGGTGGTTGTCTGAATACAATGCACCGTGAACACTGATGCTCAACCAAAGGATCTGCCCATCGGGGCTTACAGTCATTGCAAGCGCTTTCCCAGGCAATGGCCATTCGCCCGGCAACTGCCGGGTGCCCGACTTGTTCATCAAGATATGGACACGGTGATCGCGTTGCGCAGGGTCAGAATTCAAACGGGTGGATGCCACAGCCGTAACCGTCCCCTCCCGATTTTGAGTTGTCAAATCAACGGCGTAAGATTCATCACCGCCCTGTACCATGTCATCAGTGACTCGGTCAGGATCACCTTGATTGCGTTCATAACTGAAATGTTCAAACCTTGTTTCACCGCTGCTCAAGAGGCTGGCTTCACGAATCAACCTTCCTTTCAAGGGGGACACGGTGACCGTATTCGGAAATAGTGGGGCAAGGGAAACAAAGCCAGAGCCACCCTTTGATGGGGCCAACCAGCTGGTAGGGCCCAGTTGCCAATTGACCGTGGATTTCATTTGTCCGTCAGTCAAATCCCAGATCGACACTGTTTGACGGTGTTTTCGAAATCCTTTGGGACCATACAAAACCGACAGGCGAGCCAATTGTTCGCTGGTGAAATTCGACTCACCACCAAAATCTTGAATCAGTTGAGCAGCCTCATAGTATTCAGCGGCTTTTTTATTGCGGGGGCGGCCCGCTGAAATCGCAAGACTTTTGCCCTGCTCATCAAGCGCAACCTGAAGGGCTGGCGCACCGCGGCCTTCAAGGACACGTTTTGATTTCAATTCTGCAGAAGAAAATGGCAAGGCGTACAAGCGCACCGCCTCATCCCAGGCAGCCACAGCCAGCGACTGCCCATCTCGCGAAAACTTCAACTGGGCCCTGAGGAACGGCGTACCCAAAGCGTTGCGCTCATTGATCGCAGTTGACAACAATTGCCCTATCTCAACAGACCACAGCCTTAACTCTTCCTGCCCTGCCAATGCGCCTGCACTGCCAGTCATCAATTTCTGCAAATCGATTTGAGCAAGGGTTCCCAATATTTTGCCATCCGGCGAAAAAGCAATCGACACAGGGCTTCCGGCATGGCCTTCATGGTTGCGAATGACATTTCCCGATACCGCGTCAAGCAGTTTGATGGCGCTATTGCTGCTACCCATGAAGGTTCCCTGGCCTACCGCGATACGTGCACCATCGGGCGAAACCGCAAGGCTTGATATTGCCTCGCCCAAGGAAGCAACAAGACGTGGAGGGCCGCTCTCTGGCACTTCAAACACCTGTCCCAGTCGATTGCCCACCCAAAGGCTGGTCGACTGTTCTGTTCCTGCCAACTGGCTCGCATTCCCAAACTGTGCTGCGGGAAGGAGTACTGTGCGCACAGGCTTCGACTTGCCTGTTTGCCAGAATTTCAAGCCGTCGCTTTCGCCCAAAGTCCACACGCCGTCTTCCTTGACGAACATGCCGACAATCAACCCGGTGTGACCAGTCCACACTTGTCGCAAAGACCCGCTTGAATAGTCAGTTTCCACGAGCTGCTGCCCGTCCTTTGCACCCCCTGTGGAGTACACCCGATTACCGTCGCGTGAAAAAGCCGTATTCAGACAAAAGCCCAAGTGACGATACAAGCCTCTGTATTGCAAGCCACTCACGGCGTCCCAAGCAATCACAGAACCACTTCCATCACAACTGACCAAGCGTTGTGCGTTCGGTGAATAATCCACAGCGGTGGTTGACATGGTGTGACCGGTTTGAACAAAAACCTCGGTCTGTTCAGTGGCAGCGGCAGCTCCCGTTGCAATGAAAAAAGCGCTTAGAACCATCAACGCGTTCTTGGCGATGTTCATCAAACGCATTTCATGAGTCTCCTGAGAAAAGACTTCGAGATTTAACCAATCGTTGGCTTATGGCAAAGCAATTGCAACACCCGCACCAGCCCCTTTGTTGGTAGTGTAAAAGCAAAGCGCAGCGGAGAACTCACCCGCAAAGCGTTGTCGATGAACTGTCAAACAGCATGCAAAACTTTCCAGATTCGGGGTGGAAACAGCGTCCAATAGTTTCCACCCCAGTGTGTAACTATCCGGTATTTTTACCGGGGGTTGTCTGGAGTGTTTTACATGGACATACTTTATGAAATAAGGCGACGCCACGCAGTGCAGAAGCAATCGATTTCTGCCATTGCACGCGAGATGGGGCTATCACGCCCCACGGTTCGCAAGCACCTAAACACGGTGGAAGAGCCCAAGTACAAGCGGGTTCAGCCGGTTTCCCCCAAGCTTGGTGAGTTTGAGTCGCAGCTTGTGCAATGGTTGGAGCAGGAATCCGAACTGGCCAGACCACGTCGCCGCACCGCGCACCGTTTGTTTGAAGGCCTGCAAGAGCTCGGATACGGTGGTGCTTATGACAGCGTGCAGCGCTTTGTCAAACGCTGGAAGTCAAATCACCATGGCCCCAAACTGACACAAGCCTTCGTTCCCATGTTGTTTGTTGCCGGGGATGCCTGCCAATTTGACTGGAGTCACGAACAGGTTGAATTAGGTGGTGTACTGTAAACCATCAAAGTGGCGCACTTTCGCCTGGCCTACAGTCGACAAATGTTTGTCATCGCCTACCCCAGAGAAACCCAGGAGATGGTGCTTGAAGCCCACAACCGAGCCTTTGAATTCTTCGGTGGCGTGCCTGCACGCATGATTTACGACAACTTAAAATCCGTTGTGGATGCCGTGTTTATCGGCAAGGATCGCAAATTCAACCGGCGCTTTCTGTGCCTAGCCAATCACTACTTGTTTGAGCCTGTGGCCTGCACCCCAGCCTCGGGCTGGGAGAAGGGGCAGGTTGAGAATCAGGTGGGTAACATTCGTGAATGGTTATTTACACCGCTTGCACGCTTTG
>JAIXTE010000141.1 GCA_027484315.1 Burkholderiales bacterium | reverse complement strand
GGGTCTCGCGCGCGTTCAGCGTGAAGTCCATGGCACCACCCTCCTGACGTTCTTGCCGTCGAGCCTATACCGTACCCAATATTCGGTAAAGGCCTTCACCGCATCGCAAGGAGCACACGCAGATTTCAAAAAACCGTTTTGGCGCGCCGCGGAAACGGCTAAGCTCCCAAAATGCAACCCGCGCCCAAGATCGAGACCACCAGCACGAAGCGGTTCCAAGCAAAGCGTGACGCGATCCTCGCGGCCGCGGCCGCTGCGATCAACGAACAAAGCGCGAAAGGCATGACCTTCGCCGACGTGGCCCGGCGCGTAGGGCTGAATACCACCTCCGTGACATATTATTTCAAGCGCAAGGAGGATCTGGCCGCCGCCGCATTCGAACAGACACTCGCCTGGCTCGACGCAATCCTCGACCAGGCGCTGACCGAACTGACGCCGGAAGCACGCGTGGCCCGCTTCCTCTCGATCAACATGGAACGACTAGCCCGCATCGGCCGCGGTGAGGAACAGTCGGTCGCGATCCTGTCAGACCTGCGCGCGATGGAGGAACCACTGAAGGGCAAGCTTCTCACCGGCTGGCGCGCGCGGTCTGGGGTGAACAGGAAGTCTTGAAGGTAACCAATCACGTGTTTGGCCTGACCATCTATGGTAATGAACTCCTTGCCCGCACCGATAATTTCTACTGCGGTGTCTTCCTCGTTAAACTGGCTGCGCAATTGGTCAAAGTACGCAACTTCCAGCTTGGTGCCCAGCTTCACTGTCCCGGCATCGGGTGCGAGTTGCCCAAGCAATACACGCAGTGCAGTGGTTTTTCCAATGCCGTTGGGGCCGAGGAATCCAATTTTCTCACCGCGCAAAATCGTATTGGTGAAGTTGGACAAAATCTGCAAATCGCCCAGCCGTTTGCTGATGTCGGTCATTTCCGCAACCAGCTTGCCGCTTCGTTCGGCTTCCTGCACTTGCACCTTGGCCGTGCCCACCACGTTGCGGCGGTCTGAAAACTGTTTGCGCATTTCCATCAGTGCGCGAACCCGGCCTTCGTTGCGGGTTCGGCGGGCTTCAATGCCGCGTCGGATCCACACCTCTTCTTCAGCCAGTTTCTTGTCAAACAAGGCCGTGGCTTTTTCCTGCGCATGCAAAAATTCCGCCTTGCCTTTCAGATAACCCTCATAGCCGCCTGACCAGCTTTTCAGCATGCCACGGTCCAGGTCGCATACCCGTGTGGCCAGCTTGCGCATGAATGAACGGTCGTGGCTGACAAAAATCACAGCCCCCTTGAACTGGCGAATCTGTTCTTCCAGCAATTCAATGCTGGGAATGTCCAGGTGGTTGGTCGGCTCATCCAGCAGAAGCACATCGGGATTGCTCACCATGGCTTTGGCCAGCATCACCTTGCGTTTCATGCCGCCTGATAGTTTGGCGAATGGCAGGTCGGCGGGTAACTTCATGCGGGACAGTATTTGGTCCACTTCACTTTCCAGGTGCCAGCCGTGGTGTTCGCTCAATTCATGCTGGGCAGTTTCCAGCAGCTCCGCTTCGGCTGGGGTCAGCTCATCGTGATTGCGCGGGCCCAGTGTGCGGCTGATGCTGATCGACTTGCCCAATGTGCCAAAGCCTTGAGCCACCACATCGAAAATTGTTTCGTTGTGTTCCTGAGGCACGGCTTGCTCCAGGCAGGTCATGCGCAAGCCGTCCTGCTTGATCACCAAGCCATCCTCAGGTGTGGTTTCACCTGTGAGAACCCGGAACAGGGTGCTTTTTCCTGTGCCGTTTCGACCCACCAGTGCCACGCGTTCGCGTTCCTCAATGGAAAAATCGACCTGGTCCAGCAGCATCGTGGTACCGATTCTGTAGGTGGCGGCTTTTAGACCCAACAACATGTTTAATCCTTCCTGATTTGTTTGACCGTGCTCAAGGCCAATGCGCAGCACAGGCCGGCATCCGGTGTAAATTGGTGTTCATTGATGGCGTGAACGCACGCCTTGGGGCTCATCAACTGAAAAGCAGCCACCTCGCCGTCTCTGTTGCAAGGTCGGTGGCCCGGTTTTAATTGGCCTTGAAACAGGATCACTGTTTCGTGATGCCAGCCACCATACAGCAAGGGGCGGCTTAACACCAGTTCGCAGGGGGGCAACGGTTTAATCCAGGCAAAACTGTCTGAATTCAGCCCAGCCTCTTCGTCCAGTTCACGCCAAAGGGTTTGTTCTACGGTTTCTGCGCTTGCAATTCCACCCGCAGCCAGGTTGTCCAGCATGCCGGGGTTTTCATGCTTGGTGTGCGCACGAACCCCCGTCCAAACTTCGCCGTGCTGGTTTTCTACATGCACGTGTATTGCCCGGCTTCTGAGTCCCAAGGTTTTGAACAAAGCCCTTTCAGCTTGCGCAATGACCCCGCCGCGCTGATTCAGTACCAACTGCTCTTCATTGCGCCAGCCGGGTACCAGGCCAAATGCGCGCAGCCGGTGTGCAATCGACATCAGGGCTGCACTGAGCGCCTGCTGGTTTGCATCTGTGTTCAACTCCAGGCCGAGCGCGGTGTATTCAAGTGGCAGACCGGCATCCTTGAATGCGGGCAGGATAGTGGGCAAATGCGCTTTGTCCAGGTGCCCCAAATGTTCGCCATTGACGATCCATCTTAAAAACCCGCTTGCAGGTTCGCTGTCCTCATCGCGCCAACGCTGCGCAAAGGGCAAAAACGTGGTGCTGAGGGTTTTTTCCATCCAGGCGCGGCTGGCTTTTTCCATGGGGCAGGGCCTTGAGTGGGACTATTTATGTCTGGACGAGTTTCTTGTTGTTCTGAATACTCATCAAGATACCGGCGCCCATGCCCAGTGTCACCATGGCGGTACCGCCGTAGCTCATCAGGGGCAGGGGAACTCCAACCACGGGCAAAATACCGCTTACCATGCCAATGTTCACAAATGCATAGGTGAAGAATATCAGCGACATGGCCCCAGCCATCAGTCTTGAAAAGAGGGTGGGTGCATTGCCGGCAATGACCAGGCCACGCACGATCAGACAGGTGTACAGCGTCAACAGCACCAAACAGCCCAACAGGCCAAACTCCTCGGCCAGTACTGCAAAAATGAAGTCGGTGGTGCGTTCCGGAATAAACTCGAGGTGGGTTTGCGTTCCCTGCAAAAATCCTTTGCCTGAAAAACCGCCCGATCCCACTGCCACCGTGGATTGAATAATGTGAAAGCCCTTGCCCAGCGGGTCTTGTGTGGGGTCCAGAAGGGTGAGAACACGCTGCCGCTGGTAGTCATGCATCAGTGTCCAGAATACCGGCAGGCTGGCCAGAAAAAGTGTGGTCAGCCAGGCCAGAATTTTCCATGAAAGGCCGGCAAAGAAAATCACGAAGAATCCGGATCCCAAAACCAGCAGGGCGGTACCCAAATCAGGCTGCTTGAGAATCAGAATGCCCGGAATTGCCAGAATGATCGAGGCCACGGCAAATTCACGCCACCCTGACACATTCTCCCTTTGCTGAAAAAACCACGCCAGCATCAGCGGCATGGAGATTTTCATGATTTCCGAAGGCTGAATTCTGATAAAGCCCAGGTTAAGCCAACGCTGTGCACCTTTTGAAATATCACCAAACAGTTCTACTGCGATCAGTAAAATCACTCCTGTGATGTACAACGGCACTGCAATGCGCATCAGGAATTGGGGCTTCAGGTTCGCGGTTACCCACATCACGCCGAACGCGATCAACAAATTTCTGGAGTGATCGAGAAAGCGCCCTTCAAAATCAAAGGCAGCGCTGTATTGGGTAATCAATGCAAACACCACCAGGGCGATCAGGATCGAACCCAGGACAGGATCAAATACGGTGAAGAACGGTTTGACTTTGGGCCAGATTCGTTCGCGCTGGATAGGTCGGGACCGGTTCATTGAGGACGCTCCTCTTCCAGGGGGGCAGGTTCTGGCAGGGTGCCTGGTGGCGCGTTTTCGGCCTGCAATGTCCAGAACAAGTCAAGAACCTGCTTGATCGCTGGTGCTGCAGACTGACTTCCGAAGCCGGCATTTTCTACAATGGCCGCCAAGGCAATTTGAGGTTGTTCCATGGGGGAGAAGGCAATGAACCAGCCGTGGTCACGAAGGCGTTCCGCGGAGGCGGAGCGGTCTTTGTAGGTTTCCCCCTTTTTCAAGCCGAACACTTGGGCTGTGCCTGTTTTTCCTGCCACTTCATACGCAACGTCCCTGAACACCCCACGGGCAGTTCCTTCCAGTACAGCGCCCCGCATACCCAGTTTCACAGAATTGACATGACGTTCCTGCAGTTGGAGCTGCTTGAGCGCCTCCAGGGGTTTTTCCGTGACCTGACCACTCACCGGGTTCTGGTAAGCCCGAACCAGTCTGGGTGTTGCATTGATACCGCCACTGGCCAATACGGCGGTGGCATGTGCCAATTGAAGAGGGGTGTAATTGTTGTAACCCTGGCCAATCGCCACAGAGACGGTTTCCCCGGAGTACCAGCGTTGCGCCTCCGGTCTTTTGAAGGCCTTGGTTTTCCATTCCCGAGAAGGCAAGACCCCTGTTCGCTCGCCATCCAGATCAATTCCTGTGCGTGACCCAAAACCGAAGCGACCCATGAATTCGGCAATCACATCAATGCCCATGTCGCTACCCAGCATGTAGTAATAGGTATTGCATGACTCGGCAATTGACTTGTACATGTCCACCACGCCATGTCCGCCAATTTTGTCATCCATGAAGCGACGCGACCCAAAGTCAAAGTATCCGGGGTCTCTCAAGCCATATGAAGCGGTGCGGAAACCGCCTTCCAGTGCGGCCAAGGCCATAAAGGGCTTGAAGGTGGATCCGGGCGGGTAGGTACCAGCCAGCGGGCGGTTCAACAAGGGCCGGTCGATGCTTTCATTCAAGGCTTTCCAGTTCTCGGAGTCAATGCCTTCAACAAACAGATTGGGGTCAAAGCTGGGGGCGCTGACCATGGCAAGAATGTCGCCGTTGCGGGGGTCAATGGCCACCAAGGCTCCCCGTTTGCCCTCAAGCGCTTTTTCCGCTGCCTCCTGAAGGCGGATGTCGATTGACAACATGAGGTTGTTGCCTGGCACCGCCGGTGATCTGGAAAGCACCCTCACTGCCCGACCGCCCGCCGAGGTTTCTACCTCTTCGAAACCGGTCCGTCCATGCAGTTCAGATTCATAGCGTTTTTCGAGCCCGTCCTTGCCAATATAGGCCGTGCCGCGGTAATTGTTGGTTTGGTCCAGTTCTTCAATGCGATCCTGATCTCTTGAAGAAATTCGGCCAATGTAGCCCAGCAGGTGTGCTGCTTGTGTGCCGTGAGGATACTGCCGAAACAGGCGAGCCTTGATCTCGACCCCGGGAAAACGAAAGCTTTGAACGGCAAACCGGGCTACTTCTTCATCAGTCAGGCGGGTTCTAATTGGAATGGATTCGAATCGTTTGGATTCTGCACGCAGTTTCTTGAAGCGGCGGCGATCCAGGGCAGAAATTTCTACAATCTTGCCCAACTGCTCAATCATCTCATCAAGCTTGTCAATTTTTGATGGTGTGATTTCAAGCGTATATGCCGAGTAATTGTTCGCCAGCACGACCCCGTTGCGGTCCAGTATCAAACCGCGGTTTGGAACCAGCGGCACGATCGTCACCCGGTTGTCTTCTGCCTTGGACTGGTATTTGTCGTAGCTGACGACCTGTAGCCAAAGTAGCCGTGCCACCAGAACACCAAACAAGGCCACAACGAATACGCCTGCAATGAACAGTCTGAATCTGAACTGTTTGATCGCTTGTTCCGGGTGAGTAAACTCGGTCATATCGGGCGATCGTTGTCACGATGTTGAGGCAACTTTTGAGGTGCCAGCAACAAAAACTGGGTAAGCGGCCACAGGGCAGCGGTGAGCGCACTTTCTGCAAATATCCAGGGGCCGGGGAAAATGCCCCCAAACATCACCCGAATTGCAACTGTAATGGCCTGTGCAGCCAGCAGCAGGGGAAAAATGTGTGCCGCCTGCATGACAGGGGAAAACCACATCACCCGGCGGTGGATGGTGATCGCGAAATAGGACAGCAATGTGTAAGCCAGTGCATGCTCACCAAACACACTGGCGGTGTGCACATCAACGGCGGCGCCAAAACACCAAGCTACCCCGATCCCGATTCGCCTGGGTTGGCGGATATTCCAGAACACCAGCACCAAGGCCAGCAAGTCGGGTGTAATCCAGCTTCGGTCCAGTGGAAGAAGTTTGAACAACAGTGCAGCCGACAAGGAAATCAGGATGAACCAGGGATTTACTGGCCGAAGAATTTCTGAATTGCCGAATGGGTTAATTGCCATTGCTGCCCCCTTGCACTGTGGGTGTCGGTGCTCCGGCAGGCGCTACAACGGCTGGTCTAGCTGATGCCGCGGGCGCTGTGGTTGTCGGTGGCGCCGGGGGGGGCGTGGGCTGTGCCGGGGACGTGGCAGGCGGCGTTACAGGTGACGTTGGCAGTTCTTCCGGCTTGGCAGTTGGTTGTTCCGCAGCCCCCAGTGTTTCCCGAGCCGTATCCAGTACTAGGACAAAGCGGTGTTGTTCAACCCCTGCTATCGGTTCACAAAAAATACTGGCGAATGCATATCTGGAATTGCGCTCCACGCGCATGACGCGGGCGACCGGTATGCCTCGGGGATACACGCCATCCAGCCCGGAAGTGACCAACAGGTCATTGTTTTCAATCTCAGCATTGGCTGCCATGAAACGCAATTCCAGCAACCCCCCGTCGAGTCCGCCGTATGCCACGCTGCGAAGGCCGTTGCGCAGGCTTTCAACCGGAATGATCTGCTCTTTGTCCGTGATCAGGCTGACCTCGGCCCTGCTGGGAAATGTTCGGGTGACCTGGCCCATCAGGCCAAGTTCGTCAATCACGGGCATGCCTTCACGGATGCCTTGAATGGAGCCCTTGCCGATGATGATTTTTCTGGAAAACGGATCGCGCGCATCGCTGACTACTTCGCTGAGGATGGCCCGTTTGACCTGCAGGGTGTTGCCCACATTCATCAACTTGCGCAATTTCTCGTTTTCCACTTTCAGCGTTTGCAGTTCATGAAGTCGCTGTTTGTCCTGAAGCTTTTCCAGCAGCAAGGCTTCATTCTCGGTTTTTAGTGAGCCCAGTGTGGTCACGTACTCCAGCCCTGCTTCCCCTATTTCCAGGGGAAAGCTTGCAAGTCGCTGCGCCGGGTACAGCACTGTGCCCAACACCTTGCGCACGATTTCCATGGCACCAAAGCGGGCGTCCAGGAACAGCAGGCCCACCGAAAGCGCAACAAAGAAGGCCAACCGCACACGTGCGGATGGCCCTTGCTTGAACAACGGTGGTGGTGAGTACTCCATGGGCTTGTCTCTGGTTTAGCGCCAGGCTGCGTGAGAAGCCAAAGTTAAAACCGGTATTGTCTCTGCTTATTCACTCGTGAAAATGGTGCCCAACTTGTCCATGCGCTCCAGCGCAAGGCCACAGCCGCGAACTACACAGGTCAGCGGATCTTCCGCCACATGCACAGGCAGACCGGTTTCTTCCATCAGCAAGCGATCCAGGTCGCGCAGCAGGGCGCCACCACCGGTCAGCATCATGCCGCGTTCAGCGATGTCTGCGCCCAGTTCGGGTGGTGTTTGTTCCAGTGCAGATTTCACGGCTGATACGATTGCATTCAGTGGTTCAGTCAGTGCTTCCAGAATTTCGTTCGATGAAATTGTGAAGCGGCGTGGAATGCCTTCCGACAGATTACGACCAGTTACTTCCATGTCTTTCACTTCCGAGCCAGGAAATGCAGAACCAATCTGCTTTTTGATGGCTTCAGCCGTGGGTTCGCCAATCATCATGCCGTAGTTGCGACGGATGTAGCTGATGATAGCTTCGTCAAACTTGTCACCGCCCACGCGCACGCTGCCCGCGTAAACCATGCCACCCAAGGAAATAATGCCCACTTCCGTTGTGCCGCCACCAATGTCCACAACCATGGAGCCAGACGCTTCGGACACTGGCAAGCCTGCACCAATGGCAGCAGCCATGGGCTCTTCGATCAGGTAAACCTGGGAAGCGCCTGCACCCAGCGCGCTTTCGCGGATGGCCCTGCGCTCGACCTGGGTGGAACCGCAAGGCACACAAATGATTATTCTGGGGCTGGGGGAGAACAGACGGCTTTCATGAACCATCTTGATGAACTGCTTGAGCATTTGCTCAGTGACCGTGAAATCAGCAATCACTCCGTCTTTCATGGGGCGGATTGCTTCAATATTACCCGGTACCTTGCCCAGCATCTGCTTGGCTTCAAGGCCAACCGCAGTAATTGTTTTTTTGCCATTGGGTCCGCCTTCCTGGCGAATTGCAACCACGGAAGGTTCGTCGAGAACAATCCCTTTTGTGCGGGCGTAAATAAGGGTGTTGGCCGTGCCCAAGTCAATGGCCAAGTCGTTTGATAAGTAGCTGCGTAGAAAACCAAACATGGTGATGTTCTAACCTGTATTTTGTAGTTGGAGAGCTGCCAAGCCCGCGAAGCTCAAAGTTGTCTAGAAGTTGTACGGCACGCCACTAAATATGGGACTTCACTTGTCAAGTGGCGTAACTACCGATGATAACCTATAAAATAAGACGACTTTGATCAACACAGACTTTCACCAAGCGGCATTTGCATCGATTAGAGTCGATGTTCAGGCCTGCTTGTCGGCGGAGAAAATTTATGTCCCTGGATTCCGGGCAAATTGCGAAAATTGCTGCCTTGTCGCGCCTGAAACTAGCGCCTGAGCAAGTCCAGTCTCTTGAGCTGCAATTGAATAACATCATGCAACTGGCCGATCGCTTGAGCAGCGAAGATACTGAAGGCATCGAGCCACTCGCGCACCCACTTTCATTGATCCAGCCTATCGCCTTGCGCTTGCGCGAAGACGCTGTGTCTGAAGCCGACAACCGGGTCGCCAACATGGCCAATGCGCCGGCCGCCGAAAAGGGCTTGTTCCTTGTACCCAAGGTGATTGAATAGGTCGTTGAGTAAATCCCGGATGTTCATTGAAAAGTCGTTCCTCCCTTTATTGCCAATCTGATATTGGAATGTGGTTTTAAGCATGTCTTCAGAACTTCAAAGTATTTCCCGGCTGCGAACGCTGCTGGATGAGAAAAAAACCAGTGCCACCGAGTTGGCGCAAGAAGCATTGCGCACAGCTGGCCAGCAGTCCAGTTTGAACGCATTCGTGGACATTCGTGATGACCTTACCCTGCAACAGGCCAAGGTCGCTGATGCCCGCCTTGCGGCAGGTGAAACAGGTGCATTGCTGGGAATTCCCACAGCACACAAGGATATTTTTGTGACGCAGGGCTGGACCAGCACGGCTGGATCAAAAATGCTGGCCGGTTACAAAAGCCCCTTTGATGCGGAAGTGGTGTCGCGGTTGAACGCAGCGGGCACGGTCAGCATTGGCAAGCTGAATTGCGACGAGTTCGCCATGGGGTCTTCCAATGAAAAAAGTGCTTACGGCCCCTGCCTGAACCCATGGGACACCCAGGCTGTTCCCGGTGGTTCATCGGGTGGGTCTGCTGTGGCAGTGGCTGCAGGCGTGGTGCCTTTTGCCACGGGTACAGACACGGGTGGCTCCATTCGCCAACCCGCTTCACTGTGCGGTATCACCGGCATCAAACCCACTTATGGCAGTTGCAGCCGATACGGCATGATTGCCTACGCCAGCAGCCTGGACCAGGCTGGCCCCATGGCCCACAGCGCCCGAGATTGCGCGCTCGTATTGAACGCCATGGTCGGTTTTGATGCAAAAGACAGCACCAGCGTGCAGCGCCCTGCGGTTTCCCAGGGCGCGGGCGAAGACTTCACCGCCGGACTCGGCAAGCCGCTACGCGCAGGCAATGGGGCAAAGCCATTGGCTGGCATTCGCGTGGGCTTGCCCGCCGAATTTTTTGGCGAAGGCCTCGCAGCCGACGTGCGAGCACCAATTGATGATGCGTTGAGGCAGCTTGAAGCCATGGGTGCCACATTGGTTGCGATCAGCTTGCCCCGCACGGAACTGTCGATTCCCGCCTATTACGTGATTGCGCCTGCGGAAGCCAGTTCCAACCTGTCACGATTTGACGGCGTGCGTTATGGCCACCGCGCAGCCGAATACACTGATTTGAAATCGATGTATGAAAACTCGCGTACGGAAGGTTTTGGCATTGAAGTGCAGCGCCGCATCATGGTCGGCGCTTATGTGCTGTCACATGGCTATTACGACGCCTATTATTTGCAAGCCCAGAAAATTCGCCGCCTGATTGCGCAGGATTTTCAAGCAGCCTTTCAGCAGTGCGACTTCATTGCCGGGCCCGTCAGCCCAACGGTGGCCTGGAATCTTGGTGAGAAGTCCGCCGACCCTGTTCAAATGTACCTGGCCGACATCTATACACTGAGTACAAGCCTTGCCGGCTTGCCTGGCATGAGCGTACCCGTGGGCTTTGGCGACAAAGGCCGCCCGGTGGGCATGCAGTTGATTGGCAACTATTTCAAGGAAGGTGAATTGCTGGCTTTGGCTGACCACTATCAAGCAGCCACTGATTGGCACCTTCGGACACCGTTTTAATAAAGGATCACGCCATGCAATGGGAAATTGTGGTGGGTCTTGAAACCCACACCCAGCTCACCACCGAATCAAAAATTTTCTCCGGTGCCAGCACAGCTTTTGGTGCCGAACCCAATGCGCAAGCTTGCGCAGTGGATTTGGCCCTGCCGGGCGTGCTGCCTGTGATGAACAAGGCCGCTGTGCAGCGTGCCATTCAGTTTGGTTTGGCAGTCGGCGCCAAGGTGGCCGAGCATTCCGTGTTTGCCCGCAAAAATTATTTCTACCCTGATTTGCCCAAGGGTTACCAGATCAGCCAGTTTGAAATTCCGGTGGTGCAGGGCGGCACAGTCAGTTTCTTGCTGGGCGACCAAATGAAGACCGTGCGCCTGGTGCGCGCGCATCTGGAAGAAGACGCCGGCAAGAGCCTGCATGAAGACTTCGCGGGTCAATCAGGCATCGACTTGAACCGCGCTGGCACGCCATTGCTGGAAATTGTGACCGAACCAGACATGCGCTCGGCCGAAGAGGCCGTGGCGTACGCGAAAACACTGCACACCCTGGTGACCTGGCTGGGCATTTGTGATGGCAACATGCAGGAAGGCAGTTTCCGATGCGATGCCAACGTGTCTGTTCGTCCCAAGGGCGAAACCAAGCTTGGTACCCGCTGTGAAATCAAGAACCTGAACAGCTTCAAGTTCTTGCAGGCAGCCATTTTGTATGAAGCGCAGCGCCAAATCGAGATCATCGAAGACGGCGGCGTGATCCGGCAGGAAACCCGCCTTTACGATCCCGATCGCAACGAAACCCGCTCCATGCGAAGCAAGGAAGATTCGGAAGACTACCGCTACTTTCCCGACCCTGATTTGCCACCACTCATGATTTCTCCAGAATGGGTTGAGCAGGTGCGCGCAGAAATGCCTGAATTGCCGGGGCAGAAGCAGGCGCGTTACACCGCCGACCTTGGCTTGAGTGAATACGATGCCGTCACCCTGACGGCCAGCCGGGCCATGACCGACTATTTTGAATCAGCACTTGCTGTGGCAGGTACAGACAAAGCAAAACCTTTGGCCAATTGGCTGCTGGGCGAGTTTTCGGCCAGCCTGAATCGCGATGACAAATCGCCAGTTGAGTCGCCGATTGCCCCTGAACTGATGGCTGCACTGGTGAAGCGCGTGGTCGATGGCACTTTGAACAACAAAACTGCGAAAGTTGTTTTTGCTGCCCTGTGGGAGGGCAAGTACAGCGACGTGGATGCGTGCATCAAGGGCGAGGGGTTGGAGCAGATTTCGGATTCAGGCGCAGTCGAGAAAATGATTGATGACGTGCTGGCTGCCCACCCAGGTCCTGTTGCGGAATACAAAGCGGGCAAGGAAGCCTCCTTCAACTTCCTGGTGGGGCAAATCATGCGCGCAGCGCGTGGAAAGGCCAACCCGGCGCAGGTGAACGAGATTCTGAAAGCCAAGCTGAGTGCCTAAAGGCTGGCAGTTTGTTGCTTGCCCGCTGTGCGGTTTGAACCAGGCTTTTGCAGGGCCTCCCCTGCGTGCCTTGCTGATTCTGCGCAGGTTGTTTTCTGCCTCCCCAGCGTGCCTTGCTTGATTCCGCACAGAAAACCGCTGATCCCTTTTTGAACAAAGTCTTTGCATTCACATCAACCCGACAAAACACACGGTCGGGTTGATGTGTCGCCCTCGGTTTCACCTTCTGGCGATCATGCAAATCTTGTTCAAACCGGGGCGGTTTTCTTGAATGTGCGAAACAAGCAAGCGCACCGCAGGGAAAGCCATGCAGCTGCTGGCTCTAAGTCACGCTGCTGACAGTCAAGCCGGTACAGGCTTTTCAACACTGTAGTTCAGCTCACCGCGAGTGCCAACTTCTCACCTGTGCCAACCCGTTACCGTTGTCCACTCGTGCGCGCGATCAATCACTGTCGGGTTTGGCCCCACTCGGCAGCGAGGTTCCAGCCGCTTCGCCATTCAAGAAAACCTGCCCGTTTGAAGTTCACATGCGACGTGCGGCTGCAAGCCGACAACCCACTCGACCATCCTTTTTGTCGAGTGGGGTGAGTCAATGTGAATTTCAAAAAGGGATCAACAGGTTTTCAGGCGAGCGATTGGAATTCGCGCCGAGTGGGCTTTCATTCCCGGCGATGATTGCTCCCAACTTGCGCTCAAAGTGGATGATCGTAATCCGCGATCAACGGTGCATGGTCCGAAAACTTCTTGGCTTTGTACACGCTGACTTCGCGAATATGCTCCCGCAACGCTGGGCTGACCATTTGATAATCAATGCGCCACCCCACGTTTTTTGCATAAGCCTGCCCGCGGTTGCTCCACCAGGTGTAGCAACCATCAGTTTCATCGGGATACAGCACCCTGTATGCATCCACCCAGCCGCGTTTGCTCATTACGTCGGTAATCCAGGCACGCTCTTCGGGCAAAAAGCCACTGTTTTTCAGGTTGCCCTTCCAGTTTTTCAGGTCAATTTCCTGGTGGGCAATATTCCAGTCGCCGCACAGCACCACAGGCTTGCTTTTGGCTTCAACTTCCTCAAAAACCGTCGCAAAATGTTCTAAAAACCGAAATTTTGCCAGTTGACGATCTTCCGAGCTGCTGCCCGAAGGGAAGTAGATTGACGACACAATCAGGTGTTCGAATTCAGCGGTCACCATTCGACCTTCTGCGTCGAACTCTGTGTTATTGAGGCCATAAGTGACGTTAAGTGGTTTTATCTTGCTGTAAATTCCCACGCCGCTGTAGCCTTTTTTCTCGGCCGCCTGAAAATAACCGGTGTATTCACCGGGTTGCAAGTGCTCTGGTCCCAGGTCGGCCAAATGTGCCTTGATTTCCTGTACGCACACCACGTCGGCCTGACTTTCATTCATCCAGTCGAAAAATCCTTTTGTGTGTGCAGAACGAATTCCATTCAGATTTGCTGAGATAATGCGGGTCATTGTTTGATGTCTGTTTTTAGGGATTGATTGTGGTCGATTCAAATCAAAATTTGCAGGTGCTTTCCGATCAGTTTTTGCAGTTTGCCGTCGAAAAGCAGGTCTTGCGCTTCGGTGAATTCAAAACCAAGGCGGGAAGAATGTCGCCTTACTTTTTCAATGCGGGTCTGTTCAACACGGGTTCGTCCTTGCAAAAGCTCAGTGAATTTTACGCACAAACTTTGCTCGAACAAACCGCGCAGCGTGGAATTGAGTTCGACATGCTGTTTGGGCCAGCCTACAAAGGGATTCCTTTGGTAGCAGGGGCCACCATGGAAATGGCTCGTCGGGGAAAGGACGTACCCTATGCTTTCAATCGCAAAGAAGCCAAAGATCACGGCGAAGGTGGTTCATTGGTGGGTGCTCCGCTGGAGGGGCGCGTGGTCATCGTGGATGATGTCATTTCTGCAGGTACTTCCGTGCGCGAATCAGTGGAAATCATTCGCGCCAATGGAGCTGAGCCTGCCGCGGTGCTGATTGCTCTGGACCGAATGGAAAAAGGCATGCGCGATGGTCAGGATACCCAACATTCAGCCGTTCAGGAAGTCGAGCAGCTGTATGGAATTCCTGTGATTGCAATTGCCAACCTGCAAGACCTGTTGCGCTATCTTTTGACACGGCAGGCAGCCAATGTGCGCCTGGCCGGCTGGTACGAAAAAGTGAAAGAATACAGAAGCCGCTATGGCGTGTAGTACCGTCTAGTATCCGCGTTGTCAGCAAAAAAGGCTGCGTTCCGACAGAATCGGAACGCAGCCTTTTTGTTTTTGTCAGCAATTTTATAAAACCACGGACACCAGTGCATGACCGGACAGCGCCCGGTAAATGTCATCCAGTTCGTCTTGGTTGTTCACATACACATTGCAGGTCAGGCTGAGGTAATTGCCTTTGCTGCTTGGCCGCATATTCACCCCGGCAACATCAAAGCCCGGATTCATCGCCAGTAGCAAATCACAAATCACCTGGGAGAACTCAGGCACGTTTTTCCCCATCACCTTGATTGGAAAGTGACAGGGAAATTCGATCAAGCTTTTTTTCGGCTCTCCAGAGATTGGCTGATTCATCTTTTTTACTCTTCAAACCACAATTTTGCGGAGTCTACCAATCGGCCGAAAATACCCGCTTCTTCCACGGTGGCCAGCGCCAGCAAGGGCACCTTGCCAATGGTTTCACCGTTCAGGGTTAACTTCAGGTGTCCCAACTCTGTGCCCGCAGGGATTGGTGCAATCAGGGTGTTCTTCTTCTCCACCGTGGCTTTCAGTTGCTTGGCCATGCCGCGGGGCACGTTAATGAGCAAGTCTCGCGTCACACCCAGTTTGACTTCTTTGGACTGGCCTTTGTAAACGTCGCTGGTGCTGATGGCCTGATTTGCAGAATAAAGTTTCACTGTTTCAAACATCTGGAAGCCATAATTCATGAGCTTCAGGCTTTCCTGGGTACGTGCCTGATCCGAGCTGGTGCCCAGTACGACTGACAACAAGCGTCGGTCCACGCCGTTTGGCAGCTTTCTGTTGGCTGAACTGACCAGGCAGTAGCCCGCAGATTCGGTGTGTCCGGTTTTCATGCCGTCGACAGAAGGATCGATCCAAAGCAAGCGGTTGCGGTTCGGCTGGCGAATGCCGTTGTAGGTGTATTCCTTGGTCGAATACATTTTTTTGTAGTATTCAGGAAAGTCGAGAATGATCCGCTTGGCCAAAATTCCCAAATCCCGTGCCGTGGTGTAATGCTGGGGATCGGGCAGGCCGGTCGAGTTCTTGAAGTTGCTGTCAGTCAGGCCCAATCGTTTGGCTTGCTGGTTCATCAAGGTCGCAAAGTTATTCTCGTCGCCGGCCAGCAATTCTGCAAGCGCACGGCTGGCATCGTTGCCGGATTGAACAATCACGCCGTACAGCAATTCTTCTACTGTCACGGGTTTGTTGGGTTCAACAAACATCCGTGATCCCTCAGCCTTCCAGGCATAAGGAGAAATAGGTACTTGCTGATCCATGCGGATCTGTTTGCTTTCCAGCGCGGCGAATGCCATGTAAGCGGTCATCAGCTTGGTCAGTGAAGCCGGGTCAAGGCGTTCGCGGCTGTTGAATTCTGCCAATGTCTGGCCTGTGGTCAGGTCAAGAAGCATGTAGCCTTTGGCACCAATTTCCGGAGGAGGGGGCATGACACTGGATTGGGCTATTGCCTGATGAGACGTGATGCTCAAGCCGAGAATCAACGACAGCTGACCCAAATGGCGTTTGAGTCGGGAAAGTCTTGAATTAAACAAGTAATACGCTCCTGTATTTGAAAATTGGAAGAATTCGGCTGGGCGCTCAGCTTGGGTAGTAACGCACAACCAGCTCTTTGAGTTGAGGCAGTTTTCCGTGAAAAAAATGTTCCACACCCGGCATGACAATCACCGGCACATTGGTGTCGCCAGCCCAGCGAAGTACATCTGCAAGGGGTACTGTATCGTCCACCTCACCGTGAATCACGAGTGTATTCTCGGGAACTGCCGCCACGGAAAAACGGCTTGTTGCGGTGCCAACCAGCACCATCTTGCCAACTGAGACCTCTGTTTTGCGCAGATGTTCCGCTGCATGGCTTGTGACAAAAGCGCCAAAAGAAAATCCAGCCAATGCGACAGGCTGCCCCTGCAAATCTGCTGACAACAATTTGTTCCGGGCCTGTTGGGTCAATTGAACCAGGTCGTCACATTCTGCGTTGCCGTTGTCATGTGAGCCTGCGCTCTGCCCAACACCACGAAAGTTGAATCGAACCGTGATGTAACCCAATTGCAGGAAAGACCGTGCCAATGTCTGTACTACTTTGTTGTCTTTTGTGCCGCCGAACAGCGGGTGAGGGTGGGCAATCACTGCCAGCCCGATCGGCGAAACTGTGGGTTCGTCTATGGACACTTCAATGGGGCCAGCTTTGCCTTCCCACAATTCATGCCGGGTTCGCGGGTTCATGGCAGTCGCAGGCGTTCAACAATTTGACCGCCCACCAAGTGGGAGTCAATGATTTCATCCACATCAGTGATGTCCACGTAGGTATACCAAACGCCTTCGGGGTAAACCACCATCACCGGGCCTTCATTGCAACGATCCAGGCAGCCGGCCTTGTTCATGCGGATTTTGCCCTGTCCGTTCAGGCCCAGCTCTTTGATACGTGCCTTTGCGTGCGCGTGCGCAGGCGATGCATGGCAGTCTGCGCAACAGCTTTCATTGTTGGGGCGCTGGTTGGTGCAAAAGAAAACATGTTTCTCGAAGTAACTCATGGCTTGGCGGGTCCGCTTGGGTACTGGGGTTCAGCCGGTATTATCGCCGAAAACGTCGTTCCGGCAGGCTTAAAAAGGTCAAAACAGTCAGCGCCAGGATAGGCCACAGCTCACTGACCCACCGGCCTGCTTCCTGCAGGCTGCGCAATATTGTCAATGCGCCGCTGCCTGATGCGGTCATCTCCGGATCATAGACACCAGGCAGCAGCAGAGTGATCAACCAGCCAGCCAGCAAATGAATCAACCCGATTCTCGCAAGGTGGTGCGGTGAAACCCGCATCATCGAGATGCTGAGCGCCGCAACGAATGCAATGGCCAGGCTAAGGCCATGGGCCTCCAGCCACCGTTGAGTCAGGTAAACCCAGGCGGAGGAGGGTGCGATGACAAGATAATCCAGCAAGCGTATTGCCAGCGTCAGGGTAATCAGCACGATCAGCAAGCGTGTTCTGGGGGAGCCTGCCTGCGTTTGCGCAAGCCCAATCATCCAGGCACACATCAAAAAGCAGTAGTTGATGAACGTTGGCGCAACGGTTTCGATTCGAAGCAGCCATTCCAGCGGAAGGCCAAACGGCGTTCCCTGTTGCAGAGGGCCAGGAATTTCAAACAGGTTGCCCAGCCAAAGCCCGGTGCTGAATGCCGGGTTTTGGGGTGGCAAAATACTGAGAAACCACAGGCAGAGCAGGCCCATGCCGATCCACGCGCGTTGTATCAGCCAGTGCTCCAGGCGCTGGTTCAACAGGGGGGCAATCCTGTGATGCGCGGTGACATAAATACCCGCGAGCACGCCAATGGCGCCACCGATTCCGTTGGTCACAAGATCCATTTTGGACGGCACCCGGCTAGGCAAAAATGTTTGCAGGGACTCCAGGCCCAATGAAACCAGCACGCAGAGCACCGCGACCAGAATTTTGTCAAATGTTCGCGGCTGGCGGTTCAACCCCAGCAGCATTAACAAACCCAGAGGTACATACCCGGCAATGTTGATGAATACGTCTGCCCAAAGCACTTTCTGGTGTACAGGTATCCAGGGACCAGAGAGGAATTCGAACGGGCCGATACCGATGTGGCGCCAATTGGAGTACGGAAACAGGCTCAGGTGAATCACCACGCAGGCGTACAGGCACGCAAACATCAGAATTCCGGTGTAAGGCGTTCTCTTGAGCAGGCTGGCGTGGATTGGAGACATTGAGTTTGAACAATTCCTTGGTTTTGTGTCCCGTTCGGGGGTTAAGATGAGCAAAATTTTGCAACTCGCGACCAACAACCCCGATTCGATGTTAACCCAAGCCGATGTGCACTGGATTGAACTTGATTCAGTCGACTCTACAAATGATTACCTGAGCCGTGCCTATCAGCAAGGCAGGGTATCGGGCTGTGCCGTGGTCTTGGCCCATATACAAACCGCTGGCCGTGGCCGCGCCGGTCGCAGTTGGACAGCGGCGCCTCGTGCCAGCCTGTGTTTCTCGGTCGGCTTGCCAGTGGCAGGGTATCAGTTGCCTTTTCTGCCACTTTGCGTAGGGGTGGCTGTGGCGCAGGTGATTGAACGGTTTGGGGTGCCTGTGCAGTTGAAATGGCCCAACGATTTAATCGTCAGCGGCAAAAAGCTGGGTGGCGTGTTGTGTGAATCTTTTCAAACCGTGTCCGGTGCAACCACAGTCATCGGAGTGGGGATCAATGTTCATCCGGTGGATGTGCCACAGGCCCTTTCAGGCGCGGGTGCAACCAGCCTGTCTCAATGGATTGATGGGTCTGCTTTACCCACTGTGCGCGAGCTTGCAGAAGCGTGTGTGCTGTCCATTCAGAATTGGATAGGCGAGACCCAAGTGCAAGGCATTTCGGCCTTGTTCAAGCAATTTGCCTTGCGAGATGCCTGGCTTGGACAAGAAGTTGTTGTGGTGGACGAAGGCAGGGTCTTGTTGTCTGGGCAAGCCATGGGCATCGACGAAAACGGCGCTTACCTGGTCAATACCAGCAGTGGCTTGCGTTCGGTCCTTGCTGGCGATTTGTCATTGCGGGTGGCGCCATGACCCAAGCCCCGGCGGTGTTGTGTGTGGATGCTGGCAACACGCTGGTCAAGTGGTGTATTCATGACACCCTGCAGCAGAACTTCACCAGTGGTGTTACGGGGCTATCAAGCCACCCAACAGCTGAGTTCAAGCCTTTTGACAATGCGGATGCCATACTGCACGCACTGTTTTCCCCCATTCTTGCTGACGGCAAAACCCCCATAGCCGCTGTGTTGTTATGCAATGTGCTGGGTCCTGATTTTGAGCAGGCGATGCTTCGCCTGTGTGAACAACATCGCATTGCCTTGCATGTGCTCAAGGTCAATACGAATGTACCCGTGCGGTCTGCTTATGACAATCCCGCCCAATTAGGCAAAGACCGCTGGGCTGCTTGCCTCGCGGTGTCACAAACCAGCCAGTCACCGGTCAACCTGCTGGTCAGTTTTGGCACTGCCACGACGGTGGATGCGGTGGTCAATCTGTCGGGTTGGTCGCATTTGGGTGGTTTCATTGTGCCTGGCCTGTACACAATGCTGGATAGCCTTCATGTCAACACTGCGGAATTGCCTCAAGTTGAATTGGGCTTGCCGGCCCAGTCCTCGAAAGGGGGCTTCTGGCCGGTGAATACCCGGCAAGCGATTGGGCAGGGTGTCGGGCGTTTGCAGGCAGCCCTGATTCAATCATTGGCTCAGCAGTTGGCACAACAATATGAACAGACTCCCATGATCTGGTTTTCCGGTGGTTTTGCGCAGAAAATGCTGTCGTATTGTCCGCAAGCCCGTTTGCTTGAAAATGCTGTGTTCAAGGGACTGTTGTTTGACTATCAATGTGCAGGGCGGGTCGGTTCATGAATGCATGGAAAGCCATTGTGGGCGCTTTGCTGGTGGCCAATACGGCTTTGTTGGGCTGGGGTCTGCTTGGAAGCGGGGCCAACTTGAAGCACGTTGAAAGCAGTGGGCTTCGGTCAGAATGGGTGGCGGTTGAACGGCCTTGGGAGCAAGCCGTGGAAGTGGTGCGCAGCAATGCACCGGTTGCACCGAAGATCAACCTGAAAGAAGGGCTGGCGCAGTTGGATTCAGCCATTGAAACCGCCAGCAAGCAGGTTTTTGATGACCCCAAAAACAACCAGGCTTGCTTGCAGTGGGGCCCTTTGCTTCAAGGCGAGTCGGCTCGGGTTGCTGATTCCCTGTCGAACTGGGGCGGTGAGACGGATCGGCTGGAACGGCAGGTGCCCGTAGGCTATGTGGTGTTCCTGCCCCAGGATATTGTAAGCAGCGGTGTCGGAATTGATCAGTTGTCGGGCAAAGGCATCACGGACATGTTTTACATCACCACGCCCGGCCCTCTGCAGGGCACCATTTCTCTGGGCCTGTTCCGTGACCAAGATCGCGCAAACAGCCAAAAAGAGGAATTGTTAAAGCGCGGCGTGGCCGGTGTTCAAATTCGCGAACGTCTTGGCCCAGTTCGAGTGTTCTTTGAATTGAGGGGCACGTCCGATCAAATCAAATCCGTGCAATCCATTTTTGAGCTCAACCGCAAAGGTGAGTTGAAAAGCTGCGGGTCTTAAAGATCACTTCTAAAGGTTGCCGCTGCGGTCGTTGGTCAAGAATTGGCGGCTCAGTTCAGTACCCTCTGCATTTACCCCTTTGCTCCAGCAAATCACCTTGAACGCCTCACCCATGTCTGCTTCGTTCAGCAGGGTATTCAGGTTTTGCCTTTGCTTGGCGCCTCGCGTGGGGTGCGTGAACTCGGGTTCCTGGTTTGCAAGTTCGAGAATGCCATGGGCCAGCAAAAACTCGCCTTGGTGGGAGTAGCCCTCAAGTTCCCCGTCGCACGCATTCAAAGCTGTATACACAGCACTGAAATTCACGTGAGCCGTCAGGTCCTGTTCACCCACCTTGGTCAGAAAATCATCATGAGCGGTGTGGCGGCTGGTCGCACGCAACGTTCCCCGGTTGCGCGTGGGGTGGTAGTACATGGATTCATGAAAGCCATAGTCAATCATCAAAGCAATGCCATTTAACCGTTCGGTGACTGTTTTCACCCAAGCGGTACTTTGTTCAGCCACCTCGGATTCATACCCCTCGGGCCATGGGCCGTATTGGGCGTGCAGCTGCCTGACGATCTCGGTAAATTGATGGTCAGCAGGTCGCCATTGGGTTTGTAGGGCACCGTCTACATGCTGAACCCATGCTTCAAGCGCAGTTGAATCGCTCCACTTGAATCGGCGCACTGGCGTGGCGTCCAGTACTTCGTTGCCCAGCAGCACGCCATCCAGCCTGTCTGGCAAGGCGCTTAACCAACGCACTTTGTTTTCAATTTCAGGTCCATGTCGGGCCATCAGGTTGGCAAGCTGCACCAGTTTTAATCCACCCGACACATCCACGATGTTGTACTGGGTGATCTGATCGCCTGCCGCGGCCAGCACCTCACAGGCCAGCTTGCCTGTGCCGGCTCCGAACTCATAAACCACACCGCCGCAGCGCGGCAGCACCTCCCGGATTGCGTTTCCCAGCGTGCGGCCAAAAAGCGGGCTCAGTTCCGGGGCAGTCACAAAGTCGCCTTCCCCACCGAATATTCCCTCGCCTCGCGCATAGTAGCCGTGCAGCGGGCTGTACAAAGCGAAATGCATAAACTCGTCAAAGCGAGTGGCTTGATTAAAATTCGACAGCATGGGGCGGGTCTGGTTTAGAATAGCGGGTTGTTCTTTTAAAAATCAAAGCCTTGTATTCTAACCGATGATGCACAAAACACCACAATCCACCCCGCAGTTCGCCTTGGTAACCGGCGGCGCAAAACGCCTGGGTCGCGCCATTGCGCTTGAACTGGCGCGTGCTGGCTGGTCAATTGTGTTGCATTGCCGGAATTCGCTTGCAGAGGCACGCCAAACAGCCACAGAAATTGAAGCGCTAGGCGTCCGCTGCGTGGTGGTGCAGGCCGATCTTGAAAACCCTGAAGAAGTGGAAGCCCTGTTTGATGAGGCAGAGCGCGCTGGCCCGGTACGTTGCGTGGTCAACAATGCCTCCCTGTTTGAATTTGATTCTGGCGAAACATTCAAGCCCGCTCTTTTTCATCGCCACATGGCGTCTAACCTTGCAGCGCCGATCCAACTTGCAAGACGCCTGTTCCAACATGTACCGGATCAAGAGCAGGCGGTGGTCGTCAACTTGCTGGATCAAAAGCTCAAAAACTTGAATCCTGACTTTTTAAGCTACACCCTGACCAAGGCCGGGCTGGAAACGGCAACCACCATGCTGGCCATGGAACTTGCCCCCAAAGTACGTGTGGTGGGCGTGGCCCCAGGTCTGACACTGATTTCCCATTTGCAAACCGATGCGCAATTCGAGCAAACCCATCGAATTTCGCCCTTGAATAAATCTTCCGAGCCCCAGGATATCGCCAACACGGTGTTGTTTCTGGTGCAAAGCCGCGCCATCACCGGCACTACCATTCTCGTGGATGGTGGGCAGCACTTGGTGCCCATGGCCCGCGATTTCAGCATGATGACCCCATGACAGACTGGTTTTTTGATTCCCGCCTTGCCGATTGCCGCCGCGTGTTTATCCGCGATTTTGATGTGTCGGCAGCCATTGGCGTTTTCCCCCAAGAGTTGGGCCGTACCCAAGCAGTGCGGATCAATATTGATTTCTGGGTGAAATGCGCATCCACCTCGTCCGAGCGCGACTTGCTCATCGATGTGGTGGATTACGATTTTGTTCGTCCGGGCATTCATGGCTTGATTCAGGCGGGGCATATCGGTCTGTTGGAAACTTTGGTGGATAAAACCCTGGCCTTGGTACTCGATCACCCCAAAGTTGTGGCCGCCCGGGTGCGTGCCGAAAAATCCGAGGTTTACCCCGACTGCGAATCTGCCGGTGTGGAGGTATTCCGCTTCAAATCTTCTCAGAGTCTCTAATCATGTCGCAGCTCACTGAAAATCCTGCTGAAACCTCTATTCAAACCATCACAATTTTCCCCAGCAAGGCGGAACAAAAAGAGGTTTTTGAATTCAATAAGCTGGAAAAGCGCCTGACCAAGCAGGTCGGTCAGGCCATCGCTGATTTCAACATGATCGAAGACGGAGACAAGGTCATGGTGTGCGTGTCCGGTGGAAAGGACAGTTACGGCTTGCTCGACATCCTGTTGCTGCTGCGCCAACGGGCACCCATCAATTTCGACATCATTGCCGTGAATCTGGATCAGAAGCAGCCGGGGTTCCCCGAAGAAGTCTTGCCCAACTACCTTCGCAGCATCAATGTGCCCTTTCACATTGAAGAACAAGACACGTATTCCATCGTCAAGCGTGTCATTCCTGAAGGCAAAACCACCTGTTCACTGTGCTCACGCTTGCGCAGGGGCATTTTGTACCGCGTGGCTTCTGAATTGGGCGCCACCAAGGTGGCCCTTGGGCATCACAAGGACGATATTTTGCAAACCCTTCTGCTGAATCTGTTCTACGGTGGCCGCATCAAGGGCATGCCGCCCAAGTTGGTCAGTGACAACGGCGAGCACACGGTGATCCGGCCTTTGGCTTATTGCCGCGAACGTGATCTGGCTCGCTATGCTGAAGAGAAAAACTTCCCGATCATTCCATGCAATTTGTGCGGCAGTCAGGAAAACCTGAAGCGCAAGGAAATGGCAGCGCTGCTCAAGCAGTGGGAAAAGCATAACCCGCGCTGGATTGCGAACCTGTTCACATCCCTATCCACCGTGGTGCCTTCACATCTGATGGACCGCAAGCTGTTCCCGTTTGAAACAATCCGGCCTGGCGTGGCGCTCGAAGACGGTGCCGGCGACAAGGCGTTTGATGCGGATGATGAATGCTAAGCAAGGTCCGAAGGCGCACGGAAAGGTTGTGTGCCTGTGTCTTGTGGCCGATTCAAGGCGGGCTTCCCGGTTTGATTCATAGCGAGGGGCAGGCCCGAAGGGCGTGATGCGAACACGCTTGGCGTTTCGCATGCACCGAGCAAGAAGCAAGAAGGGAAGCAAAGCCCGCCAAGGCCGCAAGGCACAGGAATTCAACCTGCACCATGCGACTTCAAACTTTGCGAAACAGCGTCATCACTTCAAAAATAGCTTGTACGCCGGGTTCTCGGTTTCGTTGACCGCCGGGTAGCCCAGTTGTTTAACAAACTTGTCGAACTCGGCGTGGTCTGCGGGTGGTACCTGAATGCCCACCAGGATGCGGCCATAGTCTGCGCCGTGGTTGCGGTAGTGAAACAGGCTGATATTCCAGCCCGGATTCAGTGCAGTCAGGAATTTCGTCAGCGCACCAGGCCGCTCCGGGAATTCAAACCGGTAAACCAGTTCATGACTTGCCAGGTTTGAACGGCCTCCAACCATGTGGCGCAAATGCAGCTTCGCCATTTCGTCGTCGGTCAGGTTCAATGCGTCAAAACCCGAATCGATAAACCGCTGTTGAAGTTCATCGGCCTGAGCGCGGCTGCCAATTTGAATACCCACAAAAATATTGGCCTTGGCCGAGTCCGACATGCGGTAGTTGAATTCGGTCACATTGGTTGGGCCCAGCAAGTCGCAGAATTTCCTGAAACTGCCGCGTTCTTCCGGCACAGTGATTGCAAAAATCGCTTCCCGCTGTTCACCCACTTCGGCACGTTCTGCCACAAAGCGCAGGCGGTCAAAGTTCATGTTTGCGCCACAGGAAATTGCAACCAGGGTCTGGTTTTGCAAACCCATCTCTGCGGCATACTGCTTCAAGCCTGCCACTGCCAATGCACCTGCAGGCTCCAGAATACTGCGGGTGTCCTGAAATACGTCCTTGATGGCTGCACAGGCCTCGTCGGTGGTTACGCGCACTATGCCATCTACATACTGCTCGCACAGGCGGAATGTTTCCTCGCCCACCAGTTTGACCGCCGTTCCATCGGAGAACAGACCCACCTCAGCCAGCGTCACGCGTTGGTGTCTTTCAAGGCTTTGGGCCATGGCGTCCGAATCCACGGTTTGCACACCGATGATCTTGATGTCTGGTCGCAGTTGCTTCACGTAGGCGCCCACACCGGCAATCAAACCTCCTCCGCCAATTGCAATGAAAATGGCGTGAATGGGTCCTTGGTGCTGGCGCAAAATCTCCATGCCTACAGTGCCTTGCCCTGCAATCACATCCGGATCATCGAATGGGTGAACAAAGGTTAGTCCCTTGGCGTTTGCCAATTCGCTGGCATGCGCGGCGGCGTCACTGTAGCTGTCGCCAAACAACACCACGTTGACCCATTCGCCGCCAAAACGTTTGACTGCATCAATCTTCAAGGCGGGCGTGGTGGTGGGCATCACAATTGTCGCCAAGCATTTCATTTTGGAAGCCGACAGGGCGACGCCTTGGGCGTGATTGCCTGCAGAGGCCGCAATTACCCCCCTCTCCAGTTGAATCGGGCTCAAGTGCGCCATCTTGTTGTAGGCCCCGCGAAGCTTGAAGCTGAATACTTCCTGCATGTCCTCGCGTTTGAGCAAGACATGATTACTCGTGCGAACTGACAATAAGTGAGCTGGCTCAAGCGGTGTTTCGATGGCCACATCGTAAACTTTTGCGGTCAATATGCGTTTTAGATAGTCAAGACCCACAAAGCACCTTTGATAACTGATTTTCAAGCAAATTCCGGGCTTTTTCCCTGGAAGGCTACACTTTACAGCATGTGTTCAATCCCGATTGTCGGCTTGCGCGTTTGAGCCGCATCTCCCCTTCGCCTTGGGGCATAATTTAGGGTCAGTTTATTCAGGACAGGTTCAACCTCCCATGTCACAAAGCAAATCGGCGAAATCCAAAGCAAAACCCAAGGCACAGAAATCTCTTGGAAACACTGTCCCCGCATTCGTATTCGGAATGGTTTTCGGTCTTGTCATTGCATTGGCTGTGGCTTTGTTTGTCAGCAAGTCGCAGTTGCCGTTCTCCGGTGCTGAAACGCAAGGTGCTGTACCTAATGTGTCGCCTGGCCCAGGCAATAACCCGCCTGACCCCAACTCTGCCATTTACAACAAGGCCAATGCCAATCAGCCTTCTGCGGTCACCTCGGATCCTTTTCAGCAAGGCACGGAACCTCAGCCTGCCGACACCACTCCAACCTCGCAAGCTGATCCGGTTGCGCAAACCATCTACTTTCTGCAAGTTGGCAGTTTTCGCAACAGGGAAGATGCAGAGCAATTGCGTGCGCAGCTCGCATTTGTGGGTACTGAATCTGAAATTGCCGTTGGAGAAGTCAACGGAAACGTAGTAAATCGCGTTCGTGTTGGGCCATTTGGCAGTGCGAATGAAGCCTATCAAGCCCGAATCCCCCTGACCAAAGGCGGATTTGAGGCCACTGTGGTCAAGGAGTAAAGAAATGAAACGTCGTGAATTGATCCAAAGTGCAGCAGCACTCGGTGTAGCAAGCCTGTTGGGTGGCTTGTCCCCCGTTTTCGCTCAGGACGCCGGTGCTTTCCGCAAAGTCCGAAAGGAAGTACCCAGGTCGACCCCGGGCAAAATTGATGTGGTTGAGTTTTTTTGGTACGGTTGCATTCACTGCTACAACTTCGAGCCCAAGGTGAATGCCTGGCACAAGAAGTTGCCTGCCGATGTGGTGTTCACCAAGGTGCCCATCGTTTTCCAAAGTCAGCGGGTTAATTTTCAAGGGCACCAACGGTTGTATTACACGCTGGAGGCCATGGGAAAGCTCGAGCAGGCGCACAGCAAGGTTTTCGAAGCCATGCACAAGGACAAAAAGCTCCTGGCTGATGAGGCTCAAATTTTCGATTTTGCCGAATCGATTGGTCTGAAACGGGAAGAGTTCGCCAATGTATACAAGTCATTTGGTGTAAACGCCAAATGTGCACAAGCAAAGTCCCTGTTTGAATCATATGGTGCAGATGGAGTGCCAACCTTGGGTGTGGATGGCAAGTTTTTTACCTCAGCCTCCATTGCTGGTTCTGAAGACAATGCGATTCGGGTTGCCGAAGCGTTAATCAAGCGACAGCGGCAAGCTTAAAAATATTGGGGATGAGTATGCAGGCACGGGTTGAGGCATTCAGGCACATTAGACATATCTTGCTAGTGCCTCTTCTGGGTGTAGTGGCAGCCTGTTCCAGTGTGCCTTTAAGTCAGCCTCCTCCTCCGCCCCCGGCTCAGATCAGCAAAACCCCTGTACTCAAGCCGCAACCGCCAGAGCCGGTCAAACACGAAAACTGGGAACCTGCACCACAGGGTGGGGGTTATTATCTGGACGATGGTCCAGGTGAGTTGCGCCCAGCCAATCTGGATGTATTGCCTTCCGCGCAACCACAGCTAGAGCCGATAGCCATTCGAAACACCCGTCCCTACACGGTCATGGGTCAGGACTTCGTCCCCCAAACTTCCCTGGAAGAACCTTATCAACAAAAGGGTCGTGCGAGTTGGTACGGCAAAAAATTTCACGGTGCCAAAACGGCAAACGGTGAAATCTATGACATGCACCAGATGACGGCGGCTCACCCCACTTTGCCGCTGCCCAGTTATGCAAAGGTCACCAATCTGTCCAATGGCAAGTCTGTTATTGTGCGGGTCAACGACCGAGGCCCATTTTTGCGAGGCCGAATCATAGATCTCAGCTACGCTGCTGCCTTCCAACTTGATTACATCAAGCATGGAAGCGCTGAAGTGCTTGTCGAGAAAATGACTCCGGATGCCATTGCGCAGTATCATGCAGAAAGAAATGGTGGGCGTGCTGTCGCGCGGGGTGCTTCAGTGGAGCAGGTCAGTTTGGCAAAACCCTCGACGTTCTCCCCTG
>JAIXTE010000021.1 GCA_027484315.1 Burkholderiales bacterium | reverse complement strand
CAATGACAGCATCCAGATCGCAGGTGGCAACGCCTACGTGGTGGCAGGCCGTGGCAATGACCGCGTTACCACCACCGCAACAGGTTCCGAGCGCGTGTTCTTGGGTGACAACGGCCAGATCGATTTTGTAAGCCGCGAAGGTCGCCAGGACCTGAGCCGTTTGCAGACCACGAATGACCAGACCAACCAGACCGAGCAAACCGATCGCGACACCTTCAACCTGTTGTTCAACGGTGGCCGCAACTACGTGCTGGGTGGCGAAGGCCGCGATGTGGTCTTGGTGTTGCCAGGCGCAACAGACCTCGATGACGTATTCCTGTCCGGTTCGGGCAGCGTGCGCCGCGATTTCACAAGTCCAATGACGTTCAAGGATGTGATCAGCATGGTGGCCTTGGGCGACTATGATGAATTCCCTGAAATGAACGACGGCGGCAACAACGGCGGTGGCAACCAGGGTCCTGGTGATGCGCTGGTGGGCACGGCAGTGGGTGAAGGTTTTGTAATCGACGGCAGCTTGACAGTGGCCTCCGGACGTCTGGCCCTGCCCGCGTTAGACGGCGGTGCAGCGGCCTTCGTGCCGGTGTTGGATGAAGTCACCAACTTCGGTGTGTTCAGCCTGCGTGAAGACGGTTCATGGACTTACACACTAGACGCAGCCAAGGGCGGCGCACTGAAAGGCGGTGAGGAGCGCATGGAGCAGTTCGTGGTGCAAACCGTGGATGGTTCTTCAACCGTGGTCACCGTGAAAATCTTTGGTGCCCAATCCCAGGCTGAAATCACAGGTCAGTTTGAGGGCGATATCACCGAGGACAATCGTCCCGATGTGTCAGGTCAGCTGAACATCGTGGATCTGGACCGTGATGAGCCGTTCTTTACGATCGACGATGCACAGGGCGTATATGGCCGCTTTACCCTGACTGAAACCGGGGCATGGACTTACACCGTGAATCAGGCCAACCCGGACATTCAGTCGCTGCGTGCAGGTCAAACCCTGACCGAGCAGTTTGACGCAGTGTCGCTGGATGGCTTGACCCGCAAGCGGGTGGTGTTGACCATCACGGGTACCAATGACACGGCAGTGATAACCGGCGTGGTTGAAAGCAATGCCAACTATGCACCATCGGCCGTGCTCAGTGGCTCATTCACTATAACGGACGTGGATCAGGGTGAAGCCTTGTTCAAACCACAGACCACCAACAGCTCACTGGGCCAGTTCCAGTTGGCTGACGATGGCAGCTGGACTTTCACTGTGGGTGAATCCGAGGCCTTGGCGGCCTTGCTGGTGGGCGAGTCCCTGAGCGCTGATTTTGTGGTGGAGTCTCTGGACGGCACTGCAACTCAAACCCTGACCATTCGCATCAACGGTGTGAAAGTGGTTGAGCCCGAGCCAGAAGAGCCAGGTACCGGAGAACCCGGTAATCCAGGCAATCCGGGTGGACCTGTCACCACACCGGAAGATGTGGCGGCGCTGGGCAATCTGATCCTGTCCATGAGCATGGGCAGCATCGGTTCCAGCATTGGCAGCGCAGGTTCCTCAACGGGCTCCGGCAGCATTCAATCTTCCGGCGAATCCAATGTGGATGGCTCAGCCAGTGGCACCGGCATCAGTGTGGGTGACGCCGGTTTCGAATCGACTGCGGCGGACCCTGCGCAGGGTACTGAAGAAGTGGCGGATCCAGCCACCATCCAGCGCCTGGATGGTTCTGTCGGAACTGGTTTGGGTGTCAACAGCAACGCAGCAGCGGTCACTGACCTGGCTGATCCGGGTGCAACCCTGGACGGTCAGCAGGCGGGCTCGGAAAGTAGTGAGGTGTACGATGATTTGCCAAGCCCGGCAGGTGGCGAAGCAGCGGCACCCGAGGCGACAACAGGGCCCGTTTCTGATGCAGCGGATCAAGCAGAACCTGATGGGGAAAAGTCTGCGAAGTCAGGACTTGTTGATGAGGTGGCCACCGGTTTGGCCGCTGCATCGGCCTTGATTGGATCCACCTCGGGTCGAATCAACTGGAAGCGCAAGAAGCCATAAATATGAGGTTGGGGGGTAATGGTGTGATGTATTTCACTGAAACAGAGTGAAAGAATGTCAATAACTGTTAACCCCCCGGTTTCAGCTCGGGTTTGTTTTTACTTCGAACAAAAAAATAGCCAAACTTGATCGGGTTAATTAATTTTAATTAATCCCTTTCTTTTTGGAGTTTTTCTAACCATGGCCGAGACCATCAAACCAGCTGAAGCTGCTGCCAATTCCGTTCCCCGTATCGAGTGGGATGACAGCAAAATGTCCACCACTTACGCCAACGTATGCAATGTGTTGGGTACACGCGAGGAAATCATGTTGTTGTTCGGGGCCAATCAGGCTTGGCAGTCAGACATGAAGGAAGTCAAGGTATTCCTGTCCAACCGCGTGGTGTTGAACCCCTATGCGGCCAAGCGTTTGCACGCATTGCTGGAACTGGGCCTGAAGGAATACGAAGCCCGTTACGGAGAGCTCAAGCTGTAAAGCATGGCTGAGCAGCTCAGGTTTACCCCTCAACGGTCGGAGTCGCCCAAAGCAGGTTCGATCGGCGCCGCCACCTCTGATCCGGTTCTACTGGCCCAGCGGTGGCTTTCTGCGCTTCTAAGCCAGCACCAGTATTCAAATCTGGTGTCTGCGTTGGTGGTTGTCGGACCCGCCAACGCAGGGCCTTTTGAGCCTGCAGCGTACTGGCCCAACGAAAAAGCGGCTACATCCGAACACATTCGCAATGCCGCCGAACGTGCCATGAGCACTCGCCTGCAAATCACATTGCCCACCTCCAGTGGGTTTGTGTGGGCTCAGCCCCTTCTGCTGGACGCTGCCCTTCACGGTGTATTCGTGGTGGAAATGGCCCAGAAGCAGTTCCCGCTGTCCTTGCGTGAACAATTCACGCTCGGCGAGGGCTGGTTGTATCTGCCCTGGGTCAAGCAGGACCTGCAAACGCTTCGGCAAAACACGCAGCGCCTGGAGCTGGTCATGGAACAGGTCATGGCCATCGAGGACGAACCGTCCACGCTGGATGCTTACCAGGCCATGGTCACCAATGCCTCGGCCAAACTCAACAGTGACCGTGTGGCCCTGGGGTTTGTCAAAGGCGACAAGGTCAAATTGCAAGCCCTGTCTTCCACGTCTGATTTCGAAAAGCGCATTGACATGGTGCTTTTGCTTGAGTCGGCCATGACCGAGGCGTTGGAACAGGGGCGTGCCACGGAGTATTCCTCAGCCAATCCGCCCGACCCCATTGTTGCAGCAGCGTTGCGCGCTCACCTGACGCTATGCCGCGATTACGGATCAGTCCATGTGCTCGCGGTTCCGTTTACTCGTTCACCGCGAGAAACCGGTGTGGTGTTGTTCGAGTGGGCACAAACACCCACTGACGATGAATTGGCCCTTGCGCGTTCAATCGTGCCCCTGGTTGGGCCAATTGTGCTGTCCCGTCGCCACAGTGATCGGCCGATGCAGGAACGTTTTGCGGATTGGTGTCGCGCAGAAAAAGACAAATTGCTGGGTGCCCAACATGGCACGCGCAAACTGGTGTACTCCAGCCTCTTGCTGGTAGTCGCCTTTTTTACATTTGCCCATGGTGAATTCCGTGTGGCTGCCAATTCCCAGCTTGAGGGCAGTGTGCGGCGTCAGATCGCTGCGCCTTATGACGGTTTTGTGGCCTCGGCCGCCTACCGTGCCGGACAAACAGTCAAGCGGGGTGAATTGCTAGCCACACTAGATGACAAGGAACTGATGCTGGAAGCCCAGCGTTGGCTGAGCCAGCAAGACCAGTATTCCAAGCAGGCGCAAGACGCCCAGGCGCAGTCTGATCTGCCTCAGATCCAGATTGTGATGGCCCAGGTTGAGCAGGCCAAGGCTCAACTGGAGCTTTCGGAGTCCCAACTGGAGCGCACCAAGATCACGGCCCCGTTTGATGGCCTGATCACTTTGGGCGATTTGTCACAAAGCCTTGGTGGTGCGGTCAAGAAGGGGCAGGTCCTGTTCGAGCTTGCGCCGCTGGACGGCTACCGCGTGGTGCTTGATGTTGACGAAGCGGATATTTCGCACCTGCAAGTAGGTCAGAGGGGCGAATTGGTCGTCACCGCGTTGCCGAATGAAAAGTTTCCATTCGAGGTCAAGCTGATTACTCCTGTGGCCAAGGTCAAGGACGGATTGAATTACTTCCGTGTGGAAGGTGCCGTGCTGGAATCCGAGGCCAGCTTGAGGCCTGGGATGGAAGGTGTAGCCAAAGTCCAGATCGACGAGCGCCGCTTGATATGGATCTGGACCTACCGTGCGGGTGTTTGGCTGCGCCTGAAGCTTTGGTCCTGGTTCGGGGTGTAACACATGGCCGGCTCGCTTTTTTCCAGTTCATGGTACCGCGTCAAGGGCTTAAAGCCCCAGTTGCGCGGTCAGGCCAAAATTGTGCGCCATGTGTACAGGGACGAGGTGTGGTACGTCATTCAAGACACCGCATCAGGAAAAATGCTGCGCATTGACGACGTGGCCCATCAAGCGCTTGAGCAACTGGATGGTCGCCGCAATGTGGAAGAAATCTGGCTGCAGTTGCAAGAAAACCTGGGTGATCGTGCACCTACCCAGGATGAATTGATTGGCCTGTTTACCCAGTTGCACCAAACCAATTTGCTGCTCGGCGGCAATACCCCAGACCTGAGCGAAATCAAGGAACGGCGCAAGAAAAACCGCCTTACCAAGATCAAGCAGTATGTCGGCAACCCTTTGGCCCTGAAGTTGCCATTGGTTGACCCAGACAGGTTTCTGACTGGTTTGGTCGGTCTGTTTCCACGTGGCAGTGCCAAATGGATCATGGCCATCTGGTTCTTTGGCATTTGCGCGGGTGTTGTACAGGCAGCGCTGAATTGGGAACCCCTGACGCTGGATATCACCTCACGCGTGTTCAACGCCCAGAATATGCTCATGCTTTGGTTTGCCTTCCCTCTGTTGAAGGCCATTCACGAGTTGGGGCACGGCATTGCAATCAAGGCCTATGGAGGCAGTTGCCGTGAAATGGGTTTGATGTTCCTGTTGTTCATTCCTGTGCCGTACGTGGACGCCAGTAGTTCCATGATGTTCAAGAACAAGCGTCACCGCATCGTGGTCAGCCTGGCGGGCATGATGATCGAGATGTTTGTCGCTTCAATCGCCATCTGGGTTTGGGCTTCCGCCAGCGGTGGGCCAGTCAAGGCCTTGTTGCATGAAGTGATCATACTGGCCAGTGTTACCACCCTGTTTTTCAACGGCAACCCCCTGCTTCGTTTTGACGCTTACTACGCTTTCGCAGACTGGCTCGAAATCCCCAACCTGGCCCAGAAATCCAACAAATATATCGGCTATCTGTTGCAAAGGCATGTGTTCAAGGTTGGCGATGACATCCAGGCCATGATGACAACAAAGAATGAAACCGGATGGTTGGTGTTTTATTCAATCGCGTCCTTCATTTACAGAATGATCGTGGCCTTCGGTATTGTTTTCGCAGTCGCACAAATGTATTTCTTTGTAGGTGTGCTGCTGGCCCTGTGGGCCGCGTGGACCATGTTGATCATGCCTTTGCACCGGGTCCTGAAAGAGCTTTTTGTCGGGCAGTCTTTGCGCAGCGTGCGCAAGCGTGCCGTGACGATGAGCACGGCAGTGTTCGCCTTGTTCGCCATGCTGATTACCTTGGTGCCAGCCCCTTCCTGGAGCATGGCCGAAGGCATTATCTGGATGCCTGAAAACGCAAGGGTAACCAACAGCATCGACTGTTTTGGTCACTCCGTGCTGGTGCCGCATGGGTCACGTGTTGAATTGGGTCAGCCGATTTTGCGCTGTGACGATCCTGACTTGCTGACCCAGCTTGAAAAAGCCAAATCGCGGCAAGATGAATTGTCGGCGCGTGTCACCTTTGCCTCGGCCAGCGACCCGGTTCAGCAGGGCGTGGTGCAGGCGGAACTCGATTTCATCAACGAAGAAGTCAGGGTGCTCGAGCGCAAGCTGGGCGAAATGGTGATTCGCAGTCCGAATATCGGTGTGTTTTACATGGATGCACCGGGCGACTTCCCCGGTCGTTACTTTGAGCGCGGGAGCGTGCTGGGTGATGTGGTTGATCCAAAGGCTCTGAGCCTGATCACCGTCGTGCCGCAGTCCAGTGTGGCGCTGGTTCGGGAAAACACCCAGCACATCGAGATTCGGACCTCCGACAACCCGATGGAATTGGTACAAGCCACCATGGTGCGCGAGGTACCGTCCGCAACCAAACAGCTTCCCAGTCTAGCGTTGGCTCTTCAAGGGGGAGGTGAAATCGGTCTTGACCCTGAGTCTGATCCAGGTACCGGGCCCAAGGCGCTTGATCCGCTGTTTCAGTTTGAAGTGCGCTTTCAGGACAACTACATGCCCAATACCTTGGGCAATCGGGTTTTTGTCCGTTTTGTTCATCAGGACGAACCCTTGGCAGAGCAGTGGTACCGCACCATTCGTCAGCTATTCCTCAAGAGGTTTGCCCTGTGAACAGCTACGCACTCGAGGTGGGCGGACGCCCCTATCCACAGCGGCAAAACTGGACAGAATCCAGTTGGCTGGACCGCCAGTTCGAGAAACTGCGCACCCTCGCCTTGAGCAAACTGTGGTCACGGCGTGCGCACATGGCCCGCTTCGTGGCCCAGGTTCACAAGGCCTACGCCACTATTGAACAGCTTGATGATGCGCAGTTGAAAGACGCTTTGGTGCTGGTCAAGAAAGAGCTTCGCAGGCAGGGGCCCGTGGATGCCGTGGCTGCGCGGGCATTTGCCCTGATCCGCCTTTACTCCAAACGCACCCTAGGTTTGGCTCATTTCGATAGTCAGATCTGTGGTGCATACGCGCTGATCCGCGGCACCATCGCCGAAATGGACACGGGTGAAGGCAAAACCCTCACTGCCACACTGGCTGTGAGCACCCTGGCCATGGCTGGCAATTCAGTGCATGTCATTACCGTGAACGATTACCTGGCCACGCGCGACCTTGAGAAAATGCTCCCCCTGTATCACAGCTTGGGGCTTACCACCGGCTTGATCATTGAAAAGCAAAAGCCAGAAGAAAAGCGCAAAGAATACAGGGCCGATGTGGTGTACTGCACCAGCAAAATTCTGACCTTTGATTACCTGCGAGACCGCATTGACCTGGGCCCGCGCATGAAGCCCTTGGGCATGTCATTCCGAGAGTTCATGGGCAATGGTGATACCACCATGCTGCCCGGTTTGCAGTACGCCATCATTGATGAGGTGGACAGCGTTCTCATTGACGAGGCGCGCACGCCCCTGATCATTTCTCGTGAAACCCGCAACAACGTGTTGGAACAGTTCTACCGCCAGGCGATGCAAATTGCAAAAGACCTGGAGACAGGCGTGGATTACGACCTTGTTGAACTGGGCAAGGCTGCGCGTTTGAATGAATTGGGCAAGGCAAAGATAGAAGAACTGTCGGCAGAATACGGCGGTTTGTGGCGTGGCAAATTGCGCCGTGAGGAAATTGTGACGCGTGCCCTTAGTGCAATTTATGGTTTTCAGCGCGATGTGGATTATCTGATTCGTGATGAGAAAATCATGATCATTGATGAGAACACAGGTCGTGTCATGCCCGACCGTTCCTGGGAACTGGGCTTGCAGCAACTGATGGAAATCAAGGAAGGCGTACCCATCAGCCCAGAGAAAGAAACCATGGGCAAAATCAGCTTTCAGCTTTTTTTCAGGCGTTACCTGAATTTCTCCGGCATGACCGGAACCTGCAAGGAAGTCGCCATGGAAATGGGCGAGGTTTATGGGTTGCCGGTGGTCCGCATTCAACCCCGCCTGAAAAACAAGCGTGTTTATTTGCCCAGCCGTGTCTATGTCACATCCGAAATGCGCTGGCTGGCGGTGGTTGATAGCGTGAAAGCCCGCTTGTCCCGAGGGCAGGCGGTGCTGGTGGGCACTCGGTCTGTAAAGGCATCTGAAGAATTGTCCATCCATTTTCTGGCAGCAGGCGTCAATCACCAGGTGTTAAACGCCAAAAACGACAAAGAAGAATCAGAGTTGGTTGCCAAGGCCGGCGAGCCTGACAAGGTGACGATTGCCACCAACATGGCTGGGCGTGGTACTGACATTCATTTAAGCGATGGTGTGCGCAAGGCAGGTGGCCTGCATGTCATTTTGACGGAGCGCCACGATAACAAGCGTGTTGACCGACAGTTGATAGGCCGTTGTGCCCGACAGGGCGACCCCGGTACCTGTGAAGAAATGCTGTCACTGGAGGACGAGCTGTTTCAGGGCCGTTCTCCGCTTGTCGTCAACATGCTTCGCCAATTGTTGCATCGATTCCCGGAATCACGCGTCAGCAACCAATTGGCTTTGTGGGTTTGCAGGTTTTATCAGCGCTCGGTTGAGCGTCAACACAGAAAAATTCGTGCCGGCATGCTCAGCAGTGACTTTCAGGCACGTCGGTCTTTGTCGTTTTCCGGGCAATTGGAATAAGAATTTGTTAAACAGGATGAAAGCAATGCAAGGCAGTTTTTGGAAATCAGCAGCGCTCGCAGCAAGCCTGGCTTTGGTCAGTGGCGGTGTGTGGGCGCAAAGTTCTGCAACACGGCAGGTCAGTTCCTGCTTCTTGTTGCCTTCGCACGAGGTGATCGTGGGTACGCCGCTGGATGGTGTGCTGGAAGTGGTCAGTGCGGACCGGGGAGAGCTTGTAAAAGCAGGTCAGGTGATTGCCAAGATGAACACAGGCCTTGAGCAGGCTCAGGTACAAACCCAGGAGGCTCGCGCCGAGTTTGGTGACCGCAAGGCGCGGCGAAATGAGGACCTGTACCAGAAGCGCGTCATTTCGGATCACGAGCTGGACGAGATCAAGACTGAAACCAACCTTGCCAAGCTGGAGCTGGAAGAGCGAAAACAGCAGTTGAAGCTGCGCACCATTGTCAGCCCAATCAGTGGCGTGATTGTCGACAAGTACCGTTCGCGCGGTGACCTCGTCAAGCAGGAAAAGATTTTCAAGATTGCCGCAATCGACCCACTGAATGTCGAGCTGGTTGTGAACTCACGAATGTTCGGTCAGTTCAAGCAGGGGCAGGTGCGAGAGGTTTCCATCCCCCTGTTGAACAAAAAAGTCAGTGGCAAAGTGACCAGCCTTGACAGGGTGATAGACCCAGCCAGCGGCACCTTTCGAGTGCGGCTGTCCGTTCCGAATCCTGGCAGCCAGATCCCTTCCGGCCTGCAGTGCGAAGCAAATTTTAATTAAACCCTATTCAATTAACTGGATTACTCCCGATGAAAGCGCGATACAACAGCAAGAGTAAAAAATCCGTCGTCACGGCCACCCTGGTGTTGATGGTGAATGCATCCATCCACCCCACGTTGAACGCAAATCCTGCTTCTGCCGATGATGCATCGCCTGCCAACTCGCAGGCTGCAGCACGTGACCAGGTGCAGTTGCCCGAGCGCTTTCGGGAAAAAACCACCATACGCGCCAATCAACAGCGCACACAAACCAATTTGTCGACCTTGCGCTTGTCGGTGAAAGGATTCGCGTTCGAGAACAATCCATTGGTGGATGCTGACGAGGTCAATCAAATTCTGTCACCCTGGAAAGACCGTGACTTGTCGTTTTCGGAATTTGAACTGGCCGTTCACCAAGTCGCCGATTATTTGCGCAACAACGGACATCCAGATGCTTCGGTTCAGGTGTCGCGTGCAGCCTTCTCGAATGGACAGGTTGTTGTTGCCGTGAATGGTTTGGCTTCCGGTCAGACCATATCCCCAACACTGGCTGTGAACGAGTTTGAAATCAAGGGATTGACAGTGGCGTCGGCTGAGCAAATTCGCCCAATCCTTGAACCCTACACCAACAAGAACCTGTCAGTTGCTCAAATTCAGGGCGTGGCCGATGAATTGGCGGTGTACCTTCGCGGTTTGGGCTATCCCTTGGCACAAGCCTACCTTCCACCACAAAAAATCGATTCCGGAAAAATCCAGATCCAGGTGCTGGAAGGTATTGTGGATGGTCAGAAAGGCACCGATGGCCTGATTGTGGAAACTGCTGGTGAACGAGTATTGCCAGCCATTATCGAAACCATCTTGAGCAAAGCTGTGTTGCCGGGTCAGCCCATTCGCAACGACGAACTGGACCGTGCCGTGCGCCTTGCAGGCGACTTGGCTGGTATTAAATCCATGACGACCACCCTAGGTCCAGGTCAGCAGCCTGGCAGCACCTTTGTGACTGCACAGGTGGATGAAGACAGCCTGTTCACCGGCAATGTGTCGGCCGACAACTATGGCAACAAGTTTTCCGGGGAAGGGCGCCTGAACGCGCAACTGAACCTGAACAGTCCCTTTGGGCGCGGTGAGTTGTTCATGCTGAATCTGACTGAAACCAGCGGATCCAGCAGCGCCAAGCTGACTGGTGTAACGCCAGTGGGTTCATCCGGGCTGAAGCTGGGCGCATCCTATGCGGACCTTGACGTCAACATTGGCGGTGCGTTTGCACCGTTGAATATTGCCAGTAGCAGCAATGTGGCCTCCGTGTTCGGCACCTATCCGATTGTGCGTTCGGCCACCAAGAATATTCAGGCCTCGCTCGTGTATGACGACAAGGATGTGTTCAACGAATTGTTGAATGTGCCCACAGCAGATCGCAAGATCGAGCTGACCACCATAGGCTTGAATGGCAATTTCACGGAGATGTCGGGTGCGCAGAATTCATGGAGCGTGTCTTACAGCCTTGGCAATGTGAACCTGAAAACCCCCACCGTGCTGGCAGATGACCTGGCCACACAGGGCAAGTTCGACAAGATCAATGCAGCCTTTGCTCGCCTGACACCTCTGAGCAAAGACCGGACCTGGAACCTGTATTCGGCACTCTCGGGTCAATCAGCCAACAAGAATCTGGACGTGGTTGAACAGTTCCAACTCGGTGGCCCCAACGGTGTGCGCGCTTATCCCACTGGGGAAGCCATTGGTGAAGACGGAGCCTTGCTCAATCTCGAACTGCGCAAACTGGTCAGCAAGACCAGTTACGGTGACTTCAATGTATTCGGCTTCTACGATTACGGATATGTCAGCCAAAAGCGCCAAATGGGCAAGAGCTACGGCATACAGGGCGCAGGTGTGGGCGCGAGCCTTGCGAAGTCCGAAGTAGGTTCTTTGAACATTGCCTTCGCCAAAAAAATTGGAAGTAATCCGAACCCTAGTCCGCTTGGCTTTGATGCTGACGGCGAATCAAAAAGTGCACGTGTGCTGATTTACGCAAACATTGTGTTCTAAGCACAAACCACATCACACGCAGACAACTACGGACACATGACCATGAAGACCACACCACATACACCAAGGATTCTGGGCCTCCTGATTGCATCGCTTTTTGTAAGCAACCAGTCGCAGGCGAATCCACCCGCAGCCAACGCTCTGCCCACTGGCGGCACAGTGACATCGGGCATCGGCAGTATTTCCTCGATTGGCAACGCGCTGAGCGTGACCCAAGGTTCGCAAAACCTGTTCACCCAGTTCGACACTTTTAACATCGGCTCTGCTGCTTCTGTTCAGTTCTTGCAGCCTGGCAGCAACGCCATTGCTGTTGGTCGAATTTTGGGCTCAGACCCTTCGCAGATTTTTGGTCGCTTGACGGCAAACGGTCAGTTGTTCCTGCTGAACCCCAATGGCATCGTGTTCGGGCCCACAGCACAGGTCAACGTGGGCGCGCTGGTGGCGTCATCGCTACAGTTGACTGACAAAGACATTCTTTCCGGTCAGTACGCACTCACTCAGGGCAGTGGGGCAGGTGCCGTGCGCAACTTTGGCGAAATCGTTGCACGCGAAGGCGGTTTAGTGGCCCTGGTCGCACCCAAGGTAGAAAATGCCGGCACCATTCGTGCTGATGGGGGCCAGATTGCCATGGTGGCTGGTGACTCAGTTCGCCTAGAGTTGGGACAGGGTGGCTTGATCGGCGTGACCGTAGATGGTGGTGCCGCACAGGCTCAAATTGATAACAGTGGTTCCTTGTTGGCCGATGGCGGCAAAGTGTGGATGACCGCCCGCCAGGCTGGCGATCTGATTTCATCTGCTGTCAACCAAAGCGGTGTGGTACGCGCCAACACGGTTTCTGACCGTCAAGGTGAAATCTGGATTGATGGCGGGCCACAGGGCACCGTCACCCTGAATGGCCAGATACTGGCCATGGGCACGGGTGCTGGTGAGAAAGGCGGCCGAATTGCCGCAACCGCTGGCAATGTTGTTGTAAAGGGCAAGGTGGATGCATCCGCTTCTGCCGGCAAGGGCTACATTGAAATTGGTGGTGGCTTTCAGGGCAAGAATGCCAGGCTTGCAAATGCACAGCGCACCACGCTGGAAAAAACAGCCGAGGTCAAGGCCAATGCCACAGTGGATGGTGATGGCGGTACTGCAGTGGTGTGGTCCGAAGAACGCAGCAGTGTAGACGGTGTAATCCAAGCCAAGGGTGCGGGCAGTGGTGCAGGTGGTCTTGTCGAAACTTCTTCGCGTGGTGCTCTCGGTTCAACGGCTGCAGTGGATGTCAGCGCTGCCAGTGGCAAACATGGTGAGTGGTTGCTTGATCCCACCACGATCACGATTGCCAACGGTGCCCCAGCACCAACCAGCGGAACAGATGCAGTCAACACTGTAGACGCTGCAACCATTTCCAACGCGCTCACCACGGGCGCGAACGTCACGGTAATGGGTACCGATGGCATCAACATTGACGCAGACATTTCCAAAACCGGTGGTGCGCGTTCTTCACTCACCTTCACTGCACCTGGTGCAATCAACCTGGGTACAGTGGCCCAGTCTCGCCAAATTTCTGCAACGGATGCGCTGAATTCTGGGGTTACCAGTTCGCTGGATGTGGTGTTTCAGGCCACATCGACCAGCAATGAAGCGAGTGCAGCCACTGGTCAGGTCAATATTTTTGGAAGCATCAGTACCAACGGTGGAAATGTCACTTTCGTCGACAAAACTGTGAACCTGGCTTCAGCCCGTCCGATTTCAACATCAGTGTCCCAACCCAATGCGGGCACGCCTGCGTCCAACGCGTCGGGCAATATCGTATTCAATGAAGCAGTGACATTGAGTGGTTCCAACCCGGTCACGCTGGACACCCAGTCTGTGCGTGATGGCGGTGGCAATGCACTATCTGACGGTGGCAACATCATCTTCAACTCGACCATTGACTCATTGGGTACCGGCAACCTGCCGCTGGCCCTGATTTTGAACACAACCGGGTCTATTGTTGATCCGATGAATCCTGCTGTGCCAACCAACCGCTCTGGCGATGTGGTGTTCAAAGGCAATGTAGGCATTGTGGCCAAGCCTTTGCGCAGCATCACCATCAATGGCCCCAGCAAGGTGTCTTTAGGTGACCCCATGGCAGGCTCTGCCACACAAACAGTCAACCTGAAAAACGACGGTGGCCCGGTGCTCACCTTCAGTGCACCCGGCGACATTCGTCCTGCCTTGGTGCTCAACAGCAGTGCAACTACCATCAACGTGACTGGATTTGGCCAGTCTGGAACATCCAACTACCTGCAGAGTACCTTTGACATCATCAAGGGCACGTCCACAGCGGTGAACAACAGTGCAGCAACTTTACAGATCAATTCGGACCGTTCAATCCAGCTGATCGACACCGATATTCTGGGCAGCAAGGCTGGAACATCCACCCCTGCCAATTCAACCTTGAATGTGACCCTGAACAGCAACCGGCTGGGAACAGCTGATATCGCTACGAATTCCGGCAGTATTGCCCTCGAAGGCCAGCGTGGCGTGAATATCAACACCTTCGGCGGCAATATTGTGTTGACTGGTGGCAGTGACTCTTTGATGGGTAACGGCCGTGCCTACGGCGTGGCCGGTGAACAGAATACCGATGGCATTTTGCTGCAAAACACCACCTTGAATACCAGCACCAGCAACCTGATGACCCAAACCACCGGCGACATCACCCTGCGTGGTGCTTCGCCCGTGGATGATGGTTCAGGCGGCACGGCCATTCGACTGTTTGGTACCAGCACCCTGAATGCAGGCAATCAGGACATCGTGGTCGATGGTCTTGTTGAAACCACATCGGGCGGAGCACCCAAAGACGCAGTGTTGATTGGCAGCGGCGGTACGGCTGGCGTGAATATTGTGACTGCCGGCTTGGGTACCATCACCATCACAGGCGACGCATCTGGAGTTTCACCCAACGCGCAGGCTGGTGCCAGCTACAACGGTGTTGAACTGAGCCGCGGTGCCAATGTGCGCACTGAAAATGGCGACATCATCATTCGTGGTTCTGGCGGTGGCGGCAACAACGTCAACGTGGGCGAGAACGTGGGCGTGCGCCTGAAGGATTCCGACACGCAGATCACCTCCAAAACGGGCGACATCACCCTGATTGGTCAAACTGGCGGCAAAACATCCAGCTACGCCATCGCCACCAGCGGCGACGACATTTCAATCGGTCAGCGCCGCGACCAAACCGTTGCACGCGCAGCAACGGGAGATACTTTCACCGGCAATGTCAATCTGGTGGGTGACACCATGCAGTTTGTGAACAACTCCACAAACCGCTTGCGTGTTACCACTCAGCGTGATGCCATGAATATGAACCCATTGACCACGGGGCAGGTCAATATTCGTTCCCTGCACGATACAGATATCCAGATTGGCGGCACCGAGCCCACACCTCCATCGTCAGACAATGTAACCACGCCTGACAAGCCGCTGTACCTTGCCAGTGAACTGTTTTCTGGCACGAATGCAGTGTTCATTCCAGGTGCAGGTGAAGTCAACATCGGTCAGTTTGGACACAACACCGTGACTGGTGCGGCTGCCGGAGAAACCTCGAAAACCATTTCCGTCAATGGCGCAACCACGGTGCGCGATCCATTGAATCTATTGGCCCGGGGTGGTGATGCAGTCACGGGTGGCAAGGTGGTGTTGAACAGTAACCTGACCGTGCAGGGTGCACCAGGTGCAATACCCCGCACTGCCAATATTGAAGTCGCGTCAACGGTGACTCAAGGCACCAATGCATCTCTGAACGCAGCCAGTGTGCGGGTGGATGCAGGTAACGATGTGCTGTTGCTGGGCCCTAACCAGAGCAGCACCGTAGCCGTTCAAACCAACGGCAATGTGACGGTAAACAATGCACAAGCCTTGACTGTGGGCACAGTGAGCCGCAACTTGCAGGGTACAACAGCCAGTACATCGGGTATCAATACGCAAAAGACTGTCGCTGCAACGAACCGCGTATTGAATGTGTCCACCAACGGCAGCAACGCCGATTTGACCATTCAGCAGGCCTTGAACAACCCCGGTGGTCTGGTGGCAGTCCAGGCACTGGGCGAAACGCTCAACGCAATGAGTGCCCAGCGTGGCAATGCTGTTAACCAAACTGGCATCGGTACCATCAATTCGGCGGATTTGATTGTTCGCGCGCAGGACAATTCCGACCTCACCTTGACAGGTAACCAGTTCAACAGGCTGGCTGTGGACATGAGCACGGGCGGCGGCGATTTGTCGGTTGTGCGTGGTGCTGCAACTGCCGGGGCAATCACCATTGATTCGCTGACCATCCCAACCACTTCCACGGGTGCAGCCCTGGCCACCACGGTAAACGGGGTCACGGCCAGCGACACCACCGGGCAGGTTTTCATTCAAAACCTGAATGGCGGTTTGACACAAACCAACACCACCCCCGTGATTGTGGGTGGTCTGGCAGTGAATACCACGGCATCCATTCAGTTGGATGCGCTTTCCACCGCAACTGGTAATCCGGCCATCAACCAGATCGACATGCTGGCTGCAATTACCAGCAACGGTTCGATCGCAGTGACCAACCTCACTGCCATGACGGTTGCTTCAGTAACCACACAAACCAATGCAGCAGTACCAGCCAACTTGAAAACTGAAACCGGTGTGCGTGCACAAGGAACAGCACAGACGGTGGCGCTAAGTGTTACGGGTGCATTGGCTGGATTGACCATCAACGACGTGGACAATGATCCAAATGCTGGGATCAACAACGCAGTGACAGGGACGGGCAATGTCACCTTGTCCACTGGGACAGGTGCATTGACCGTGCAAGGTGCTGTGTTGGCATCAGATCCCTCTGTGACCACCGAAGCGGCAAACATTGCCTTGAGCACCACTGGGGGCAACATCAGCGTCTCCAACAAGCTCGAAGCCAGCACCGACGTCACCTTGCGCGTGGACTCCACCACAAACAACGCAGCAGGCACCATCACCACGAATGCAGCGACAACCACCCCCGTGGCTTTGCCCGGTGGAACCATCATTGCCAACGGTGGGCGTGTCGTGTTTGAAACTGAAGCGGGTAATATCAGCCAGAATTCCACTGTGCTGGCCAAGGGCGGTGCTGTAGACAATTCCGGGTCTGTTTCCGTGAACACCATCACCGGCAGCATTGCATCAAATGCAGATATCACTGCCGAGAAGGGGAATATCGAATTGGTAGCGGGAACATCGGGCGACATCACAATCAAGTCCAATCTGCTGGCCGACAACATGGCTGACAATGCTGACATCGTGTTGTCAACCAGCAGTGGAAAAGTGTCGTTGGGTGACAGCGCCAATGCCATGTCTACAGTGGGTGATCTCACTGCGTCCGGCGGTGGCGATGTACGCCTGCGCGGCACATCGATTGAACAGTTTGCTGGCTCTGTGATTACCGCGAATGGTTTGTCCGCTAATGCGATTGGTACCACTGCTGCAACAGCCACTGTGCCGTCGCCAGACAATGTGTCATTGCGTGGCGACAACAGCTTCCTGACCTTGGCTGCAAGGTCAGCCGCAGGCACGGTTCATGTGAAAAACACCAACACCGCTGAAACCGTTATTGGCGAAGTGGTTGGTGTGTCGACCAATGCAGGCACGCTCAGCGGATTGACCGCTGTCGGCCAGGTGACGCTTCAAACAGCTGGCGGTGTCAGCCAGAATGCTGGAACCACCGGTGTAGTTGGTGCCCAGGGTGGTTTGTACATTGATGCAGCCAGCGGTAATGTCATGCTGAACAATTCAGGCAACATGCTCGATGAAGTCGCTGTCAAAGCCAATGCCGTCGCTGGTCAGAATGTAGCCTTGAACAGCAGTACCGCCGTGAAGCTGGATACCCGCGCCCGTCGGGATTTGGGTGCTACGGTTGACACCACATTTGCGGGTGTCAACTCCACAGGTCAGGTGTCCATCAACACCGGCGCAGCTTTGACGCAAACTGCAGCAGCAGCCTTGGTTTCCAATTCGGCAGTGCTGAAATCCACAGGAGCAACCACTCTTGTGGATGGTGCCAACTCGGTCAATACGCTGGCAGCCACGTCTGCAGACAACTTCAACTTTGTCAACAATAAAGCACTGCAAGTTGTCACAGGTACCAACCAGGCCAATGATGCCATGACTCCACTCACGGTCACTGGTCTCAGCACCACGGGCACCACCAACAACACGCTGGCGGTGAAGCTGACTGGTACCAACAGCAGTCTGACTCAGGCAGCGGGTGCATCTGTTGTGGCTGAGAAAGCAGCTTTGGTCAGCACCGGCAACATCGTGTTGCAGGACGCGGCCAACAATGTCGGTCAACTGGCCGTAACAGCTCCCAATGCAAACGTTCGTGACCAGGGCGGGCTGGTGTTCGCCAGTGTGGCCACCGAATTTCCAGACCCAGCACCTGCCACCACCAAACAAACTGTCCATGGTGTTCAAACAGGCCAGTTGGTGTTGACCAGCAATGGCGCGGTAACGCAGCAAGCCACTGCCAATGTAGCTGCAAGCGACCTGGAATTGCGCACCACTGCACCAGCCATGGGCACTGGTGATGTGGTCTTGATCAACCGCCAGAACCAGATCGCCAACCTGACTGGCACCATCGCAGGCAGCACCGACATTTATTCCGCGGCCGATGTCAACATTCGCCCCGTCAATGGCTTGAACGGTTTGGCAGCCACCGGCGATTTGCAGGTGCGGTCTGCGAAAAATCTGACCTTGCAGCCAGGCACCGTGGTGTCGGCCAACAACAGGTCGCTTGTGCTGGCTGCGGACGCCGCCTTCACCAACCTGGCGGGTCCCAATGCTGTTCAGCCCGGCACCGGCCGCTGGTTGATCTATGACAGCAACCTGACTTTGCAAGACCGTCTGGGTGGTCTGCAACCAGACTTCCGCCGCTTTGTCACCACGTTTGACGGTTACACCCCCGCACAGGTTCTGGAGGCTGGCAACGGCTACCTGAATGACGCAGTGGTCGTGAACCCGAATGATGCCGTGCGTGCTGGTGCGGGCGCAGGCGCGTCCAGCACCACAGGTGGTGGTGGGCAGGTGTCCACGAGTACCTTGCAGGCCTTGGCCAATGCGGGTGCAGTGGGTGATGTGTATGCATCCGTGCAGGGCACGCCCTTGCCCGAGTTCCCGATAACCCAGCCTGCGTTTTTCGTCGATGGAAAAATGGGGGCCAGCTTTGATGTGCCAGTGCTGGTTCAGGTGAACAACCGTGTTCCATTCAGTATCGCATTGAACACCCTCGTGGGCGCCAGCCAGGTACAAGGCTTGTCCATGGTGGACGGTTCCGCGCCACCCAACTGGATCCGCTTTGATGCTGAACGTGGTGTCATTTCTGGCCGCGTACCCAACAGCCAGAACGAGCCTTTCACGCTGGTTGTGGGTACCTTGTTGCCAAGTGGCGAACGCAGCAGTATCAACGTGTTCGTCAGTCCAAGCCCTTTGCTGGATAAGGATGTCAACTAAGCTTGAGGTTTAATTTGGGCTGAATGCCCCCGGCCATAATGGCCGGGGTATGTGGTGCTCAATAATACAAAAATTCCAGCGCTTCCTTCAACCGGTCGCCTGTAGTGCGCATGCGTTCCCAGCGTTCCATCGACACATCGCCCTGGCGGAACTCCCGGAAAAAGTCGTTCGAGTCCAGTTGGGTCATCACAGCTTCAATATTGGCCGGGTTGCTGCCTGAAAAACCAAACTTCTCGCGCAGGTTTTTCATTCGCTTGTCGATGGAATCGCTTTCATTTTGGGCGGCCGATGCAATTTGAACCGGCGACCGTGGGGTCACCAGAATCAGCACTGAACGTTGCAGGTCGTTGGTTTTCTTGTTGGAAAACAGGTACTGCAAGCCCGGTATGTCCTGCAGGCCAGGCACACCATCGCGGCTGGTGGCACTTGATTTTTCGCTCAGGCCGCTCAATACCAAGGTATCGCCCAGGTTCATCACCACATTGGCGTTGGCCGTGGTTTCGCCAATTTCAATCTGGTAGGCCACGCGCGGGTTTTCCGTGGTGGCATTCAGGTTGGTGCGCTGGGCCTCTACCTTCAGTTGCACACGGCCTTGCGGCAGGAACACCGGCGTGACGGCCAGCCTGATGCCAATTCGTTTTTCAAGCGGTACCACGGTGGTACCGCCCTGCACACTGGTGGACACAAAGCCTGCACTTAAATTGGTGCCCGAGAAAAATTCTGAAGGCAAACCTTCAATGGCTGCCAGGGTGGGCCGGGCCAATACCTCGTTCAAGGAGCTGTTGGCATTGGCAATGTTCAGCGAATACGACAGGGCGGGAATGGTGACAGCGCGCGTAATGGCTGTGCTGACCTGGGCTGCGCCCCCGTTGTTCACCGTGGAATTGTTGACCCGTGAATAGGCTGCCACATTGCCTGACACGCTGCCCAGTTGCAGGGTAAGTGCATTCAACAGATTTACGCCTTTGGCCATCGTTATCAGTTCCTGGGTTGACAACAGCACCACGTCTATCAACAACATGCGCGGACCGCTGGCGGCAGCTTCCACAACTTCTTTGGGCAATGTGGGGTTGACTGCAGTGGCGGAGTTGACCGCTGAGTTGGCGGCTTCTTCCTCAGGACCAAGAGAAGGCACAGCAGTAGGTACAACAGGTTCGGCCGATCCCTCCGGGCGTCTGCTTGCAGTCGGATAGGGAGCAACAGGCACATTGAAGGCTTGCGCCAATTGTTCCGGGCGCTGGTTTAGCGACACTTGCCGGTTATAAAAACTTTTCCATTGCGCCACGCGGCGGTCTGCCCGTTCCACTTCTGAACCTGCGCCGGTCAAGCTGCTCAAGGCGTTGCGCATTTCACCGGCTTGCATGAAGTTACCGCATGATGCGTACACCGCAATGCTGGACCGAACAAAACCCTGTGACGGCTTGGCTGAAATTTTCCTGAACTCGTCTGCCATGGCACAAGCGGTTTTTGCATCGCCAGTGATGTACGCCGACACCATCAGTCCGTAAATGGACACAGCACTTTCCGGCGTCAACAGCAACACTTCCGAAAACGCAACTTTTGCGCGTTCAAACTGCTTCAGGTCCATGTGGGCCAGGCCCAAGAATTCTTGGGCAATCCAGTTACTGGGGTCAATGCGCAAGGCTTGCTCGTAACCTTCAAGCGCCATTTCGCCTTTTTGGGTGTCGCCCTGGCGGGCTTGTAGGTGGTAGACAAAGCCATTCAGGAAGTGCAAATGCGAGTTGCGTGGATCAAGCTGCAGGGCCTCGTTGACTGAAAAATTGGCTTCCTGCAGCTCCAGTTTCTTGATCAGGCGAACGGCCTCGGTCACCTTGGCCAGCATGTCGGAGTCGCGCAGGTTGGCGGGCACCAGCGGCACTTCCTTCACCATGTCGACAAAAGATTTCGCCGTGTCTTCCTGCCCCGCCTGGGCGGGGTGAGGAAGGCAAAGTGCCAATGCAACGGCGGCTGCCAATGTGCCAAGCCGGGCAGTGTGAATGAGCGTATTCATGATCAGCGTGGCCCTGTGGAGGTGAATGTAAGGCGGTCAATCGATGAACCTGCCCGCCCGCGCATGCAACCCAGTTTTTCGCCGGGAGTCACTGTATACACCCCAGGGCTGCCGCCACCGCCGCCATAGGGGCCATAGGTTTTGCCGGTGTTGGTGGTGAAGCTGACCTGGTCTACCATGCTGCCGTTGCGGTAGTTAACCCGCACGATGTATTGGCCCTTGGGTAAATTCACATCCGCTTGCCAGCCATTGCCACCGCCCTGGCGGGGCGCCCAACCGCTGGGGTATTTGAACTGTACCCGGTCAACCAACCGGCCAGCGCCAATCCGAAAGCCAATGACCTGCTGGTTGTTGCAGGTGTCCATGTCGGTCCAGGCGCCACCTCCGCCGCCGCCTGCACGGGCAGGGCCAGACACAGTCCCGCCGCCACCAATGGTGGCTTGGGTGTTGCGGCCTTCATCTTCACCATTGTCGAACCAGTGGTCGATGGCGGCTTCGTAGTTTTCCTGGCCGAATGCATTTCGCAAATCGCGGTAGCGATCCAGGTAACCGTGCAGGCTGAACCCAGCACTGCCCTGGCGGCCTTGTTCAATGCCGTAATCCAGCCAGTGTTGGGTTACACACATGCGGTCGCCCAGCTTGCACAGGCTTTGCACGTCAGTGTAGCGGCGCCAGTAAAACGAGGCGCTGTATTCAGGGCTGCCTTGTCGGCCTTCCTGAAAGCCGTTGTCGCGCCAGTGTGTGGACAGGTCCACATTGGCCTTCACCACATCAGGGGCCGCATCGTAGTAGTAATCCCAATCAAACACGGAGGCCGCAAAACGAATGTCAGGTGCAGGCTTGCGCTTTTTCTTTTTGCCCAGTTTCTTGAAGGCGTTGCCGGCATCATTGAATGCTTTGTTGGCGGCACTGGTGCTGGAATTGGCCACATTGCGTGCAGCGTCTTTGGTCTTGTTGTATTCGCGTTCTGCGGCCTCGGCCTGTTTCTTGGCCTCCGCTTCTGCAGCCCGGGTTGCAGCCGTTGCGGTGTCTGCAATTTTCTTCAATTCCGCATTGGCTGCGTTTGCAGTGTAGCCGCTCAGGTTTTTGTATTCGCCGGCAATTTTCTTGTAAGCCGCTTCAAGCTGCGCACCAATGCAACCCTGAATTTTGGATGGGTCTACGTTGGCGCCGCCTTGCCCCTCAAACACCTGCGCAATGTCGGTGTTGGCTTCAATGGCCACGCTGGTTTTGATCTCGAAGGGATTCACACAACTGGGCGGTACCTCAATGGTCAGGGTGCTGCCGCTCATGGTCACATTCACGGCCTGGCCCACGAAGTTACCCCGCAGGCTCATTTCCTGTGAACGGGGCCCCACATCGGCCATGGCAGCCATCTTGATTTTCACGCGGCCCAGGGGGCCGAGCTTCAAGTCAATCATTTCCCCGGCAGTGCCTTTCAGGCCATTCAGGCCGGCTGATGCGTCCAGCCAGCCCATTTTCTGGCCAAGCACGTAACCGTCACCCGCAAGCCGCATCCATGGGCCACCGTCGGCCAAAGGGCCCAGCAAGGCGATGTTGAAATACTTGGGATCTTCAGGAAAGGGTTTGGTGCTGTCACCAAAGCGGTATTCCGGTGCCGGGCTGGGGTTGCGCACTTGAAACACGGACAGCGGTTTGGTCACGGTCAGCAACAGGTTTTTGTATTTTTCAATGTCGCGAATAAAGCCGCCACCGTACTGCGCCAGTCGGGGGTCGGGCGTGGCCATGGCGAACATCACGCGGGCATGGTCTTCCAGCGTGAAGGCAGGCGGAGTGGCCATTCGGAAAGTGAAGTCCAGGAAATCAATGGCGCCAGCAGGGCTGAGCGGCGTTTGAAACTGGGTGAGAATTTTCTTGTTGGGCACAGCGCGGTAAGCAGCGTTGCCCTTGTAGCCAAAAGTCAGCGAGTTGTTGAGGAAGAAGGTGGCGTCGGTCAGGTCCATTTCGGGCACTTTCAATGCCAGTTTGGCATTGGGCGCGAATTGAAATTCGATGAAAGCCTCGGGTGTAGCGGCGTCGGCCCCGGCTTTCTTCATGGTGTCGCCGTGGTTGACCGCATCGGCCATGCCCGCACCGGTGCCTGCGCCGCCGGCCAGGTCGGTCGGTATGGGCATAACGACGGCTGCACGCATCGTCAGGTCGCTGCCTTTCACGCCAAAGCTTTCCATGGCCAGCTTGATGGGCCCACCCAGGTCAGCACGCGCTGCCAGTTGTACGCCACTTGAAAATTCCAGTGAATTTACATTGAAGTATTTTTCGCGCACCACCTTTTGCAGGCTGGGTGGCATTTTGACGGTGTCGAGTGCAAAGTCGCTGGTGGAAATCGAGATGATGGGCGAGCTGACCGACGTGGTGCCCATCATTTTTTGCACATTCTCTTTCAGAAGCTTGGGCAGGGCCAGTTTTTTGTCCACCACCACCAACAAGGTTTGCTGGGCGGTGCTGCTGGTGAAAAAGTAAAGTTGTACCGGGCCTTGCTCGGTGAAGTAGCAGCCCTTCAGGCCACCGCCGCAACTGGTTTGTTTCAGTGAACCCACCATGCCTTGAAGCTGTTCTTTGCCCTCCGCCAGTGGCAACGCACCCAGCATCTTCTTCAATGTGGGTGAAATGTTGGGCCCGTCTTCGGCATGCGCCGGGCTCCCGAGGCAGAGCGAGCCCGCAAGTAGGAAGGCTGTGCCAAGCTTGAATTGTGAGCGTGTGGTCATTGGGTTTTCCCGGTGATTGTTGTAGTTCTAATCTGCATATCGAGCCTGGGTAGGCCTTGGCTTCAACCTGCGCAGGGGTTGATGCGTTATGCTGCAGAGCGCGTGAGCCCTGCCTGGAGGTAGCACCCGACCCATGATTCCATGGGGTTGTAATTCACAACGGGAGAACAGACCTTTAAATCAGTGCCTCCTTCGGCTTTCGTCCTGTTGCATGTGTTGGAATCAAAAAAGGTTTGCCATGAAGAAATTTGTCCTTGCCCTGCTGTTCTGTGTAGCCGCCTTGCCTGCAATTGCCGACAAGCCCACCATGCCCTTGCAACCCATCGCCTTGCTGGATGTGCCCCGCTACATGGGCACTTGGTATGAAATTGCCAAGTACCCTAACCGCTTTCAGAAAAAGTGTGTGCGCAACACCAGCGCGCAGTACAGCCTGCAACAGGACGGCACCGTGACAGTGTTGAACCGCTGCCAACTGGCCAACGGGGAAATGGATGAGGCGCTGGGCGAAGCCCGCCAGATTGGCGGCGCCAAATCGCCGAAACTCGAGGTGCGCTTTGCACCGGAATGGCTGTCGTGGTTGCCTTGGGTGTGGGGTGACTACTGGGTGATTGATCTGGACACCGAATACCAGTTGGTGGCCGTCAGTGAGCCCAGCCGGGAATACCTGTGGGTGTTGTCGCGTACACCGCAAGTGGACAAGGTACGTTACACCGCCTTGCTTGAACGCCTCAGCGCGCAGGGCTTTGATCTGCAGAAACTTGAACTATCACCCCAGGGCCAATAAACCATGCGTCGCTTGAACCCCAAGAAGCTGTTGCTCAGCAAGTGGACCGCTGTCAAGCCAGTGAACAAGGAACTGCATTTTCTGGTGCGGGCGGTGGTACCACCTGAAAGCCCGGAATTGCCTTCCGAACAGTTTGAACTGGAGGCCATTCATTCCGGCCGCGTGCAAATCATTCACTGGCGCGATCTGCAAGATGAAGGGCAGTGGCTACAGGGTTGGAAATAGGCGCATTCCTGAGTTTCTCTCAGCGCTGTCCCGCATACGTTTTTTTCTCCCCTCTTCATGATGTTGCTGTGATGCAAACCCACGACCTTCATCCAACGCGAGCAGGTCGCTGAGTCAAGTCCGAATCAATCCCGTTTATTAAACGTTGTTTGAACGCCCAACTCCCGGAGAAGCGAATGACATCTTCTGCCAAATCAAAGTCTCAATCCGTGAAAGACACGGTCAGCACCCAACGAAAAATTCAGAGGGAGCAGGATTCGAAAGAAAAAGCAAAGCCGCAAAAAGCGGCGGGCAGATGCAAACCCGCAGTGCAAACCGGCAAGAAAAAGCAGCCTGCTCCACCCATGTCGCCCAACCATCTGGAAAAACCAGGCATTGAAGCTGAACTGGATTTGGCCCCACAGTTTCATGCCGAGAATTACAAAGGCAGTGGCAAACTGGAAGGCATGAAAGCCATTGTGACCGGGGGCGATTCGGGCATAGGGCGTGCCGTGGCAGTGCTGTTTGCGCGTGAGGGTGCAGACGTGGCCATTGTGTACCTGAACGAACATTCGGATGCGAAAGAAACACGACGCCATGTCGAGGCCGAAGGGCGTCAGTGTGTCTTGCTGCCGGGCGATGTGAAAGACCCTGCATTCTGTCGCAAGGCTGTGGCCAAGACAGTGAAAACTTTCGGAACGCTGGATGTGCTGGTGAACAATGCGGCATTTCAGATGCATGCCGATTCTCTGGGTGAACTGACAGAAGAACGCTTCGACGAAACCATGAAAACCAATGTGTACGGCTACTTTTACATGGCCAAAGCCGCATTGCCTCAAATGAAGCGAGGTGCTGCCATTGTCAACACCGGCTCTGTGACAGGTTTGAAAGGCAGCGAAAAATTGCTGGATTATTCAGCCACCAAGGGTGCAATTCATGCTTTCACCAAGGCGCTGGCCAGCAATGTGCTGGACAAGGGCATTCGGGTGAATGCAGTGGCTCCCGGCCCGGTGTGGACACCGTTGAACCCTGCAGACAAATCCAACCCGGAAGAAATCGAACAGTTTGGTTCTCAAAGCGATTACCGCAGACCAGCCCAACCTGAAGAAATTTCACCAGCCTATGTGTTCCTGGCTTCAGCAGCCTGTTCAAGTTACATTACAGGCATTGTGTTGCCGGTGACAGGCAGTGTGGGGTGATCGAACATGCGCGGGCCAGATGCTTACGCACTGTGTCCGCGCTGTTCCACATCAACACATCCAGCACCGACAAATTCGGTTCAAACTGGAAGCCGGGTGTGACATATTCCAAAGCCTCATAACTGAGGAATTCCAGTTTCACGCCGCATGATTCAAACCGGGTTGGGTTGAACAAAGCCCGCCCACCCACCGGGTTCAGGTAATGGCTTGCGCCCAGCTGGCTTGCAATGGCGGGTGCCCAGTCGCCCGCGCCCATGGGCTGGTCGAATTGCACATCCAGTTGCGAGGCTCGCCGGTAATTGAAATTCAGATTCAAATACTCACACACACACTGCAAGCCCGCGACATTCAGGTTCACCAGTGAACCGGGGTCATCCGACGCATTCAGTTGTTCAAAAGTGCGTTCAATCAAGCCCTTCACATTCTCGTAGAAAGGTGCTTTTTTCCGGTAATGCGTCAGGCTGCCCAGCACTTGCATGCGTGTTTTATCCGGGTCACGCAGCCGTGCTTCATTGGTCTTGATGTGAATGGACGAATTGGACAATTCCGCGAAAATCTGTTGCCTTCCCCCGCTGCCTTTGAGCACTTCATTCCTGCTCATGTAGGTTTTCGGGGTGTATTGGGTAATGTCAAAAACCACCCATTCGTCTGTGTTGGCAATCAGACCGAAATGCCCCAGATACGGGAAAAAATACGGTTGCATGATTCCGAGTTTCACACTTCAACCCCGTTTTTCACCCAGCGTTCAAGGTTGATCAAACCCAGTGCAGCCTGTGCTTCGGACATGCGTCCGTTGGCCGTTTTCACAACCGACACGGTTGCACGCGTGCCATAGCTGCTGCGAATGTTGCGAAGGGCTTCGGCCAGTTCAGCGTTGGACGTGGCAATGCAGGCCGCGCCCTGGGCTTCAATGGCCTGTCCCCGATCAAACGACAAGATCAGCAGGTCGCATTGCGCGGGTGTATTGGCTTTGCACAAGGGCTGCAAATCGCGGGCGTGAATTGCAGTGCAGTCCAGTACAAGAGGTATTGCGCATTCCTTGGCCAATTCCCGTGCGGTGCCCAATGGGGCTGTGCCGTTGCACAGCACAGCAGCCGGAGTTTGGTGGGCCGATGCGGCAGGGTAGGCAGTCAGTGTTTGGGGTTCAAGCACAGTCGCCTGGCTCCAGTGCAGCGCACTGCGGGTGTGGCGCGTTTCCTTGCCCAGCACCGCCACAGGACCCTCCAGTTGAAGCACTTCCAGTGCCATGGTCAGGGCAATCGCCGGGTTGACCACGCACACGGCATGCTCGGTGCCCAGTTGTTTCGACAGGGCCAACTCGAAGGCTTTGGCCAGTGGCCCATGGTTGGTATACCACTCGCGTGCAAACAGTTCGCGAAAACTTTGTTCCACTTCCGTCCAGTTGTTCATGGGCGTTCACCTGCAGTGTTCCGGATTTCCGCAGCGTGCGCTGAAATCCAGTTCAAAAAATCAATGACCTGTTCAACCTGCTGCACATTCACCTGGTAACCACTGGGCATCAGCATGTAGCGCTTTGCAGCCTGCTCGGTGAAAGGCAATGGGCTTTGAATGGTGGGGTATTTCACTGGCCGCAAGTGCAAAGGCGGACTGTAGTAGGCCCGGGTCAGAATGCCTTCGCTGTTGAGCACCTCAATAGTCAGTTCACGCGACAATAGCCAGTCGCTGTTCAAGCCCACCACGATATTCTTGAACGAGGTCTGTTCACCTTCGTTGAACTGCAGCAGCTCCAGCCCACGCACGGCGGCCAGGCGGGCTTTGTAGGTGTGATAAATCTCGCGGTTGTGGCTGATCTGGCCATGCACTTCACGCAGGCCTTGCAGCGCCATGGCGGCATGCACGGCAGGCAGTCGGGTTTCGATGGAAGGTGCTGGAGGGGGCTCCAGTGGCCCCCCAGGCAGAGCTGCAGACAGCCGAGGCTCACCTTCACAGGCGCTTGGATCGCTCAGCGTTCGAAGCGTGCGGGCCAGTGCCGCATCGCGGGTGGTGATATACCCCCCTTCAAAACCATTGATCAGTTTGCTGGCGTGAAATGAAAAACACTCGGCCGCACCGAAGCCGCCTATCTTCTTGCCGTTCAGGGTTTCGTACACCGATTCCACGCCATCAAACAGCACCGGAATCCCATGTTTTTCGCCCAGTTGTTCAAGGCCAGGTGCATCACAGCAATTCACGATCGGGTGCACACCGATGATCAGGGCGGTGTCTGGCCCAATGTGGGGTGCTGCCGTGGCGGCGGAAATTGCCAGCGTGGCTGGGTCGACTTCGCAGAAGCGGGGTATCAGCCCCGTCCATGCCACCACGTCGGCCAACCTGCGGTAGGTCAGCGAGGGCATGATCACTTCTGTTTTCCCGGGCATGGCCAGCGCCTTGATGGCCAGCACCAAGGCCCAAAACCCACTGCACACTGCCACGCAGTGGGGCACCTGGTGAAACTCGGCCAGTTCGGTTTCCAGTTGTTTGATCAGCGCGCTTTCACCGTTTGCATTCAAAGCAGGTTTCAGCAGCGAGAGAAATTGCTCCACGTCGGGTTTCACCAGGTTGGACGTGGACACCGGCCTGGGAAACATTTTTTGGCCACCAAATAGGGCCAAGTCATGGATGTGTGATTTGTTCATGGCCAGCCTCAGGCAGGGGTCAACACCACATCGTAACGGTAATGCGCCGCATAAAATTCCGCAGGCATGCGTGGAAATTCCGCATGCCAACCAGCCGCTTTGGCCAGTGCGCGAAACTCTGCTTCGGTTCGCCAAATGCCGATCTTGCTGTCGAAGTCGCGCAATTCTGTGGCTTCGGGCAGCCCCTTGTAGTAAAACAGTTCAGCCAATGCAAGGTCGGGCATGTTGCCAATGAACACGCGTGTCACATTCGTGCAGCGTTCACGCAGGCGGGTCAGCGTGCCTTGTGCATCAGGGAAATACGCAAAGCAACCGTACATCAGCACTTTGTTGAATTCATCGCCACGCGGTGTGGTTTGCAGAAAATCGTGCGCGTCACCCACCTGGTATTCAAAGCGCCCAGTCTGTTGAAAATCCCGCTGTGCAATGCCGATCAGGTATTCGGAAAAGTCCACACCCAAAGCAGCGTTCAGGCTGTCGTAGAACCGGGCCGTCAACGCACCGTTGCCGCAACCCAGGTCAAGCAGGTTGTCCTTTCCGCCCACCTGCAATTGCAGGCCCTGACGAATGGCAGTGGTGATCATGGCAATGTCGGCTTCAGAAACCGGTTGGCCATTGACCGTGCGCTTGACCTGCGCCCAGTAGTCTTTCTCGCCGACTTGCTTGGGATATTCCTTGTGGTCGTATTCCATGGTTCACCTTCTTGTCTTTGTTTTTACCAACGGCCTTCGCTGCGGTAGGTGGTGGCGCGCGTCTGGCGCAGCGTTTCGCGGTTGTTCCAGGCCCAGGCAATGGCCCGTCGAATTTCATCGGGCCGCGCGCTGTCGTCGTTGAACTGCGTATCCAAAATGTTTTTTGAAGCCACCATGTCGCGCAGTTCGCCCAGCAGTTCAGGCTGGTTGATGTAGCGCACAGCACCCAGCACATAGTTTTCTTCTGAATTGGCCACCAGGTATTCATCCAGGCCAAATGCGCCCAGCACGGTGTAGTCGCTGCGTGCATGAGGCTCGCCACCGATCATGCCTACGATGGGCAGGTTCAGCACCAGGCAATCGATAATCGACGAGGCATTGCCAAAAGGAAAAGGGCTAAGCGCCAAGTGGTGTTCGTTCAGTATTTGCAGGTAGTTTTCATAGCTGGTTCTGCGTGCCACCACGGCATTGGGAAAAAATCCGTGCAGGCGCTGGGCGGTGGACACATGAGCCACGCCGTGTTCATTCGGAAAAAACGTGAAGCGAACCGGCTTGTTGGCCAGTCGCTCGATTTCTTTCAGCGCGGCAATAAAGCGGAAATTCAGCTTCATCACGTGGCAGGGCACGGCTATACGAATTTCGTCCTCGGGCAAAACCGGTGCGCTTGGCAAGGTGATGTGCTGGTGCGCTGCGGCCAGGTTGCCAATTTCCGTGTCCAGCACCATCACGTTTTCGGAAAAGTACTGCTGGCCTCCAAACAACCTGTCGCCGCACAGGCACACATCCATGTGCCGCGAATGGCTGGTGGCCGGGTGACCCAGTGACATGATCTGCAATGGCGCCCAGCGTAGGTTGGCCAGTGCAATGGCCCAGGCCCGCATGCCCACACTCGGAAAGTACACAATGTCGGGCGACACGGCGTTGAGCACCGCTTGAAGGTTCATTTCGTCTGCTGGCACCTCAACCGTTTCATCGAACAAGGCCCGTGCATCATCATCCACGTCGGCGGGCAAAGCCAGCAAAACCATCCGGTAGTCTGCCCGCATGCGCTTGATCAGCGGCGCGTACCAGCGAAACATGGCATGTCGTGAACCAAAAGATTCGGCCACCATGACCAGTGTGGGCTTGGTATTGGTGTGCGTGTCCTGTGCTGTTGTCCTGGTTTTGATGGTCAGCTTGCGCATGTTGAAATAGCGCTCGAACCAGGCATTCAAGTGTTTCTTGACCTGGTGCTTGTTCTCCGCTGTGCTGTAGCTGCACAGCATCCAGACATTGGCCACCAGGTGGCGGTAGCGGGGGTCACACGGCAGGAGCTCAAACGGATTGAACTGCTCCAGCAAGAACACGCGGTTGGCTTCGCCAGTGACGCTGAGCGGTGCACGGTCCAGCAACAACCCCAAGGTAATCAGCGCCACCACTTCGCCTTCTTCCAGCGACAGCTTGACCAGGCTTTCGGTGTCAATGTCTGCCAGTGGGGTCACGATCAAATCCCGTACATGGGCCGGGTTGGACAGGTACGCCTGTTGTTTGCGCGGTTCCAGCTTGCCAGCCTTTCGACGCACCAGCCCAAGCAGGCTGTTCAGGTTTGCATAGCCCGAGGCCTCGAAAACCTGGTTGATGAACCGCTTTTGCACGCACAACAATTGAATCGCAGGCAAATCGAATTTCAGTGAAAAATCTGCAATCAGCCGTGTGTACAGGCCCGCTATGCGGGTGCACAGCGCGCGGGTTTCACGGCGGTTCAGGGAAAGCAGGTTGAGATAAGGTGCGTTCTCGCAGGTCGCACGCAGCTGGTCCAGGCTTCGCAGGCGTTGCTCCAGTGGGTGGTCCCGGTCATGGGTCAGGTCTTCAGCGGCCTGCAATATGGCCTCGAAGTCCTTGAGAAGCAGCTCCAGCGTGTCTTGTGCGGAAGGGGGCGTGTTACTCATTCAATGTCCTGTCACATCCGGTGTGGCTGATGGGTCAACCCCGGGCTGCTTCATCAATGATGACGCAAATTCTGGCTACGTCTTCAAGCGGCAGGTCGGGATAAATGGGCAGGCAAAGCACCTTGTCAGCGGCGGCATGTGCATTGGGCAGCCGTTTCGGGTTGGCCGATGGCAGGCCGCGGTACATGGGCATGCTGCTGATCAGTGGAAAGAAGTAACGGCGACCATTGATGCCATGTTCTTTCAGCCGGGCATACAGCGCGTCCCGTGAAATGGGAAAGTGCGCATTCACGAAAATTGGAAAGTAGGCACCGTTCCATTCCACGTCGGCAGGAACGGCCATGTGTTCAATTCCAGGCACATTGTCGAGCAACTCCCGGTAAAGGGCCTGTATCCTGCGGCGCTTTTCAATGGCCTCGTCGACATACTTCAGTTGCAGCAGCCCCATGGCAGCATTCAGTTCACTCATCTTGCCGTTGATACCAGGGGCCATCACGGTGACCTCGTTGGCAAAACCAAAATTCTTCAGGTAATCAATGCGCTGCTTGGTTTTTTCGTCCGGGCAAACAATCGCGCCGCCTTCAAAGGTGTTGAACACCTTGGTGGCGTGCAGGCTGAGCACGGACAAATCACCCGCATTCAAAATGCTCTGGCCGTTTTGCTTCACGCCAAAGGCGTGTGCGGCGTCGTAAATCACCTTCAGGCCGTATACATCGGCAATGCGTTGAATTTCATTCGTGTTGGCCGGCAGGCCGTAACAGTGAACCGGCAAAATGGCGCTGGTCTGTGGCGTGATGGCTTCTTCGATTCGGCGGGGGTCCAGGTTCAATGTCACTGGGTCCACATCCACGAACACGGGTTGCAAGTCGTTCCACAAGAGGGAGTGGCTGGTGCACACGAAGGAATAGGGGGTGGTAATCACCTCGCCTTGAATTCTCAGTGCCTTCAGTGCGGTCATCAAGGCAATGGTGCCATTGCAGAACAAAGCCAGGTGGGGTACCCCGAGGTACTCACAAAGGGCTTTCTCAAGCTGTTGGTGGTATGGTCCGTTGTTGGTGAGTGTTTTGCTGCTCCAGATTTCTTCCAGGTACGGGATGAACTCCGCAAGCGGCGGCAGCGCAGGCTGCGTCACGTAAATTCTACTTTTGTCCATACCCAAGCCTTTCTATTCGATTTTGTTCATTATGTCGGCAAGCACTTGTAATCATTTGTTAAATATCAGGCCTGTTTCCCCTTCAGAAAAACGTTTTCCCCCATTCAGGCTTGCTATAGTGGCGCATTGAAATTGGCCCAACAACGGCGTGCTCCGTTGTGTCGAAGGCTTTCCCTTCCGTATTTGACCAGTTACCAGGAATTCACCATGTTTGTTGCCAGCAACGGTGTCGGTTGGCTTGAAGCCGTTATCTTGGGCTTGATTCAGGGGCTCACCGAGTTTCTGCCCATTTCGTCCAGTGCGCATTTGCGCATCATTGGCCCCATGCTGCCTTCCGGACTTGATCCCGGTGCCGCCTTCACGGCCATTACCCAACTGGGCACTGAGCTGGCCGTGCTGGTTTACTTTCGGCAAGACATCACCCGCATTTTTCTGGCCTGGTGTGCTTCATTCAAGCGCAATGCATCCTTCAGTCCGGATGCCCGCTCAGATGCCCGCTTGGGCTGGCTGGTCATAGTGGGCACGCTGCCCATTGCCGTGCTTGGCCTGATGTTTCAAAACCTGATTGAAACCTACCTGCGCAACCTGTACCTCACCGCCCTCATGCTGATCGTGTTTGGTTTGATCCTTGGGTTGGCAGACAAGGTGGGCAAGCGGCAGACTGAACTGCGCGACATGACCTGGCGCGACGGCATTGTGTTTGGCTTCGCCCAGGCCCTGGCCCTGATTCCCGGTGTCAGCCGTTCAGGTGGCACCATCACCGCAGGTTTGCTGATGGGTTACACCCGCGAAGCTGCGGCCCGCTATTCTTTCCTGTTGGCTGTTCCTGCCGTGTTTGCGTCCGGCTTTTACCAGTTGTACAAAAGCTGGGGCGTGGCGGGGCCAGTCAGCCCGGCCAACACGGCATTGGCGACATTCATTGCCTTTTTTGTCGGCTATGCGGTCATTGTGTGGTTTCTGAAAATTGTCAGCACGCGCGGTTATGGCCTGTTTGTGGTCTACCGGGTTGTGTTGGGCGTGGTGGTACTGGCCTTGTTGGCCGCCGGGGTTTTGCAGCCCCTGTAAAGTAGTAATAGGATGTGTGGCATGCAGGTGTTGTGGTTCAAACGGGATTTGCGCTTAAGCGACCACCTGCCGCTTTTCGAGGCCATGCGCAACGCCAAACACCATGGCTTGGTGTTGCCCCTGTACATTCACGAACCCAGCCTCATTGCCGACCCCCACACCGCGCGCCAGCACCAGGCCTTCTTGCATGAATGCCTGGACGACTTGCAGCAGCAGTTTCGCGCCGTGGGCGGTTACCTGCATGAAGAATTGGGTGAGGCAGTGGACGTGCTGGCTGCCCTGCATGCGCAATTCAAATTCACCCACCTGTGGGCCCACCAGGAAACCACCCAGCTTGCGCAATACCAGCGGGACAAAGCGGTTGCAGCGTGGTGCAAAAGCGCGGGTGTTGCACTCATTGAGTTGCCGCAGAACAATGTGCAGCGGGGCGCATCGTTTTCCGGTGCGCTTGCAGAAAAACCGAGTTTTCAAACTTACCTGGACCGGGCTGCTCAAGAACCCATCAAAAACCCTGCAGGGCGGGATCTGTCTGCCTTTTTCACATCAAAACCTCCGTATGAATTAAAGCGCAGCGCAATTCCATCGGCCGCAGGCGATGACAAACCCCTGCGCATGAAAGGTGGTCGAACACAAGCCCGTGCTGTGGCTGCAAAGTTTTTCACACCAGCCAGGTTGAAGTCTTATCCATTTTCAATTTCAAGTCCCTTGAAGGCTTGGAATGGTTGTTCCCGCCTGTCGCCTTACCTGGCATGTGGTGTGGTCAGCGACCGCGAAGTGCTGCAAAAGCTCAATGCCTTGGTGAACACTGTGCATGGGCAGGGCGACGCCCACGCCATCGCCAAGGTGGAAGACGCAGCACGCTTTTACGTGGACCGTCTGATTTGGCGGCAAGGCTACTTTCAGCAGTTCGAAAACCACGGTGGCCTTGAAACCGATGCCTTCTATCAGGGTGAGCCCTCTGAAATCAACGCCGCCCATTTGCAGGCTTGGCAAAACGGGCAAACTGGTTTCCCCTACATCGACGCTTTGCAGCGTTGCCTGTTTCAAACTGGCTGGCTGAACATGCGGGCCCGTGCCACGCTGGTGTCTTTTGCCTGCGTGCAACTGGGTCTGCCTTGGCAACCGGTGGCTTTGTACCTGGCGCAGCAGTTTCTGGACTTCGAGCCGGCGATTCATTACGGGCAGGTGCGCATTGCGTCCGGTACCAGCCATTTTTCACAAATGCTGGTTTACGATCCGCTGAAACAACAGGCTGAACAAGACCCCAAGGGTGAGTTCGTGAAGCGTTGGCTGCCTGAATTCGGCACAGCCCAATACGCGGCACCCCTCATCGACAACACAGAATCCCTGAAGCAGGGCAAGGCCCGTTTGCACGCCATGCGGCAAAACCGGATTTAGGCTTTGGTTTCCCCTTCAGTCGCCCTCAGTTACCCCTTGTTTTCCCCCTAATTTCCTCTCAAACCCGCACTCACATAATCATGAAACAGCCTGCGCATTTCCTTGGGGGCATCTGCTTGGCTGACCAGGGGCAGCAAGCCTTCATCGTGCATCACCATTGAAAAATCGGCCAGTCCGTGAATGGCTGTGTTCACAGCCAGGTGAATTTTAAAGCGCAACTGGGCTTCCGAATAATGGGGCAGCAGGCGGTGCAGGGCAGGGGAGAACACTGCCATGTACGGGTTGAAAAAGCGCGTCAGAAAGCGTTGCCCCTGTTCACCGGTTTGCCAGGTCAAGCGGGATAAGAACTGAATGCAGGTGGCCCCGGTTTCACCGCTGGCGAACAGCTTTAAAAACGGGTCAAAAATGAGTTCGCTCAAGCGCACCCATTCCTTGTGTTCAGGTTTGGACAGCGCAAACTCGGCATGCGCCTGCCTGCAAAACACATCCAGCCGGCTGGTCACAAATTCCACCACTTCTTCCACCAGGCCTGCCTTGGTCTTGAAATGGTAGTGCACAGCCGACCGGTTACCTTGGCCTGACAACTGGCGAATCTGGCTTAAGGAAACCCCCTCAATGCCATGTCGGGCAAACTCACCCAATGCAATCCGCAAGAGCTGTTCCCGAGTATCAGTGGAATGACCGGTAGGGGCGGTTACCTTGTTCATGTGTTTGTTTTTGTGAGTAAATTTCCGCTTGCGTCGGTTAATACCTTGGTATTAATCTAGGGTGATTAAATACAATATAACTAAAAAATCGGGAGACATGCGTGAAACTTTCACAAGTAGTCATGGCTGGGATGGCGTGCGCGCTTCTGGCCTCCTGTTCGTCTGAGGACACCTTTACAACAGCCTCCACCACAGCATCCGCCACACCATCGAGTGCGCCCAATGTGCTCAGCAGCGAATCTTTGGCCCAAGTCATGGGGGCTTCCGCGTCCAGCATGCCCCTGGGACTCGGCTGTGGCTGGCTGGCCGCTTCTGATCCCGACAAGGCCAACATCGCTTTTCCCGACAGTGAAGCCAAGTACTGGGTGGCGGCAGCCCCCGTGTCGCCGCAAACCCGCCTGCGAATTGATGGCCGTTACCCGGACGCGCGTTACTTTTCCTACAACGCCTACGATGTGGCGCTACGCCCCACCGACGCACTGGCCGATGTCGAATTGAGCCCCAACAGCGGATCTGTGAATTCATTTCAAAACGAAAATGCCGCACCTGGTGGGAAATACACCGCCTATCTGGAATACGGTCCGTCACCCACCCAGAACGCCACCCAAAATCCCACCCCGGCCCCCAACACTCCCCGCAAGCCCAACACCTTCTACACCGGCAACGTCAGCCTGGGTCCCTTGAACATTCCCAATGCACTGGCGCTATTCATGTACCGGGTGTATGTGTCAGAGTCAGGTGAGTTCATGGACGGTGGCGTGGGTCTGCCCACGCTTACACTTGAAACCGCCGACGGCAGCCGTGAGCTGGGCACCTTGCCCAACTGTGCGGAACCGGCCTTGCCCAACCTGGGCGGTGCCTTGCCCCCTTTGGGCATCAACGACTTGCTGCTTGGGCTTGATTACCCCAACCAACTGGCCCTGCCTTTTCCCACGGCAAGTTACCCACCCACCACTGGCAAGTTTTTCAGTTTGGGCGACACGGCATTCCGGATTCTTGGCAACGCAATCGGGCAAGACACCAGCGCCTTGGGCGGGCGCGTCGATTCAGGCTCGGGTGGTTTTTTAAGCAACATTCACAACGCCTACACCACCACGGCCTTTGATCGAAAAGGCGGCAGCATTGCGCTGGTTCGTGCCAAAGCGCCCACCTACCGTGGGCAGGCCGGTGTGCCATTCGGCACGGAACAACTTCGCTACTGGTCTTTGTGCGGCAATGAATTTGTCACCCAGCGCTACACTGATTGCGCAGCCGATTACCAGGTGCCGCTCGATGACAACGGCTTTTTCACCGTTGTCATTTCTGACCTGGCCGATCGCCCAGCCAACGCCACTGCAGCCAACGGGTTTCTCTGGCTGCCCTGGGGCCCGTATCCCGACCAGGTGCTGTTGTACCGCCACATGTTGCACAACCCAAGCTTCAAGGAAGCCATACAAAACGTAGAAAAAGGTGCAAACTTGGATACGGTAATGGGTTCCTTTGCACCACAGGCCACATATTGCAGTCCCAAGGTATTTGGTCAAAGCAACCGCAGCGGCGAAGTTTTCACGCTGTGCCTTCAAGAACAGAACACCCAACAATAAACACTCAACACGAGGAGACATGACATGGCAGTTCACAAGTTAAAGTCCGGTTTGCTGGCCACGGCCATTGTTCTGGCCACAGGCGTGGTGCAGGCCAATGACCTTTCCGAACTGGGCAAAAGCCTGACCCCTGTTGGGGCCGAGAAAAAAGGCAATGCCGCAGGCACCATTCCCGACTGGACCGGTGGTTTGAACACCGTACCCAAGGGCTTTAATCCCGACACTGGTTACGTAGACCCCTTCGCGGGCGAGAAGCCCCTGTTCACCATTTCCTCGGCCAACATGGCCCAGTACCAAGCCAATTTGACGGCGGGTCAAATGGAAATGATGAAGCGTTATCCGTCCTACAAAATGAACGTCTACAAAACCCACCGCACTGCTGCTTATCGCCAAGTGGTGTATGACGCAGCCAAGGCTGAAGCACCGAGTGTAAAGCTGGTAGATGGCGGTAACGGTGTCCAGGGCATCAAGAAATCAAACATCCCATTCCCTGTGCCCAAAAGCGGTGTGGAAGTCATCTGGAACCACAACTTCCGTGACCTGGGTGGCTCGGTAGTCCGTTACTCGGCAGACTTTCCGGTGCAGTCCGATGGTTCATTCACGGTGGGCAAGCGCATTGAAACCGTCGCGCTGGCCTCCTACATGGACAGCCCTGAAGAAAACCGCATTCTGTACTTTATGAACCAGATCACCGCACCTGCCAACGCAGCAGGCGATGTGGCACTGGTGCACGAGCCCATCAACCAGGTGGCCGAACCACGTCTGGCCTGGCAATATAACCCGGGCCAGCGCCGCGTGATTCGCGCGCCGGAACTGGCCTATGACTCACCGGGCATTGGGGCCGATGGCCTGCGCACCAACGACGACCTGAACGGTTTCAACGGTTCGCCGGATCGCTATGAATGGAAGTTGGTGGGCAAGAAGGAAATGTATGTGCCCTACAACAATTACAAAATTGCCGACCGTACCTTGAAATACAACCAGATCGTCCAAAAAAACCATGTCAACCCCGACTTCGTGCGCTACGAATTGCACCGAGTCTGGGTGGTTGAGGCTACGCTGAAGCCGGGCAAGCGCCACATCTATGCCAAGCGCGTGTTCTACATTGATGAAGACTCCTGGGCGGTTTTGCATGCCGACCAATATGACAGCCGCAACACCCTGTGGCGTGTTCGTGAAGTGTATGGCGTGCAGGCCTATCACGTGCCCACCTTTGCAGGCACAGGCGAAGTGCTGTACGACCTGCAGTCCCGCCGCTACCTGGTGGGCGGTTTGACCAACGAAGAAAAGTTTGCCGAGTTTGGCAAGAAGTACACACCGGCTGACTTCTCCACCGCAGCCTTGCGCCGCATGGGCCGTTAATTGAAGCCGTAATCAGCGATAATCGCGGTTTGAATGTTTCAAACCGCGAGCTGCCATGGCCCTTCGAGCCACCGTTTACAAAGTTCAACTGGACGTGTCCGACCTGGACCGCAACCACTTCGCGCAGTATCCGCTGACGCTGGCCTTGCACCCCTCTGAAACCGAAGAACGCATGATGGTGCGCCTTTTGGCATTCGCCATGCACGCCGGGCAAGATGTGCAGTTTGGCAAAGGCTTGTCAGCTGAAGAAGAGGCCGCAGTGTGGGAAGTCGATCCCACCGGCGAAATCAAGGTCTGGATTGACGTGGGTCAGCCCGATGAAAGTCGCATCCGGAAGGCCTGCGGCCGGTCAGGCCGGGTGGTGATTTACTGCTACACACGCTCCGCTGAAGTGTGGTGGAGGCAGAACCAGGATTGGTTGAACAAACTCGACAAAGTGCAAGTGCTGCAACTCAGTGTTGAAGACGGCGCCACTCTGGCTGGTCTGGCCCAGCGCAATATGGCGCTTTCCTGCACCATTCAGGAAGGCACGGTGTACCTTGGTGAATCGGCGGTGCAGCCCATCATCCTCAAACCCTGATCACTTGCCCTTGTAGGCTGTGGCCATGGTCCGCGAAAAGTCGCGGCCAACTTCGCTGTTGACATGAATACCGCCCTTGTCACTGGATTCAAGAGCTTGGTCGTTGTACACCGCCTCGTCCAGCTTGCCTTCGCTTTTGGCCACTACCAGTGACACCACTGCATCGCCGCTCACATTCACTGCCGTGCGCAGCATGTCCAGCAAACGGTCCACGCCCAGAATCAAGCCAATGCCCTCCAGCGGCAGACCCACCTGGGCAAACACCATGGACAGCATGATCAAGCCCGCGCCCGGTACACCGGCTGTGCCGATTGAGGCCAGCACCGACATCATGATCACTGTCAGGTAACCCGTCATACCCAGCTCAACACCGTACAGGTTGGCAATGAACACCGTCGCCACGCCCTGCATGATGGCCGTGCCATCCATGTTGATGGTGGCGCCGAAAGGCACTGTGAACGAGGCCACGGAATTGTTCACGCCCATGCGTTCTGTCACCGTGCGCAGGGTCACCGGGATGGTGGCGTTTGAACTGGATGTACTGAATGCAAACACCTGCACATTGCGAATTTTTTTCATGAAGGTCACCGGGTTCAGCCCCGAGAAAGCCTTGAGAAAAATCAGCAGGGTCACAAACAGATGTAGCAGCATCACCCCACCTGCTACCAGCACAAAGCCGATCAACTGTGCAAACAATTCCACCCCAAGTTCCGCCATGGCCTTCGCCAGCAGGCAGAACACGGCATACGGTGCAAGGGCCATGATGATGCTCACCATTTTCATCATGGCTTCATTCAAGATCTCGATCAGATCAATTACTTTGCGGGCTTTTTTGCCTACCAGCAACAGGCTCACACCCAGCAAAATCGCGAAGAAAATAATCGACAGCATTTCGCCCTGCGCCATCGCATTGATGGGGTTGGTCGGAATAATGTTGATCAACACCTCCGACAGTGCAGGGACTTCACGCGCTGAAAACTCCGCACTGCTGCGCGCATTCATCCCCTCGCCAATGCCCAGACCCACAGCAATCAGAATTGCAGTGGCAATGGCCACAGCGGTGGTCAACATGTAAAAGCCAAATGACTTGGTGCCAATTTTGCCCAGCAATTTGATATCACCAATACCGCACACCCCGCAGATCAGTGAAAACAGCACCAGTGGTACCACCAGCATGTTCAGCGCATTGATAAACATTTTGCCCACAATGTGGAACAGGCCACTGGTCACAAACTCCTGTACAAATGTGCCCTCGGCATTCAGCCCCGAAAAATTGATCGCGAGGCCCACCACAATTCCAAGCACCATGCCCAGAATCACTTTCACCGTCAAAGTCATTCAGTCGCTCCACGTATTTATTGAGGCTAAACTATAAGCATCCACCCTTCATTCAACAAATTTGGCCTCCGGTATGTACTTCAACACCTCAAAAATTTCCCCCCGCGAGAACTACCAGTTGCTCACAGGTGCGGTGGTGCCTCGCCCCATTGCCTGGGTCAGCACCCTCAGTGAAACCGGCATTGCCAACTTGGCGCCCTATTCGTTTTTCACCGTGGCCAGTTGCAGCCCGCCTGTGTTGTGTGTGGTGCAGGTCAACCCACGCGACCGCGCTGCGAAAGACACCTTGACCAACCTGCAGGCCACACGTGAATGCGTGGTGAACATTGTCAGCCACGTGCTGGTGGACGCCATGAACACCAGCTGTGGCGACTACCCGCCTGAAGTGGACGAATTTGAAAAAGCAGGCTTGAAAAAATCACTCAGCAATGCAGTCACGGCGCCTGGTGTTGAAGACGCACTGGTGCGCTTTGAATGCAATTTGCGCGAAGTGAAATTGGTGGGGGAAGGCGCCATGGGCGGCAGCATGATGCTGCTGGACGTACTGGGGGTTGAGGTCAATGACGCTGCCTTGCGCGGTGGTCTGATTGCCAACGACTTGCTGGACGCCGTGGGCAAGTTGGCGGGCGATGGTTATTGCACCACCCGCAGTAATTTCGAACTTGCAAGGCCGCAAAACAGTTGAGAAATTCTTGTCTGTGTTGCCCTGTTTTTCATGCCATTAAACATACTGCTCAAACCCTGCCGGCTTTATTTTGTAAACGATTCCTTGTCGGGTCACGTTAACTTGACTTACCCCGCAAGGAGCAAGTCATTCATGAAACCCGAATTGAACGCCACACTTCTTTCCATTTGCATCGGCACTTTGGCATTTCAGCAACCGGCCGCCGCCCAAACAGACCCAGCGCAAAAAGACCTGCCTGCACTGATCCAGGTGGCGGCTGGCAACAAGCTTGTGCTTGAAGCCCAAGCCGAGGGAGTCATCACCTATGAGTGCCGAAAAGAGAAAGACCCCCTGACCGCCTACAAGTGGACCATGGTCAAACCGCAGGCCGTGCTGAAAGACAGTGAAGGCAAGGAAATCGGAACCTATTCAGGCCCACCTGCGCGCTGGACTTTGAATGACGACTCATTTGTAACCGGTTCACAAGTGGCCGTATCGCCCAATGGCGAAAAAAATATTCCCCTTCAATTGGCCAAGGCTGATGTGTCGGGTGGCTTGGGTGAATTGACAGCAATCACCTACATTCAGCGCGTAAACACCAAGGGTGGCGCCGCGCCGAAAGAAAAGTGCTCGGGCAGCAATGAAGGTGAACAGGCCGAGGTGGAGTACAGTGCCCAGTACAGGTTTTGGAAAGGCAATTGAACAGGGGGTCTGCTTGCCCCCTGTGATATTCTTTGATCGGGTTTGCTTCTTGGTAGCGTAGCCCTCAAATGTGATCAATTACCATTGCGAAAGGAGATCAATGCGCTGAGTGTCAAGTTCCTGCATTCTTAAGCGCATGGCTGCCTCTTCCGGTGTCAAAGGTCCTGGTGGTAGGGCGTCAATTTTTGTTCTGAGTTCATCCATTTCTGCTACCACCGCGTCTACTTTGGTCTGTTTCTCGACATCACCAAATATATTAGTCAGGTACTTATCAACTACATTGCCATTGCTGTAAGGCGAGTTGTCACCTAGTTCTTGGGCAAAAGCAGGGTCTGATTGTTTAAGAGCATCAACCGCGTTTTTTACATTCTCAATAAACGTGGCCACGTCATCGGTTTTCGCGGATTCAGCACGTAAAATTCCTTCCTCCTTCTCGCCCGGGTTCCAAGAAATTGTCTCCGATCCCTCGACTGGAAGGTGAGCCCCTCGGACCGCCGTATTCAAGTTCATCGCGTCCTGCGTCTGAACCGCACCGTCTACTGCTTGTTGTCGTACGCTGGAAGCTCCCGCTTCCGAAGCAGATTCCAACGAGGAAGCAGCGAGTGCGTCAAAAGTTTGGCTTGATATGCCAGATATGGATGCTCCAGACATGATTTTCTCCTTTAAGTGATATTCGGTTTTGTTGAGGCTCAACAAAACGTGGCATACGCAAGAACAAACTCCTGTAACAAGAATCCGCTGACGATTGCTTCTATCAATTAAGTGGGGTTTGAATCAGAAATCGTTCTGTGTGTTGGGCGCAATTTCGGATTAGCTGACTCGGGTGGATAATCTCTGTGACAGGCATTGTGCTCTGTGTCTTTGTCACTGCGCTGGCAACGTATCGCCCTGCTCAACCACCCGATACAACACCCATCCTGCCAATATGCTGATCGCCCAAGTAACCACAAAGGCCAGCAAGTTCGACAGCATGCCTTGAAGGTTCAAGGCAATTACCACTGAACTTGCGAACACCGCAATGCCGTAGTGAATCAAAAATACAGAGTATGAAATATCGCCCAGCCATCGTATCGGGCCGCGAGCCAGTGTTGCCACAAGTTGCTCCAGGCGAGAGCTGTTGAGTAAAAGCAGGGCGGTCAACCCGGTCAGCAACAGGCGTTCGCGCCATTCAATCCACAGGGCCATGCTCAACAGTCCTGCAATCAATACACTGCCTATGCCAACTTTACCGTCACGCTGCGCCCAGTAAGCAATCACCCCCAAGCCATAAGACCCGAAAAAATACCAGGCCCATTCGTCGTGCCCCGCATGCAGGTTCCACCACCACAGCGACGACACTGCCATTGCACCAGCCAGCAATAACAAGGCATATTCAGGCTGTATCCAGCTGGTTTTTCCCAGTCGCTGGCTTAACCACGCCATCAAAACCATCAATGCAAACAGTTGAAGGTCAATGGCCACGTACCACACGCCTGCGGACAAGGCTTCCACACCCACCACGTCGTGCAGCAAAAACACATGGGCCAGCAACTGCATCAAACCTGGCAAATCAGACACTTCATCGTGCACAGCAACTTTCCCCGCCAGCCAGCTCAGTATCACAGCCACGGCAATTGCTACCCAAAACGGTTTGGCCAGGCGCACATAGCGCTTTTTCAGCAAGCGCCAAGGGGCCACCAAGCGGTCTTGTTGCAGCATGCTGAACAATGACTGGCACGCAAGGTAACCGCCGATCACCAGGAAAATCTGCACCACGTACCGTCCTTCATCGGCGATAAAGCCCAGTAGTGCTGGCCACTCTGCCTGCAAAGTAGGCGACATTGGCGTGTACAGCAACAGGTGGTGCATCACAATGACTTGTGATGCAAATGCTTTTAAAATATCAATGGTTGAATTGCGCGACATCACTTACTGCAAAGAATCCAGATGTTCACGCAGTATTCGGCGAACTTCTACGATGGCTTCAGGTGTCTCCTGCACGCTGTGCCAGGAATCGACTACCAATTCCGAGGCAGAACCCTCAAGCTTTGCGCTGGCATACGGCACCACGCCATCGCTGCTGTCCTCCAGTGTCAATTTCGGCGTGTCATTGCCCATAATGGAATGAAACTTCACTTTGTTCGAAATCGGCAATTTTGCCGACTCTTGCACAAAGGGGTCTTGGTCGCTCAGGTTCTTGATGCTGTTGATGGCGCCCACCAGGGGCTCGTCTGATGCATTGTCAGAATTCACAAGCAGTTGCCCAATTTCCGTTACCCTGCTCAACACCGTGGCGGGCAGGCGGATTAACCCAGATATAAAACGCGCAAACCGGTTCTCTGCATAGGGCGTCCCACGGTGGGGCGCCGCAATAAAAATGGCTCGTGTGGGTTGCGGCATGGCCTTGAAAATCACATAGGGCTCGATTTTCTGGCGCAACCGTTGCTCCCTGTGGCGGGAAATGCTGTAGCGATCCAAAACCGATTCCCACAACTGGTCGCCCGAGTCCGACACCATCAAGCGCGCCAACACGCCGCCCATGCTGTGCCCAATCAGCACCATGTCCCGGGAAGCTCTGCGGTTTCCCTGTGGATCAAAGTTTTTCAGGGTCGCGTCCACCGCGTCGCGAATTTCCCGGTTGTTGAATGGCAGGGGCAGGTTGGTGGGGTAATACACCTGCCAAATCTGGAAATTCTGCCGCAATTCCTCATCGCCCAACACCTCGTTGGCCACATTCACCCACGCCTCCGGGCTGCTGGCCAAGCCGTGCAACATCAGAATCACCCGGCGGTTGGGGTCAAAAGGCTGCATCAAATAAATGCGTGGTTTGTCCAGGGTTTCACTTCGCCCGATCAAGGACAACAAACTTTCCTGTGCAAAGCCCGAGCGGGCAAGCCACAACCCGTACCCGGATGTGAAATTGGCCGCAAGCGGTACCCGAATGCCACGAACATCCACACTCACATTCTTGTGCGGGTCAAAGCCCTGCAATTCGACCTGGTTTCCGGCCAGCACTGATTCAATGCTGTTACCGGGAAAGCGCAGCATCACCGTCACCGATGGAAAAGGCGTTTCACTCCAGGGCTTGTTTTCGTCTTCCTGCTTCACCACACTGCTGGCAAACACCGCCACCAGTTCAGCGCCCAGGCCATCCCGCCGGTACTGGTTGCGCAGCCCTTTGAAAGTGAGTGCCGACGCCGCAACAAGCTCATTGGGCAACTGGCCCTTGTTGCTCAGGCTGAGGCCTTCCGTGCTGCCGCTGACTTTCCAGGGTGAAAAGTCCAGCAAATAGGTTTTTTCTTGAGAAACCGATTTTTCAAGCTGGTTCCTGTACCGGTTGAATAACCCAACCACAGCCTGTTGTGTGGAAAAGTTGTAATAGTCCCGAACCTGCGCCTGCCGGTCTTCCATAGCCCGTAAATCAGGGGAGCGGTCCGTAAAAAACAGGTAGGCGTAGGCGTGGCGGGCACTTTCAATATAGGCCGACAAGGTGGCCGCTTTCAGCGTGTCATTCACCGGTTCAAGCTTTTGCATTTCCTCGTATTGAAGCGCTTCCTGAAGCCAAAGCTCTGACAAAGCCGACAGTCTCTGCTCGTCCCCCAGTCCAGCCGATGCAATCAAGGCCTTTCGACAGGCCAGAATATTGCTGTTGCAGCGTGCCTCATCAATGCCTACCACCTGCAAAGCCGTGCGTGCAGAGGCACTCAGCTTTCCCGTGGTCAATACATCCCCACGGCGGGCCGACAGGTAATCTTCCGAACTGACCGAGCCCACGCTCACAATCGCGCAGCCCGACAAGGTCAGTGCAAGCAATGCAACGCTGCTGGTTCGAACTAGATACTGGCGTAGGCTTTGAAACATCTGTGCTGCATGAACGTGTGGCTGAAGGGCCTGATTTTACGCACCTTTTACTACAGATTGCATCTTGCGTGGTTCATGTTGAGCAGGCCTTTTTTTAGTGTTCGTTGCCGCTCATCACGGCTTTCGTGGCGCATGCCTTGGGTCGGTGTTCATTGCCGCGCATCTCGCCTTGCCCCGAATCGGCAAGATGATGCAGCAATCGAACACCTCGCAGGCTGCGAACCTGCGCTGGTTATGGAGCAGGTGGTGGTGAACTCCTCTCAGGCTGCGAACTAACGCCGGTTAGCGGTTGCTTCTCACCAACGGTTGCAAGTCGCATATCATTCCCCAAAAGTCGCAGGCGCTGTCCTTCGAGTTTGCAAAGGCAGCATGGCCCTTGCACCGCCATTCAAGAAAGCCTGCCCTTGTGTTGAATTCCTCGTCCGTTCGGCTGGAGGCCGAAAGCGCAGTCCGCCCGCTTTTTAGCGGGGGCGCTTAGGTCGTGGAATTCAACAACAAGGGGGATGTCAGGCTTTCTGGCGGAAGAGGGCATGTGCCTTGCAAACTGAAGAAGGGCATGTGCCTTGCAAACTGAAGAAGGGCATGTGCCTTGCAAACCAAAGAAGGCCATACGCCCACTACCGGCTTTAGAGCGTGAATTCACCACGCCTGCCGCCAATTCCCTGCTAAAATGCAGCCTGTTTTCAAACCCTTGCATCAAATAGAGGCCCCGCGATGAACACGCGCTCCGCTTCTTCGTCTGCCAACCCCACCTCACTGGTGGCCAACGGCCCTGCAGTCGAAGCCCAACTCCGTGAATTACTCCAAAAACGCATCCTGATTCTGGATGGTGCAACCGGCACCATGATTCAGCGCTACAAACTCACGGAAGCCGATTTCCGGGGCGAACGTTTCGCGGATTTCCACCGCGACATCAAGGGCAACAACGAGTTGTTGGTGCTCACCCAGCCTGCCATCATGACCGAAATCCATGAGCAGTACCTGGCTGCCGGTGCCGACATTTTGGAAACCAACACCTTCGGTGCCACCACCGTTGCGCAGGCCGACTACGAGATGGAACACCTCGTTGACGAGATGAACCGCGAAGCCGCCCGCCTCTGCAAAGAAGCCTGCCTCAAGTATTCCACGCCCGAGAAACCCCGCTTTGCTGCTGGCGCACTCGGCCCCACGCCAAAAACTGCGTCCATCAGCCCCGATGTGAACGACCCCGGCGCGCGCAACGTCACGTTCGATCAACTGGTTGAAACCTACTACCACCAAACCCAGTGCCTGGTGGAAGGTGGCGTTGACCTGCTTTTGGTCGAAACCATTTTCGACACCCTGAACGCCAAGGCCGCGTTGTTCGCAATCGACCAGTATTTCGAAGACTCCGGCAACAAGCTGCCCATCATGATTTCCGGCACTGTCACCGATGCGTCCGGTCGCGTGCTGTCAGGCCAAACCGTTGAAGCTTTCTGGAACTCGGTTCGCCACGCCAAGCCCATCACCATCGGCCTGAACTGCGCCCTTGGTGCTTCGCTCATGCGCCCCTATGTGGCTGAACTGTCCAAAATCTGCGACGTGCCCATCTGCGTGTATCCCAACGCCGGCTTGCCCAACCCGATGAGCGACACCGGCTTTGACGAAACACCGGAAATCACGGCCAGCCTGGTCAATGAATTTGCCGCATCCGGCTTCCTGAACATTGCTGGCGGTTGCTGCGGCACCACGCCCGACCACATCGCCGCCATTGCCAAGGCACTGGAAAACCAGAAGCCCCGCACCGTGCCCACCATCGCACCCAAGTGCCGCCTGTCTGGCCTGGAGCCCCTGAACATTGACGACGACAGCCTGTTCATCAACGTCGGCGAGCGCACGAACGTCACCGGGTCCAAGGCTTTTGCCCGAATGATTTTGAACGAGCAGTACGACGAAGCACTCAGCGTGGCCCGTCAGCAGGTTGAAAACGGCGCACAAATCGTGGACGTGAACATGGACGAAGCCATGCTCGACTCCAAGGCCGCCATGGTCAAGTTCCTGAACCTCATGGCCTCGGAACCGGACATTTCCCGCGTGCCCGTCATGATCGACTCATCCAAGTGGGACGTTATCGAGGCTGGCCTTAAATGCGTGCAAGGCAAGCCCGTGGTCAACTCCATTTCCATGAAGGAAGGGGTTGACGAATTCAAGCGCCAGGCCCGCCTGTGCAAGCGCTATGGTGCAGCCGTCATCGTCATGGCCTTTGATGAAAAAGGCCAGGCCGACACGTTTGCACGCAAAACCGAAATTTGCGAACGCGCCTACAACATCCTCGTCAATGAAGTGGGCTTCCCCGCGGAAGACATCATTTTCGATCCCAACATTTTTGCCATCGCAACCGGCATTGAAGAGCACGACAACTACGGCAACGACTTCATCGAAGCCACAGGCTGGATCAAGAAAAACCTTCCCCATGCCAAAATCTCCGGTGGCGTGTCCAACGTGTCCTTCAGCTTCCGCGGCAACGAACCCGCGCGTGAAGCCATTCACACGGTATTCCTGTACCACGCCATCAAGAATGGCATGACCATGGGAATCGTGAATGCCGGCATGATGGGCGTGTACGACGACCTGGAACCCGAACTCAAGTCCCGCGTTGAAGACATTGTGCTGAACCGCCAGCCCACGCTGCCTGCCAATGACCCCGATTTCGGCAAAACCGCCACCGAGCGCATGATCGAATTCGCCGCAACCCTAAAGGCCGGCGGCAAGAAAGTCGAAGAAAACCTGGAATGGCGCAACCAGCCTGTTGAAAAACGCCTGGCCCACGCCCTGGTTCACGGCATCACCAACTTCATTGTGGAAGACACCGAAGAATGCCGCGCTGAAATTTCAGCACGCGGTGGTCGCCCCATCAATGTCATTGAAGGCCCGCTGATGGACGGCATGAACGTGGTCGGTGACCTGTTCGGTGCCGGCAAAATGTTCCTGCCCCAGGTGGTGAAAAGCGCCCGCGTCATGAAGCAGGCGGTGGCCCACCTCATCCCCTACATCGAAGAAGAGAAAAAGCAGTTGGTGGCCGCCGGTGGCGACGCCAAGGCCAAGGGGAAAATACTGATCGCCACCGTCAAGGGCGATGTGCACGACATCGGCAAGAACATTGTCACCGTGGTGCTACAGTGCAACAACTTTGAAGTCGAAAACATGGGCGTGATGGTGCCCGCCGAGCAAATCCTGGCCAAGGCCAAGGAAATCAATGCCGACATCATCGGCTTGTCCGGCCTCATTACGCCTTCGCTTGAAGAAATGGCTTACGTTGCAGCTGAAATGCAACGCGACCCGTATTTCCGCGACCGTGGCATTCCACTGCTGATTGGTGGTGCCACCACCAGCCGCGTGCACACCGCTGTTAAAATCGCGCCGCATTATGAAGGCCCCACTGTGTATGTTTCAGATGCCAGTCGGTCTGTCGGCGTGGCGTCCAATTTGTTGTCGGATGAATCGGCCGACACCTTCAAGGCTGAGCTGAAAACCGAATACGAACGCGTTCGCGAACAGCATGCCAACAAAAAGGCTGCGCCCACCGTGTCGCTGGAAGAGGCCCGCGCCAACAAGCACAAAATCGACTGGGCCAACTACACCCCACCCAAGCCGAAATTCATTGGCAAACGCTATTTCAAGAACTACGACCTGGCCGACATCGCACATTACATCGACTGGACCCCATTTTTTCAGACCTGGGACCTGCATGGCGGTTACCCTCGCGTACTGGAAGATGAACTGGTGGGTGAAGCCGCCCGCAAGGTGTTTGCCGATGGCAAGGACATGCTGAAAAAATGCATCGAAGGCCGCTGGCTGCAAGCCAACGCCGCCGTGGCGTTTTACCCCGCAAACACGGTAGATGACGACACCATTGAGGTGTACGAAGATGACACGCGCAGCAAAGTGCTGTTCACCTATAACCCGTTGCGGCAACTGGGATTGAAGCGCGAAGGTGTGGCCAACAAGTCACTGGCTGACTACATTGCGCCCAAAGGGCAGAGCGACGACTACATTGGTCTGTTTGCTGTCACAGCGGGCATCGGTGTGGAAAAGAAAGAAGCGCAGTTCCAGGCGGCACTCGACGATTACAGTTCGATCATGTTCAAGGCCTTGGCCGACCGCATGGCTGAAGCATTCGCAGAATGTCTTCACCAGCGCGTGCGCAAAGACCTGTGGGGCTATGTGCCCGACGAGGCCTTGCCGAACGAAGACCTGATCGCTGAGAAATACCAGGGCATCCGTCCTGCGCCGGGTTACCCCGCCTGTCCGGAACACGCCATCAAGGCCACTATGTTCGACGTCATGAACTGCGGAGAAATCGGCATGTCCCTGACCGAGAACTTCGCCATGATGCCTGCAGCCAGCGTTAGTGGCTTTTACTTCAGCCACCCAAGCAGTCAATATTTCAATGTGAAGTAAATCAGGGAAAGGCCCGGGCCCTTGTGCCCGGCAGTGAACAGGCCGTACAGCGAGAGGAACCTTTGTTTATTGTGTGCAACACAGAAAACTCCAGGTTTCCTGTTTGTTGCCACAGCGCATGTTCACCATTCAATCCGATTGTTTCAATCCAGAGCCTGTAATCCAGGCCTGGATGGATCTATATCACGGCATCGCTTTTCCCTGCGCCATGCACGGCTGGTTGCACGCGTTGGCCACCGAACATCAATACCTCCTTCCCCGGCCTTCTCTGGTTCCCGGCCCCGAAAACGCCGCATTGCCTCGGGCCGCCCCCGATTCATGCTTTCCAGGACCTGCAAGGTTTTCCACAGCATTGCGAAATGTCCTTGTCCTGGGCGCAGGCCCGGCGGGAATGATGCTGGCCATCGGTTGGAAACGTAAGTATGGCGAGCGTTTTGAAGTCACCTTGCTCGACAATCGGATCATCCAGGAAGGAATAGCAGCACCTTATGTCCGTGCGTGGCCATTGAATCTGCCTGTGTCCAGGCTCTCGCTTTTTCTGCCAGGCGCCACACGTGGGCTCGGTTCCACCCCTTTTGTGCCCTGGACCCTGTGTGAACTGGAAATGCACTTGCAAGCTGAAGCAAAAAGGCTGGGTTGCACCATTCTTCACAGTGCCATGCCATCAAGCGATCTGGTTCAGCAACTTGACCCCGTCATTACATTTGATGCCACTGGCGGGCGGTTGAAAAAGCCGGACCAGTTGGTTTCAAGCGCCCCGCTGGTCCTGACAGCGGAAGACCTTCAAAAAGAGCACGGCGATCCGGATTTCTGCATGCAAGTTGGCAAGTTGGCCCCAACCATTGCGGACAAGCTTTCCCTCGCGGTTTTTGAAAACGGGGTAGGTCAACCCTGCCTGGAAGGCAGGCCCCTGGCGCACTGGATGATTAAAATCACCGGCATTGAAAAAAACCTTGGCCTTGAGCTTCGTTCCCTGCTTCTCAAGATTAACCAGGACAATTGGGGCTTCCTTTGGTCCACCAATCTCATGTCACGAGATTGGCTGGGCATTTTCCATCTCAAGGAGCATGAATACCAGGCCATAAAACCCATGATTACCCAGCCAACGCCCATTCACAGTGTCCAGTCCCTGTTTTCCACACTGGATCCCCGCTGGGCAATTGTCCTGAACTTCCTTTGTCAGCATGTCTCTCCTTCCTCCCGAGTCTGCCTGGAGCCCCCGTACCTCTGGGAGCCCAGGGCGTTTCTCGGCAACATCAGGCATTGGCGACAAGCAGATGGCCGGTGGCTTGTCCCGGTGGGCGACAGCCTGTTCCACGGACACCCGAAAGTTGGTAATGGCCTTGGTGTGCACACGGTTCTACTCGGTCGGTTTCTGGCGTGAAGTACTTGCCGGTTTTCGGCCTTTGATTGATCCTCAACTGGAACCTTCCCTGCCGATCTGCCACCAATCATAACGATCAGTAATTTGACTAGGTGGGACACCCTCGTGCAAGGCAAGAAATTACTCTCTCTACTCAATGAATTTGCCCGTCTGGCCTCCAACCGATCCGAAGTGGTTGGTGCCTGCTTTGTTCTGGTCATCATCACCATGATGGTGATTCCCCTCTCGCCGCTTCTGCTCGACATCCTGATCGCGGTCAACATCAGCGCAACCATTGTGCTGGTGGTCAGCGCCATGCTGCTGGAATCGCCCCTCAAGTTTTCCTCTTTTCCTGCCATCCTGTTGATGACCACCCTGTTCAGGTTGTCCCTGACTGTGTCCACAACCCGTCAAATTCTCCTGGAAGCAGATGCAGGCCACATCATTCAAACTTTTGGTGAGTTTGTGGTCGGGGGCAATGTCGCAGTAGGCCTGGTCATCTTCCTCATCCTGGCCATCGTCAACTTCCTGGTGGTCACCAAGGGTTCAGAACGCGTTGCCGAAGTGGCGGCCCGCTTTTCCCTCGATGGCATGCCCGGCAAGCAAATGTCCATTGACAGCGACTTGCGGGCCGGCAATCTGACCCAAGCTGATGCCAAGATCAAGCGCAGCATGCTGGAAAAGGAATCCCAATTGTTTGGTGCCATGGACGGCGCCATCAAGTTCGTGAAAAACGACGCCATTGCCGGCCTCATCATCACCGCAATCAACCTGATCGGTGGCATCACCATCGGCATGATGCAAAAAGACATGTCATTTGCCCAAGCGGGCGCCATTTATTCCATCCTGACGGTGGGTGATGGACTGATCGGTATTATTCCCTCCTTGCTCACCTCCGTTGCAGCCGGTCTTATTGTGACCCGTGTCACCAAGGGTGACGCCGACGGCTCCAGCACCGCTGAAGACATGGTCAGCGAGCTGACCTCCAATCCCAAGGCATTGCAAATCAGTGGTGTGTTCTGCGCAGCGTTCGCCATTGTTCCTGGCATGCCCAGTGTGGTTTTTCTCTTGGCAGCCGCATGTCTGCTGGCCAAGTCGTTTTTCGTCATGCAAGGTGCAAAAAAACCTGTCGACCCCAGCTCGACCGAACAGTTTGATCATTTGCTGGACACGGTGGGCTCAGGTCGGGAAATGCTGGACCTCAACCACACCAAGACATTTCTGCCCATGGAAGTGAAAATTCCCGAATCCATGGAGCCGAACTTCAAGCAAATGCTTCGTTCCATTTGCAAGGTGTCCAGAAATCAGCTGGTCGAAGAGTCCGGTGTGCTTTATCCCAACATCGAGTTTTCCGAGCACGCTGGCCTGGCCATCGAATTCTATGTATTCGGTGTGCCCATGCTGGAAATTGATCCCTCTGACAAGCGAATCGTTGTGTACTCGGATCTGGCCCAGCTGCGTGGCCTGGGTGTGGAAGTGTCTGCAGAACGGGACCTCATTCTGGGTCGGGAAGTCTACCTCACCGAACCTGTCCACAAACCCACTCTGGACGCAAACAAGATTCACTATTGCGGCTTCGAAAAACTCTGGAGCGACCGAATTGTCGCCCTGTTCGTCTCTCGCTCAAGCGATTACTTCAACTTGAACGACTTTCAGCGCCACATTGGCAAACTGGTTGACAAGCACGCCGAACAACTCAAGGAACTTGAGCGCGTACTGCCATTGTCCAAGGTGACCGAAGTCATGCAGCGCCTCTTGCTTGAACGGGTGTCTGTCAAAAACATCCGTGCCATTCTCAGCTGCCTGATTGACTGGGCCCAGCGTGAGAGGGACGTGCTGGTGATTTCCGAGCAGGTACGAAAAGCACTGTTTGAACAGATCAGCTTCCAGCACGCAGTCGGCAAGCGCCTGCAAATTTGCACCCTGTCCGCAGATTTTGAACAGGTCATCCGGGAAAGTATTCGCAGCGACGGCTCGCGCACCTTTGTCGACGCCGACGCCACTTCACTCAACATCATGGTGGACATGATCGAAAACCAGTACAGCAGCTTTTATTCCCTTGAAAAGCTTCCTGTTCTCGTAACATCCATGGACTGTCGGTCCCACGTCAGAATGCTGATCCAGAACAAACTCAACGCAGTGTCTGTGCTTTCATACCAGGAAATCTCAGACCGCTATCAATTCCAGCTCATGAAAACCATTGACTTTGACGAGTCACTTCTGAGCGCCGATCAAGAGCGGGGCGAGGACTAACATGATTGGTGTAACCATTGAAGTCAGTTCTGGCCTACATGCCGGCGCTCGGTGGAAATTCAACAACGGGCTTGTCACACTCGGCGGAAATGCAAACTCGGAGGTTTTCCTCTGCGACGACGGCATTCCCGACCAGTGTATGAAACTGCGGATCTTCGGCAATCGGGTCAGCCTGGAAGAGCTGGCCTCCGAAGTCCGTCACATGGGTCAGGTGGGTAAAACCCCCAGTCGTACCCTGTATGCTGGCCAATCCGTCGCCATGTCCTGCAGGCAAGTGCAGTTCACCCTAACCGTTGTCGAAGAATCAGGCCTTTTTTGGGACGGTATTGTCAACGACACCTCCCGGGCATTCGGGGCGATGATCGAGATGGTTCGCTCCATCGGACCGGGTACGATTGTCGCCATTTCCTGCCTGGCAGGCTTGTTGGTTACCACCGTGATCCTGTTCTTCGGAACTTCCAATTTTTCCGAATCGCAGGCCTTTGCCCCCGGTTGGATCGACAATCCGGAAAGGTCCAAAACCCCCCGAATACCGCCACCGAATATTTCAGAACAACTGGTCAAGGTCATTGACAGTGAATTGATCAAATTCAAGGATGAAGAAAAGCTTGACCAGTTCACCGTCAAGGTCGATACGGGCAGTGTAAAGGTCGATGGCAACCTCAGTCGCATTCAATTGGTCAAGTTTGAGCGGCTTATCAGACGGATTGCAGCCGACTTCGGTCAGCACATGGAAATTGTCGCCAACATTGAACTGACATCCGAGCAGAAAAAGCTCGACCAAATCGATATTGCAGGTGTTCTGCTTGGCGAAAGCCCGGTGGTGGTGCTTCGCGACGGAACGCGCCTGTTTGTGGGCAGTGCCTTCGAAGGCATTCAGTTGAGCGAAGTGTCTGAAAACCGCTTGGTCTTTGTTGGCGATGCACGTTACGAATTGCCCTTATGAACACGATGAACGCCATGACCACCCGTAAGTCCGCTGCCATGGCGCCGGTTGCCCTGGCCATGTTCAAAGAAAGGTTGAACTCGATCAACCCGGCAAATCGCACGGGGTATGTACGCGAAATTGTAGTCACCACAGTGCGGGCCACCTTGCCCGGTGTCATGCAGGGTGAGCTGTGTGAAATCGAGTCTTTCGATGAAAAGAAAATTTTGGGCGAAGTGGTTGCCTTTTCAGGCAATGACGTCACCATTTCCTGCCTGGAGTCCGTAGAAGGCATCACCCTGGGTGCCAAGGTTTCCCCGCTGGGACGCCGCCACAGCGTGCATGCCCATGCCGGCATCCTGGGGCACATCCTGGATGGCATGGGCCGGAACATGGTTCACAAGGACAAGCGCACCTGGGCGCTGTCTTTCTCACACGAGTCCACGCCAGTCATGAAACCGGCGCCAGTTGCTGCGGACAGGCCACCCATCAGCAGCCAGCTCATCACCGGCGTTCGCATTGTGGATGCGCTCAACAGTTTTGCCATTGGCCAACGCGTCGGCATTTTTGCGCCACCTGGGTGCGGTAAAACAACCTTGATGTCGCAAATCGCCCGGGGTGCAGCCGTGGACGTTGTGGTGTTTGCCTTGGTCGGTGAGAGGGGGCGCGAACTTCGCGAGTTCATGGAAACTGAAATCGACGATGCCATCCGGGAAAAAAGCGTTTTTGTTTGCGCCACGTCAGACCGATCACCCACAGAACGGGTTCGGGCCGCATTCACCGCCATGAGTATTGCGGAGCACTTTCGCGACCAGGGAAAGTCCGTGCTGTTGCTGGTCGACTCCATCACCCGCCTGGCGCGTGCCCAGCGCGAGATTGGGCTGATGGCCGGCGAGCCCACTACCTCCGCGGGTTTCACACCCTCGGTTTACAGCCTGTTACCCCAGATCGTTGAACGCGCCGGGCTGACCCAGCGGGGTTCCATCACAGCCATATTCACCGTGCTGATGGAGTCCGACAAATTCGAAGACGATCCCGTGGCCAACGAGGCAAAAAGTCTGTTGGATGGTCACCTCTTGCTCAGCCAGAAGCTGGTCGAAAAATCCAGGTTTCCAGCAGTCGATCCTCTTCGAAGCCTGTCCCGCGTCATGGACAAAGTCACCTCACCACATCAAATGATGGTTGCCAGGGCTGCCCGCCAGGTCTTTTCCACCTACCAGGAAATGGAGTTGATGATTCGCTTGAATGAATATCAACCGGGCACTGACGCTTTGGTCGATGAAGCTGTCAAGGTTTATCCCGAACTTGTGAACTGGGCACGTCAACCGCGCGAATTGTCTGCAGAGCCCAAAGGCAGTTTTGATCAATTGCAGCAACTGGTTTCCAAGTTCATGCACCTTACCCGCGGGCGTTAATCACCATGGCCGACAACGATCAGGATCTGAAGCTGTTACTGCAAATACGCCAGGCAAGGCTTAATCGCCAAAGCCGGGTTTGCAAGGCTGCGCAGCAGGCCTTGCAAGGCAAACAAAACGAAAGAGAATCGCTTCACCAAAAAATGGAAGAGGAAGAACACAAGTACCAAGACCAGCACACCAGGCAGATCAATACCTTCATTGGTCGGAATTCGGACTTGCGCGGCCTTATCGAGCTCAAGGAACGCGAGCAGACATTCCTGATGCACCGACACCAGATGACCCGGGAGGGTGATGTGCTTTTTCAGCAGATCCAACAGAGTAGAACAAGCTATCTGCAAGAGAAAGACAAGCTCAACGAGATGGAAAAAGCAAAAATAAAAATCGAAGAGTTAATACAAATGGATTGGACATGATGCTGGAACACGAGCAAGAGGAATCAGATATCACTCAGTCTGAAGAGTGGGCGACAAACCAGGATTTTCTGGAAATATGGTCAGTCCAGGAGATGTCGTCAATCAACACGCTGCCCAAAGGCAGAACAGTCCTGTGCCCCTCCAAGGGCATCCGGCAACAACTCTATCATGTTGAAAGTCACGCTGTAGAAAGGTTCCAGATCAAGCGTGCGCAAGGTGTGTACTTGCCCATTCCCCTGCGCGATTATGTTGTCCTGAATCTGGAAGACTATCAGGACGGGCAGTTCAAGCTGGCCGTTCATCCTGAATGGGTTTGGGAAAAGACCGGCCAACTGGTTACACCTGAGCTCGCACATTGGTCCATTGAACATGCTCCCGAGATCGTCGAGATGGTTGAGTATGCCCTCACGGAAGTGTTCGATCTGTTCGATTGGCGACCCCGGGGATTCGATACTGAATTCATCTCGGCTGAAGATGGTTTGACCGACGCGTTGTATTTCAACGAAGACACCTCGTCCAAATTGATTGCGTTTGGAAACACGAAGTGCCTGGGCGCTGCAGAATCCCTGGTCCGCAATTTCAGTGTTGCGTACCGGCAAAACTGTCTTTGGCTGGGTGCGGCCATCCTGTTCGATGTTCACCTGTTTCTCTGGCTACAGCGTCCGTGGTGGAACCTTGACGATCTGAATTCTGTCCAGCCAGGCGACTTGCTCGCACTTCAGCAACATGCCGGCTATTCAGGCGAAATCAACTTAAGAGCCCGAATTCAATGCAAATCGGTTTGCAGCAACCAATGGTCCAGAGAGGTGTATTTCAAAATGTCAGAACACGAATCGAACATTCAAATTGGCGGTGAGTCCTGGAAGGGCTCGTCTGTCGATGCGGAAAGTGAATACGGATACCACGATGGGGACGGTCATGACCTTGAGAACGCCCTTCACGCCAACCCCGGGTCAGACTATTCACTTCGGGATGGTGTGGTGCAAGGCATGGACGGGCCGGAAGACGTGTTGCTTGAAGTGGTGGCGGGCCGTACCCAGATCAATTTCAACGAGCTCTGCAACATTCAGGAAGGAAGCCTGATTGAATTGCAAACCCACACCCTGCCCATGGTTCGTCTGACCGTGCGTGGTGTTCCCATCCTGGAAGGCGAATTGGTGCGCTTCAGGGACACCCTGATGGTTCAAGTCACGCAAAGGGTTGAGAATGGCAACGGAGACAATTAACCCCATTTCGCTGGTTGTCACCGTCGCCTCGCTGTCGATGGTGCCGTTGGTTGCAGTCACTGCCACTTCATTTCTGAAGATCTCGGCGGTGCTGCTGATTTTGCGAAATGCGATCGGTGTGCAGCAGGTTCCTTCGAACATGGTCCTGTATGGGATTTCCATGGTGATCACCCTGCTGGTGATGGGGCCTGTGTTACAGGAAGCGGGCCAGCGATTTGCACCCATGGGGAAAATGCCTGAAACCGGCACCGAAATGGTGGAGTCCATTAGTGCAGCGGTTCCTCCCTTCAAGGTGTTCATGCTCAAGCATATCAACCCGGACTACCACGACAGCTTTTTTGAAACTTCCAAGCGGATTTCCAAGAAATACCAGGCCCCGGAACTGGAGCGCAATGACCTAACCGTCATCTTGCCTGCTTTCGTGGCGTCCGAGCTTTCAGAAGCGTTCCGCATGGGGCTGTATCTGTACCTGCCATTTGTCATTATCGACCTGGCGGTTTCCAGCGCATTGATGGCGCTCGGGATGATGATGGTTTCGCCCATGTCGCTCACCGTTCCAGCCAAGATTCTGTTGTTTGTTGCGGTGGAAGGCTGGGCCAAGGTGTTCTCGGGCCTGATTTCCTCTTACGGGGTTTAGCAATGATCATCAGCTACGTCAATCAGGCGCTCTGGATCGCATTGATGGTTTCCATGCCGGTCGTGGCAGTTACCGTGGTGCTTGGTTTTACCCTCGGTTTCCTGCAGGCCATTTTTCAGTTGCAGGATCAGGCTTTGCCTTTTGGTATCAAACTGCTCGCTTGCGTGGTCTCGCTGGTCATGCTGGGGCCCTGGATAGCCGGCGTGATGATCCAGTTCACCAACCAGATCCTTGAAGTCATCAGCATGCCGTCGATGTATGGTTGAGTTACTTCAGGGCAACACCGATTCAGTCAGAACTTTCCTGGCCATCTTGGCATATTACCTGCCCAGAACCCTCATTTTCATCCTGTTCATTCCCCTGTTTTCCAAAGGAAGCATGAGCGGTCTGATCAAAAGTGCAATTGCAATTTCGATGGTGGCGATGCCGGTAACCATTGCTTTCGGCACTGCAGCACGGCCTTCGCAAGGGCCTAGCCTTGCCTTCCTCACCCTGTTAAGCGAAGTGATGCTGGGTAGTTTCCTGGGCCTCACACTGGCGTTGCCATACTATATTTTCATGGCACTGGGCGCCTTGATCGATGTTTACCGGGGGGCCACATTTTCGGCCCAGGTCAGTGGTCAGGATTCGGGTGAGCAATTGCCACTGGAAAGCCTTTTTGGTCTTCTTTTTTCTACCCTTATCCTGGCGGGTCCGGGGCTTAGCGCCATTACTGATCATCTGATGAACAGCTACATCGTCTTTCCGCCAGGAACCATTGAAGCAACCCAATTCGCCACGTGGTCCGTCGCCCTGGTCAAGCTCACCGTGGATCACTTTGCCTTCGCCATTTTGCTCTCAGCACCGGTTCTGATCATTATTCTGTTGGTGGAAATTGCCATGGAGGTGCTCTCTGGCTTCACGCCCCAAATGCAGGTGTACAGCCTGCAATTCGGGTTGCGGTCGGTCTTTGGTATCGGCGCACTGATCTTGCTGCTGACATTTGCCGAAGAAGAGATATTCAGTATTTTCCGGATTTATTCCGGTGCACTTTCAAACATGGTGGGGGAGTTGTTATGAGTGGAGAAAAAACAGAACAACCCACGGACAAAAAGAAAGAAGACAGTAAAAAGAAAGGCCAGGTTGCTGTCAGCAAAGACGTACTCACCCTGTTCAGGCTAGCCTTTTGCTACGCCACTGTTTTCATCATGTTTCCTAAAATACTAGACAGCTTTGGTTTCCTGATGGACATGTACATCGAAATCGCATTCAAGCAGGAGTACGTGCTGAGTTCCAAGGTGGCAATGACCACCCTGCAGACTTTTCTGGAAATGACCATTCCCGTCGTGGTGGTGGCTGCACTCGTGGGCGTGATTGGGACCTTTGCGCAAACCGGCTTCGTGATCGCTGCAGAGGCTGCAACTCCTTCCTTCAAAAAGCTTGATCCGGTTCCCACAATCAAGAACATGTTTTCCAAGAAATCGCTGATTCAGTTAATGATCTCGGTCTTCAAGGTTTTTATCCTGGCCTATGTTATTTATTGGGTCATCAAAAGCAATATGAATGACATCATTTACAGCTACCGTTCCGGGCTGGACGCCATGTTTCAGGTCATGGGGCACCTGTTGGAATTCACTTTGATGGTCACCATTGGCCTGTTCGTTTCTCTTTCCGCCATCGACTGGGCGGCCACCTACTTTCATCACCTGAAAGAAATCAAGATGAGCAAAAGCGAGGTGAAAGACGAATACAAGCAAATGAACGGAGACCCCCAGTTCAAAAGTTACCTGCGTCAGAATCACCGCCGATTGCTTAATTCATCCCTGCAGCGTGTTCCCGATGCCAAAGTGGTAGTGACCAACCCAACCCACATTGCAGTGGCGCTCGACTATGAACCAGGCACCCACGACCTGCCTTTCATCCTCGCCATGGGCACAGACGATGAGGCCCGCCAAATCCGTGAAATGGCAAGCAAGCATGGCATTCCCCTGGTGCAGAACGTTCAGCTGGCGCGGATGATCTACGCCGAGTGCGAAGAAGAAGAATACCTGCAGCGTCAGCACCTTGAAATGGCTGCGGCAGTGTTCAAGCTGGTTTTTTCTCTGGGCGACAAGCGGAACTAACCCCTCCTCAAAGTGCACTTATTACTTGAGTGTTTCTAAGAGGGCATCATGAAAGAAATAAGCGTTCAAGCAACAGCACCGCTGGAACTCGGCTCTTCCCGCGCCAGCGTAACCAGCCCCGTGGACCGTGCACATTTTGCAACCTTGCTCAGTGGCATGAAGTCCGCCACAGGGGGCGCACCGGTCATTCCTTCCAATCCCGACTCGCCCGACAAGGGCTATGGCCTGGGTGGCGCCATGATCAAGGACGTGTTTGGTCTTGATCAGATCGTGCGCGGCATGGACGTGGCCGGCAAATTGAACGAAAACGTAATGGACAAGCAGGGCTTTGAAATGAAAGAGCTGACAGAAACACTGCTTCGCCTGGAGGCGGGTGGCGATGTGTTTTTCATGCAAGTGAATTATGCCGCGCAGAAAGCCACGGATCTTGGTGAAGAAGTTCAGTCCATCACCAAGGGGAAAGCATGAAAGCCTTTGCCGGCCGCGCATTTGTGTATGTGGTCACCGTGCTGATGCTTCAAGCCTGCGGCTCCCGAATGGCCCTTTTTCAAGACCTTGATGAAACAGATGCAAACGAGATTTACTCGGTACTGCTTGATTCAGGTATCCCTGCACAAAAAGACATCACAAAAACTGGTGTCACCATCACAGTGCCTCAGCGCATGTCCGGTGATGCCCTCGCGGTGCTCAAGGCGCGTGGTCTTCCAAAAAGCCGCCGTGGTTCCATGGGTGAGATTTTCAAGAAAGAGGGCATGATCAGTTCTCCGCTTGAAGAAAAAGCGCGTTACCTGTTCGCACTTTCCCAAGAGCTCGAGCAAACACTGTTGACAATCGACGGGGTTATTTCCGCCCGCGTGCACCTGGTGTTACCCGAGCGTCCTGCACCTGGAGAACAACTGATTCCCTCGTCCGTGGCGGTTTTTGTTGTACACAAAACCAATTCACCTTTTCAAGCCTATATCGCCAAAATTCGCGAACTCGTGAGCAGCAGTATTCCAGGCGTGGGTGGAACCAATGCAGAACGGATCTCGATTGTTGCAATCCCCTCAAATGAATACTTGGAGAAGCATCTTCCGTTAATCTGGTATGGGCCTATGGCCATCATGCCGGAAGACCGCTTCTATTTCCTGATGATTGTTTACGTGCTGCTTGGAATCTGGGTGCTTTCTCTGGGCGCGGTTTACCTGTCGGTGGCCGACGAAAATGACTGGCCCAAGTTCATGAAAACCTTCAAGCGTGAGCAGGCAAATGATACGCAATGAACTCATCACGGGTCGGTGGTGGTCCTGGTGGGGCAATCCGTTTGAAAACTTGCATGCGGATCGTCTGCGTGAATTGAGGTCGCATGACCTGAATCAGTCAGACGCCAATGATTACAAGGCGGTACTGCGTGTTCGTCGCATGTTCGACCTGGCACTGGTGCCAGACAGCGCAATGAACGAGTCCGCTGAAATTCTTGTCTTGGCCTTGCTTCCATCCGAGGGTTTCAGTGAGCAGTTCTCTGACCTGGCTTGCATCACGTTCGATGAGTCCATCCTGAAGGTAAGACCCCAGGATTGGGAAGAGTTGTACGGTGTCCATGACACTGAAAAAATCCGCGCCCTTATTGCCGGATTGAGGGGGCTAAGCCCGGGCCTGGAGTCAATTCGGTTCGTGGTGGCGCCAATCGTCCTGCAATCAGCGCGCCAGTTGAAATTGCTCGACTCAGTGAAACTGGTTCTTGCGATGTATTTGCGGCAGTTTCAGCCGGTTTTCATGAGGCGGTGGCGATTGACCTTGCCAGAATTCCTGCTGTCGCTTCTGGCTCAAATTCCAGCCGTCCCAAAAGATCAGCAGGACGAATTCAGGAATTGGGTGGAGGGACATGTTCTGACTGCCATTGCCGAATGGCAAAAGCAGTTCGACATCCCGCAAATTGATTTTGGAAATCTACAGGAAGAATATGCTGAGTTTGATCAGAAAGATTCAAACGCCTGACGACTTTGACTTTGTCGGAAGCTGGATCCCTGGAACCTTGCTGAATCAGGTGACGGACTATCGGTCACTCATGGCGGTGGCAGAAAGGCGCATCGAATCCATGGAAGAGGAATTCCAGGGGCGCATGGAAACACAGCGCAGACAAGTTCTCGAAGAAACCGCCAGCAAGTGCCAGCAGGATCTCAAAAATGTAAAAGCCATGTTCGACTCCCGGCGTACGCAGCTTGAAGACAATTCCGCAAATTCCTGTGTGGAAGTGACTCGTCTGGCGATTGAACAGTTGTTGAGGGAGTCCCCCGAGCACCTCCGGTTGGAGCCTTTGGTGCGCTCACTGTTGCGCAATCTTCAGTCCAATGCCGAGGTTACGGTGCGCGCTCATCCTGACCAAGCGGGCTTTGTCCAACAGGTAATTGCCGAAAAACTGGCGGCTGAACTGGGGTTTCAGAAGTGGGCAGTTGTGCCTGACCCAGAGGTTCAGCGCGAACGTTTTGTCGTGAAGTCGGCAGGCGATTCTTACACCGAAGTATCCATTGAAAACTGGTTGGCGCTGGTCAGTGAAGAAGTGGATTTGCTGCATGACTTCTTCAACAGCGCAACTTTGTCCGGTGAAGGTTCAGTATGAATAAGTATTTAATTTGCATGGCCAGCCTGATTCTGGCCACTCTGCAACCACCCGTGATGGCTGCTGAGGCTGATAAAAAAGAGCCCATCATCTACATTGCCTCTGAGGAGCGGCCCCAGCGTCTAATCTCGCATTTACTGGGCCTTTTTGGTATGGATCTCGCGTCGCGAGACCTTCCCACAACCCCGGTCAGTGGGAAATTCAAGGTCAGCTCTGTAGAAGAGGTCATGGCGTACTTCACGGGTGCCTATCAGATCAACTGGTTCAGGAATGGATCTACCGTTTACATTTACAAGCCACGAGACTGGAAATCCCAGAAAATCCACGTGGGCGATTTCCCCCCACTGACAGACTGGGAGGAGATGCTGCGCAATGCCGGCTTGTACTACAAGGAATTCAATGTCATGTACAGCGACAAGCACAATGAGTTGGTTGCTTCTGGGCCGGTTGCTTACCTGAAACTGCTCGAATCGGCCTTTGGACGAAGCCGGCCGGACCCCAGTGCCACCGAACCCGAGTTGATGGTTTTTCAGCTCAAGTATGCTTCCGTGGAAGACCGAGAAATCAATCTCCGGGACAGAACTTTTATTTCCAAAGGCGCCTTGACGGTATTGCTGGAACTGTTGGGCTTGAAAAACCATTCCGCGATGGTGACCTCAATGCCTACTCCCATGCAAAGGTCAAGTCAGGTTGCACTCAATCCTGTTCAGTCATTGGGGGGCGATGACGTGTCTGCGGCACAGCAGCCTACCGGGCAGGCTGGCATTCCATCGAAAAGCGGAAATGACAAAAGTAACCTCACGCCTTTTTCCGTGACTGCAGACCCCCGAACCAATTCAATTGTCATTCGCGACATCAAGTCCAAGCATGAGTATTACCGCAGCTTGATTGAACGCTTGGATTCGCCCATTGCCATGGTGGAAGTCGAAGCCATGCTGGTTGAAATTGACAAGGAAAGCCTTGACCAAATTGGCATGGAATTCGGTTTGCGCGCCGGTGGTGTGCAGTTCGACTTTCCCGGCAATGCCTCCACGATTGCACCTCCTTCATCGCTTTACAACGGGGCCAGTTCAGTTGTGGATCCGTCGAAATTTTTGGCCAGAATACGTGCCTTGATTGCAGACCAGAATGCAAAAGTGCTGGCTCGCCCAAATATTGTGACCCAGGACAACATTCCCGCCTTCATCGATTTGTCGGAAACCCAATACCTCCGCGTAACAGGTGAGCGGGTGGCGCAAATTGTTCCCGTGACTGCGGGCAGTCTTTTGCAGGTCACGCCCAGGCTGATCCGAAGCGATGGTGGTGACCAGATCTTCCTGCGTGTTGACATCCAGGATGGAACACTCAGCCAGGCCACAGAGGGATCGCCCACTGTGCGCAACACTGTGTTGAGTACCCAGGCCATTGTGGAAGGTGACAAGGCCCTGCTGGTGGGTGGATACAACCGGGACAGTGAGAACTCCATCAAGTACAAGGTTCCCGTGCTGGGCGACATCCCGTTCATAGGCGCCGCTTTTTCTTATGCAGAAAAGTCAAGCCAAACCATGGTCAGGCTTTTCCTGATCACGCCAAGGGTGATCGAACTTCCCCCGGGTGGCCGTAGTTCAACACGTAGGGCAATTGACAAGATCCAGCAGAATTTCAAGGTGGAAAATGAAGACAGCCTGAAAATGACGCCGTCTTTGAACATCAGCAAACAATCTGCTGAAGTCCCGACTTTCAGGAGGTAGGCGATGGTTGCAGACATTGGTCACATTCCCGTCAAGGGCAGTCCCCCACCGGTCAATATTGCACAGGACGCGGTGGATGCGCAAAGAAGTGTAGCCCTGCGACAGTTGCTTAACCGGGCTGTTCAGTTAAGGGCTGCAAAAGCAAATCAATTGCTGGCGCGAGATCAGCATGTGGCAAAAACACCGCCCCCGATAACAGCCAATGCCGCGGGCAACCCTCAGGTTTCCAGTGCTGAGCAGTCCATGGCGGTGGGTTTGCGCGGTCGGGAAATTGACGACAAAAAACTGTCGGGCAAGTTTCGCGATTACTTCAGGCTGATGACCACCGGGGACGAGCGTTTCCTGGAATTGAGCATTCACTCCATGATCAAGTCGCTTGCCGGCAACACCCGCAGCCTTGTGGATGACCTGGTTGGGGTGTCCCCGGACGACAAGCTCATCATCAAATTCCTTTTACTTCAAATCGCTATTCTGGACGCGGGCCAGTACGCCTTGACCGACGACGAAACCCGCAAGCTGATCTCTCAGCGAGATTCCATACTCGCGTCGCAGAACAAGAACCTGGATGAATTCCTGATGTCTGCAGCCGTAAGCAGCATGTCCAGCAAACAATTGAAAATTGGGGTCAAGCAGTTGACGGCCGCCAATCGCCTGCTCTCAAAAAACGAAAACCAAGGTACGTTGGAACTTTACGGTTTTCTTTCCACTTTGCTGACCAGCAACCCCAAGAATCTCGCCGCCAAACTGAAGGCGCTCAGGGGGAACTGGGAACTGCTACAGGACAGGGAGCGAACCCAGTACCCGCTTGAATTGACAGCTCAACGTCAGCACTTCATTCAATCCCGTATCCGCCAGATTGATTTGGTCATGCAAAGCTTGGGTAAGCTCGATCAAATTGGTCACCTGTGTGTGGATTCTGGCGTCAAGCAGGTGCCCGAGTCCGGCAAGGTGCTACTCGAAATGATAGGCGTGGTGTCCACCTTGGGTGTGGGCTCGGTGAACAGGTTCAACCGCTTGTTTGAGGCCATGATGCCTGCTGCAAGGGGCACTCAGATTTACTGCGTGAACTTGAAAAACCTGTTGCAAAGCGGGCTGATTTTCATCACGCGCCACAATGAGAAAACCTATTATCAACTTTTGCAAACCACCAACAACCTGTTAACCGGTTCCTACGTGCAGAAGCCCGTGGACCCAGCAGCAGGTGCAGCATGAATGCATTTGCCAGAAATGCCGAAGCATCCTTGAAGCCAGTTGAATACGCCACGCAGGACGGGTGGATGCTCGGCACCTACTCTGAAAAGGGCTATGTTGATTCGAGTCGTTTGTTCATTGTGTGCGATTTCGAAAATTTTTCTTTCGAAAAGTTGAAGGATGCAGTGGAGCAGATTAATCGAGGCTGTGTCATGGGCCGTGGATACACCTTTGAGGCCTTTGATGATCCTTGCCCTGGATGTGAAGTCTCGGTATTCAAAGGATGGGAGCTCACCAACCGCGCCATGAAAAACGATTTCCTTGGCCGGTTTGTCAAGGCATTGGATTTGGGAGAAAACCAGTGAGTCGAATTCAAAATGACAGTCCGGCAGATTCCGCCCTCTCCGACTTCGCCAAACGCAAGCAGTTGCGGCGAGAGCAGGGGATTGAATGGAGTGAGCGGATGATGAAGGCAAACCTGCCAGCATCCAAACCAGCGCATCCAAAGCAGCATGGTATTTCCCCGGGACCTCAAGCTGACCTGCCGTCGGAGTTTCTCTCTCTTTTGATTGCTGAGCCGGAGTCCCGTGCAACTGAAAGAGTCGGCGGGAACTCGAGTACCGATGGAACCAAAGCGAACCAATATTTACTTAAAGAACAGGTAGGCAAAAAAACGAATGTGCAATCAAGCCAATTCACAGTGACTACTCAGGATTTTGGAGTTGCTGAAGTGGATGTGGCGGAAAAGTCGGGTCTGATTTGTCTGGTGGTTACAGTGGATCATTTTGTTGACCTGAATCAGTCCAAAATTCTTGAGCACTTGGTTGCGGCCCGACTTGGTCGGCAGTTTGGTAAAAACTTTGAGGTCCAAATCGTATGCAAGAGTGGAATGTGATGGCGGTGAAACAACTTGAATCGGTTCACTCCAAGCCCGATTTGTTTAGTGTCGAAAACAGCCAGGTTTTTCAAAAGCTGGTCAACAAGGAAGGCGAGGTTCACGGCACAACCGTGATGAATCTGGTTAAAAAAGCTGAAGAAGCCCACCAGCTGAGCCGAGTGGAGGTAACAAAGGAAATGCGTACCTTCGATCGAAGTGATGATCTGAAAAAGCTGATCGAGGCCTCACACAAAAGTGCAATGCATTCTGTAGAGCTTCAGCTTACAGGCAAGGTGGGAACCAAGCTTTCCGAGTCTTTTGAACAAATTTACAAGCAACAGTAATCATGACAACAATTTACGGTCCTTCTCAAGCAGTTGCCAAATTGGCAGACAACCGAATGCAAAGAATCATGGAGCGGATTGAAGATCCTGATTTTGGCGGCAATCTGCAAGATGTTTACTTGTTGCAGGCTGAAACCACGGTGATGACTGTGCTGTGGGGCCAAGCGGCCAATTTGGTCAAAGACGTTTCCGAGCCCTTGAAGAGCATTGTCAACAAATAGGAGATCAACATGTCAGCACCACCACCCATTTCGAATTCAGGTCAACCTTTTTCCCCCATTTCAGCATCTGACATTCAGGGGGATGGCACTGTACAGGGCTTGTATTCCGCAATTGATGCCGCCGAAAACAAGGCGGCTGAACAGGGGCAACAATTGGGCGATGGCCTGGCTGGTTTTGACCTGGTTCACTACATCGGTATGGAGTCCACCAAGGCTTTGGACAGCATCCAGAATCAGTTAAGAATGAGTGCCATGCAAAAAGCCCAAGGGGGGTAATTTTCCAGGGGGGGTGATTTTTTGTTGTTTTGAAGTTCTTTAATATTTTTGTTTTTGGGAGAAAAAAAATGGCTTATATCATTGCAGATTCTTTTAAGTTTGGTGGCCAGGCGGATACCGTGTTGCAGGCGGCCACCAAGGAGGCCATGCAGGCTGCTCAGCAAGGCGATCTGGCCGGCGTGTTCAAGGCGCAAGGCATTATGACAAACGGAACTGTAAGTGTGGGTGCAATTGCGTCAACAATCGCTTCCATGAATCAGGGATATCAAGGCGCCGCCAACAAAAGCTAAGTTTGGGCCTTATGCGGGCTGGTGGATCAAAAGTTTTTTGGGTGTTTTGTCGTACCGGCATTCAAAAAACTTTATTCCACCCAATTTCATCAAAAGGTTTAAAGCAAGTGCGCCTGTTTTTATCAAATTTTGTTTTGCGAATTTTCGGTGCAAAACAAGGTTGCAGGTTTAATCCATCGCTCTGGGTGAGGACCAAGTGTCCGGGGTAAAGAAGCTTTAGGGGGCATTATGAGTAGCGTTGCAATTCAAGATACAAGCCAGGTCAGCTCTGCCTATGTTTCAGGAGAAGGAGCGGCTGATGGTGTGTTGTTCAAGCAGGCTGATACTTTTTATGATGGGGTTGTCGGCAAACCCCCCAAAGGCGGCTGGACAGCTGCCCAGCTCAACATCAAGGATGAAATAGAAGCACTGGAAAGTTCGTCTGTGAATTCCGTGAGTAATCAATTGCGCGCAACTGAACTCAAGCTTGACTTTGTGAAAACCTGTGTGCCAAATCTGGATACACAAAATTCCAAGTTTTTCTCGAATTTGGCCGACAAGCTGTCGGTTAACCTCCGCACACTGTCCAATGAGTTGGATAGCATGTTCGATTCAGACAATACCGCAGTGACTCTGAGAGAAGTCAATTCCTTGATTCAACAACTGCAAGATGAGGGGTTTGAGGTGCCATGCAGCTCGGCCACGTCCCAGGAGCTGAGCAATAGTTCGCTTTTGAAATTCGCTTCCCCGCTAGTGCAATTGCGGGAAAGCTTGACTGCGACCCCCACGGTTTCAATGGAGTCGATGTTTACGCACGCCATTAACCACAACGAGGAAAAAGCATATTCACTCACTGATGGGTCTAAGGAAAGAACGGCCCTTCTCAGCAAGAATGAATACCTCACGTCGGCCAAGGAACAGCTGAAAAATTCAGAACATCTTTTGGGCGATGCAGACTTATTGAACTACGAGAATCTGACTTTCAGTGATCTGCTTGCTGTGACACCGGAGTCACTCAAAGTGGAAAGTAGTCTTTTCAAGCGATTGGTAGAAGTGCGAACAACCGAATTGCGGAAGTCTCATGCTTCTGTTGGAAATACGGAGGCTCATGTCACCACAGCGCTCAAATCTGACCCATTGCTCAATTATTACCAGGGAAGGTTTGATCTGGCAGAAAAGAAAGCGCCCGCCTTGGCAAGTCTTAAATTTGATACAGCATCAGGAAAGATTCTAACGGTCGCATCAGTGTTTGATTATGCAGTCAATGTTGCAAAAAGCGATCAGGTTTTTTATTACTCCCTTTCTCAGGAGGCGGCAACGAATGGCGATGCCGAATCCAAGTCGAAGTTTGACACCATGGCTTCCGAGGCCAGTGACAGAATTGGTGTTCTTAACAAGGGCGCACAAACTTTCATCAGCATGCTGACCAGCATGGTGGAAAAAGCGATGAGTGAGTATTAATCCAGTTTTCGAACCCACCAGGAGAGACCCATGGTTGCTGCAGTTCCTCTGGATGTTTCCAGCAGTGCCTCAGGGGGCGTTGATAGCACGGAAGAGATAGATGACTTGGACTCTCTCGAAGGCAGTGGCGAAGATCAGTATGCACAACGACTGATCAAGGTTTTGTTGTGGATGGTTCAAACCAATCAGGAATCGCTTGAGCATTTTTTCAAAATTTTGGCAGACGGCGACAAGAACAAGGCCGACGAAATGCTCAATATGTTGCAGGAAAATCTCAAGCAACTTAAAAAGCAGGAAAAAATGAAAGGGCTGAAGGTTTTTCTAAAAATCCTCAATATTTTTGCTTTGGTCATTGCTTCATTGATGGTTCTGGTCAACCCAACGCCAATTGGAATTGCCATGCTGGTCGTTGCCATAGGTATGTTTCTTGAACCCATGGTGTCCAAAGCCGCTGGAAAAGAATCCCTTATCAACATGGCTTTCAAAGAGCTGTTCAATGCGCTCAAGGAATTGGGCATGCCTGTGTGGATGGTTGCTGTATTGATGGCGGTGATTGTTGTGGCCATGGTGACCGTGTGCGCTTACGGTATGGTGGGGGTTGGCAAGGTGATTGCAGAGCTGGCGGGCAAAGCCATGCAAGGTCTCAAGGCCGCTGCTGCTTCCGGCGTTGCTGCCGGTGGTACAAGTGGTGCTTCTGGTGCGGTTGTCAAGTCTGTGGAGTCGGTGACCAAGATGCTGGACGACATGATGGCCTGGGTCAAAAATTTCATTACACCCAATATCAAACGCTTGGTTGCGGCGGCTGATGTGACTTCACTCACGGCCATGAATAGTGGGGAACTGGCGCAAGGCATACTCAAATATCAAGTAACTGAGTCTCAAGTCAGTATCGACAAGATGATGGCTTTGATTGACATGATTGTCGAAGGTCTTGATTTGACGCGCAGCGATGCCGCAGAACTGAAGCGAATGATTCTGGAATACGTAGAGCAGCTTGAAAGAATGGAACTTGTCTAACTTGGGAGAATTGAAATGAGCATGACGATTGAAAAATCTGGGTTAAGCCTGCCCGAGATGGCAACCGCTGATGAAGATACAGGTACATCTACAGGAACCACTTTTCTGCAGGGCGCCAAAAAGTACGTTGACCAAGGTGTGGTCAGTTCAGACGATCTGAACAAAATCGACGGTGCCAAAAAATCGGGTTTCATGGCAAGTCCGGAGAATGCGATGTTCCTCGCGCTGTTTGAAAGTGCGCGGGAAAAGGGGCTAACAATTGAGCTGCAGCGAATTGATACCTCAAAAGGATCGTTTGACTTCAAGATCAAGGCAGCAGAAGAGAAGCTTGACGGCGCCGTGGTTTCACTCGTCATGACAACAGCCGGCTCTGTCCTGGGTGTCGGAGTTGGCGCGAAAATGGCGCACAGTGGATTGAAAAAAAATCCGGATGGGACAACCTCAAGCGAGGCCTCAGGTATGGAAAACATGTCAGGTCTCGTGGGCGGCGCCATCTTGCAGACATTCAAGTCTGCCGGTGAAGTGGGTGAAGCAGCAATCGGTGTGGATGCCGCGGAATCACAGGCCTTTGCCGATCTGTTTGAACAGAACTACCAGACCCTGAGTTCCAACTTGAATCACCTGGAAGAGCAAGGCAGTGGCACTTTGTCTGGATTGCGTATCTAAAACCTGACGTGATTAAACGACTTTTTGATTTGAACAAAGCCTTAACGAGGAGGCTTCAATATGCGGATTCTTTTACACAGACACCTGTATCAGTCGGGTATGCATGGTCCGCGTGGAGATGGAAATACCAATGGGGGCGGTAAACCCAATCCGAACTACCAGCCTCCTCCTCCCCCTCGGCCGGCATTTGACGCGGCAAAGGTGGGAGAGAACACCGCAACTGGTGAACACAATCCGCAGTTTGTGATTGATTCTGAAAGCCTGGATGGGGCTTATGCCGCAATTCTGTCGGGCGATACGTCGCGGTACGTACAAATGATTACAGAAATTTGTTCAGTACTGTTTGAGCACGATGTGAATTACGCTGACAAGGTGCTGGCCTATTTCAATGACTTTGAGAAGGGAATCAACTCGATCAAGGCCTCAATGCAGGGCTTCAGCAGCGATGAAGGCGACTACCGATTGGGTGCCATAGAGCAGAAGGTGTTTCAGAAGGCCAAGGACCTGCTGGCGAATGCGGGTTTCCTTCAGGAAGACGTGCAAGGCGGAGACATTGTGAAAAAGATGATGGACGCTTATGCCACGGGCAAAGACACCACCAAGATATCAAAACAGGATGCCAACAAGGTGCTGCAGTACATGGCCAACCTTGAAGCCAAAATACTGCCTTCGGACTTCAAGCAAGAAGTTTTGAGTGCGCAACTGGAATCGAGCAACAAGAAAAGGTCGGGGTTTTTCGAGGCAACGATGCCCAAGCTGAT
>JAIXTE010000100.1 GCA_027484315.1 Burkholderiales bacterium | reverse complement strand
GCAAGTCCGCAAGTCCGCAAGTCCGCAAGTCCGCAAGTCCGCAAGTCCGCAAGTCCGCAAGTCCGCAAGTCCGCAAGTCCGCACCAAGCTTATCGAAGTCGACTCATCGCGCAAGCTCGTTGCAGCAAGATGTATCGGCCTCCGTAAGTCACAACCATCTTCGCGCGAGAAGCCTTGCCGATGTCACTTGGTCTCGACATTCAAGACCCGCCCGCCGTTCCTTACCCGAAGCAATGAATTAGACGCGAAGCGGCTCCGCAAGACGCTTTAGCGTTTGCGGTATTCATTGCAAGGTGAAAGAGGAACGGCCACCGCCACAACTTTCACGTTGGGCGGGGCTGTCGAGACAAGTGACATGGCAGGGCTTTGAAGCGCGAAGCGAGACCTCGACGAGCGAAGCAAGGCTTTGAAGCACGAAGCGATGCAACGTCATTGAGGCAAGTGGCTTGGGCTCAAGCCGGCGTCATTGCCCCCTTAATCTGATCCAGCGCCGTCGGGTCATCAATCGTGGTCATGTCACCCGGATCGCGCCCCTCGCACACCGCCTGAATCGACCTGCGCAACAACTTGCCCGAACGGGTCTTCGGCAACACATTGACAAAGTACACCCGCGCTGGCCGAGCCACCGCACCCAACTGGCTGTCAACCACCTTCATGATTTCCGCTTCCAGTGTTTTGGCTTGCGCTGCATCCACTGCATTGGCAGATTTCAAAATCGCAAATGCGACCGCAACCTGTCCCTTCACCGAATCCGCAACTCCAACCACTGCCACCTCCGCTACCGCTGGGTGGGAAGAAATACTTTCTTCAATTTCCCGTGTACCCAGGCGGTGACCTGCCACGTTGATCACGTCATCGGTACGACCAAGAATGAAGAAATATCCATCTTCATCGCGAATACCCCAGTCGAATGTGGAGTACACCTGCCTTGTCTTGAAACTGGACCAATAAGTTTTCACGAAGCGTTCGTCATCGCCCCACACGGTCTGCATGCAACCCGGCGGCAGGGGACCTTCAATGGCCACCACACCCTTTTCATTCGGCTTGCAGGATTGCGCAGTGTCTTCGTCCAGCACATTCACGTTAAAGCCAAACACCGGCACACCTGGGCTGCCCAATTTGCCTGGCATCGCCTCAATACCGCGCTGCACTGCCAAAATCGGCCAACCTGTTTCGGTTTGCCAATAATTGTCCACGATCGGCTTGCCAATGGCGCCAGAAATCCAGTCCGACGTGGTTTCATCCAATGGCTCACCCGCCAGAAACAGGGCTTTCAGCGAACTCAAATCGTACTTGCTCAAATAAGCAGGGTCTTGTTTTTTCAACACGCGAACAGCCGTGGGTGCGGAGAACAGCACAGACACCTGATAGTCCTGCACAATTTTCCACCAAATGCCAGCGTCGGGTCGAATTGGCAGGCCTTCGTACATCACCGTGGCCATGCCTGCAATCAATGGTCCGTAAACAATGTAGCTGTGGCCCACCACCCAGCCAATGTCGCTTGTTGCAAAAAATGTCTTGCCCTTTTCACCCATGAAAATGTATTTCATGGACGCGGCCAGCGCCACGGCATAGCCGCCCACATCACGCTGCACACCTTTCGGCTTACCGGTAGTTCCACTGGTGTACAAAATGTAACTGCTGTCCGTGGCCTTCAGCCAGGTCACTGGTACCTTGGCATTCGCCAATTCTGCATGCAGCTTTGCATAATCCTGATCGCGCCCCGCCACGGCTTCAAACGACACCAAGCCCCGGTTCACCATCAGCACACTGGCTGGCTTGTAGCTTGAACGTGCAATTGCTTCATCAAGCAATGGCTTGTAAGGCACGGCCTTTCCACCACGTGAACCAGCATCCGCAGACACGATCACCTTGGGCTTGGCATCCTCAATTCGGGAGGCCAGGCTGTGCGATGCAAAACCACCGAACACAACAGAATGAATCGCACCAATTCGAGCGCAGGCCAACATTGCGAAGGTAGCCTCAGGAATCATAGGCATGTAAATCAAAACCCGGTCGCCTTTCTGTACGCCCATTTTCTGCAACATGGCCGCGGCAATTTGCACTTCCTCGTGCAGTTGCCTGAAGGTGTAAACCCGTTCCTGATCCACCTCGGTGGATACAAAAATCAGGGCGGGCTTGTCACCGAGTGTTTCCAGGTGCCGATCGACCGCGTTGTAACACAGGTTGGTTTCGCCACCGACGTACCAGGACGCAAATGGTGGCTTGCTGTCATCCAGCACTTTGTCAAATGGCTTGTGCCAATCAATCAGATCCGCCTGACGCGCCCAAAACCCTTTGGGGTTGCGGATCGATTCCTCGTACAAATTCTGGTAGATCCCGTTGGATTGGTAATTCACTGGCTTAACCACTTGCTGTCTCCTCGTCTTTGTTGACCTCAATGTAGGAAGTCGCGCTTACGAGACTCTGACTATTTCAAAAAATTCTTTTAAACGAGAACACTTCTTGTTACACAAATGATTACTATTTGCTAAACTAATGCAAATCCAATCCACGTCACTTCAGGAAAGTCCGTATCACCATGAACAACACTTTCAAGAAAATCGTATCCATTTCCATCGCCAGCTTGATCGGCGCAAGCGCGATGGCTCAGGCTCAAGAAAAGGTCATCAACGTTTATTCCGCCCGCCACTACGCAACGGATGAAATGATGTACCAAGACTTCACCAAGCAAACCGGGATCACCATCAAGCGCCTGGAATTGAAAGACGAAGCCTTGCTTGAACGCATGCGCAGCGAAGGCGCACGCAGCCCAGCCGACGTGGTTTTGCTGGTTGATGCAGCGCGCCTGGCCACTGCACAACAGCAGGGTCTGTTCCAGCCCGTGAAATCCAAAGTGCTGGCCAGCAAAGTGCCAGCGCAGTTCACTGGAGAAAACGGTCTTTGGTACGCGTTTTCCTCACGCAGTCGCGTCATCGTCTACAACAAGGAAAACATTGATCCCAAACAGGCTCAGAACTATGAAGACCTGGCCAAGCCCGCCATGAAAGGCAAGGTCTGTACACGCAGCGGGTCACATCCCTACATGCTTTCCCTGATGAGCAGCATGATTAGCCACCTGGGCGAAAAAGGCGCTGAAAGCTGGGCAAAAGGCGTGGCCGACAACATGGCACGCAGCCCGAAAGGTGGCGATACGGATCAGATCCGCGCAGTGGCCTCGGGCGAATGTGGCGTGGCACTGACCAACAGCTATTACTGGGTACGGGTTGTGAATTCCGACAAACCTGAAGACAAGGAAGTAGTCGCGAAAGTCGGCTTCATCTGGCCCAACCAGGCCAACTACGGCGCTCACATGAACGTGTCGGGTGCAGCGGTGGCCAAGTACGCCCCCAACAAAGACAATGCGGTCAAATTCCTTGAATACCTTGCCAGTGATTCCGCACAAAAGTATTTTGCCAACGGCAACAACGAATGGCCAACCGTACCCGGCGTGAAAGTCGACAACCCGGCACTTGATGCACTTGGACCATTCAAACAAGACGTGACACCGGCCAAAACTTTGGCCGCCAATACTGCCTTGTCCCAGCAAATCATGGACCGCGTCGGTTACAAATAAGCAAGCCATCAGACTTCGTCTGTAGAACAGAAAAGAACCTCACAGCCACTGTGAGGTTTTTTTATTCACAAAACTGAAAGAAGCTTGATACACTCCAAAGCATCAATGTAACCAGCAAGTAAATTGGTGAAAAAAGCGAACCACAACAACAAAAACGCTGCGCTCAAACCCGAGACCAAAGCCGAAGTCAAACGCCTGGGAACACGCAAGGTTCCCAAGGAACAACGGATGGACCAAATTCTTGAAGTCGCTGGATCAGTCTTCTCCCGGCACGGATTTCATTCCACAAGCATGGAGCAAATCGCCGAAGGTGCGGGTGTCACCAAGCCGCTGCTTTACCGATACTTTGGCTCCAAAGACGCACTCTATTTGGCCACCATCACGCAGGTTGGCAACCACCTCATGTCCGGTCTTTCAATGCTGATGGCCAACCCGAACCCGAAAGACCGCCTGAAGCTCATCATGCTAAGCTTTTTGACCTTTGTAGAACGCCACCGCGACGGTTGGTCCGTGCTGTACAACGAGGCATTGACCAGTGTGGGCCCAGTGGGCGAAAAAGTGGCTTTCTTTCGCACCAGCTTTATAGAAGCTGCAGCCAAAACCATTGAAGAACTCAACCAGCCGGGGCAAGCTCGCACCTTGGAAAAAGCAGGAATCCAGGCTGTTGCCCTGGCCAATATCATGGTTGGTGCTGTTGAAGCAGGTGCCAGGTGGTGGATTCAGCACCCGGAAATTCCGATTCGGGACATGCAGAAAATGATCGAAACCAGCTTGATGCCTGGGCTGTCAGACCGCTAATCATTGCCTCACGTTTGCAAGCGCAAGCCCTACCTCCGCTTACCAAGGCGCAGGCGGGCTCTTCGTTCACTCAGGCGCATGCCTGTTCTTCGTTTACTCAGGCGCATACCCTCTTCCGCCAGAAAGCCTGTATTTCCCTTTTTTAAATTCACCCTGACTCACCGTTGTTCGGCAAAAAAGATGGCCGAACACGGTGTCGGCGTGTCGCCGAACGTAGCGTGTGAATTCAAAATGGGCAGGCTTTCTTGAATGGCGGCGCGAGGGCAATGCAGCCTTCGCAAACTGACTTAGCTGCGCCTGTTACTTGCGACTTGCGACTTGCGACTTGCGACTTGCGACTTGCGACTTGCGACTCGCGGCTTGCGGCTTGCGGCTTGCGGCTTGCGGCTTGCGGCTTGCGGCTTGCGACTTGCGACTTGCGACTTGCGACTTGCGGCTTGCGGCTTGCGGCTT
>JAIXTE010000134.1 GCA_027484315.1 Burkholderiales bacterium | reverse complement strand
CTGATGCTGATGCTGATGCCGATGCTGATGCTGATGCTGATGCTGATGCTGATGCAGATGCTGATGCCGATGCTGATGCCGATGCCGATGCCGATGCCGATGCCGATGCCGATGCCGATGCTGATGCCGATGCTGATGCCGATGCGGATGCGGATGCTGATGCGGATGCGGATGTGGATGCACCCGAACTGACAGGTTTGGCTGGTTTGCTTGACGATGTCAGCGATGCCCTTGATTCATCCCTGGGTTCACTCCCCGTCTTGGGATCTGTTGTCAACGGATTGACTGATCTCTTGGGCAGTGGCCAGGGAGACCTGATTCCAGTACCTGGTGGATTGGCAGACGGACTGGGTTTCCTGGGCGACGCGATCAAGGATGGCTTGGCCGATGTCCCCGTGCTTGGTAATGTCGGTAACTTGCTGGGCGGGGTTCTGGGTGGCTTGAGCAATCTGGCTGATGGTAATTCTGCAGGAACAGGCGTCAGCGGCTTGTTGGCTGATGTCTCCTCAACACTGACTTCAGCGACTGACGGAGTCCCCCTGCTTGAGCAAGTGGGTGCAGTCGTGTCCGACATCGTCGGGACAGGCCAAGGCGAGTTGCTGCCAACCCCGCTTGGATTAGCGGACGTCACAGATCAACTTGGCAGCCTGATTGCAGACAATGTTCCCCAGGATATTCCTGTTATTTCAGATGTGGCAGGCCTGCTTTCAGGTTTGTTGGGCCAGGTTCCCGGGCAGGCGGCGAACTCCGCTGTCGCATTCAGTGGTGGAGATCTGTCCATGGCGGCATCCCTGATATCAGGCGAAGAGTTCAGCAGCATTCTGGGACAGATCAACCAAATCGACGCAGCCTTGTTCGGGGTCACCGAACAGTTGCCAGCCGACATCAATTCGGTACCAGGTTCAGACCTGCTGGATGTGGCCAGTGTTGCCGCACCAATCAATTCTGCCTTGTCGCTTTCTGAACCTGTGCTGGTTCAAAACGCAGATTTCTCTTGATTGAAAGGAGTGCTACCGTGAACTTTGACAATTCCTCTGTAGCCACCGTGCTCAGTATCGATGGTACTTCCTTCGTCAAGCGCAACGGCGTCGAAGTGCCCTTGCGTGAAGAGATGCAGTTGCAACTTGGTGATGTGATCAAGACCACCGAAAACGCCTTGGTGGTGATCAGTATTCCCGGAACGCAACAGCAGATTCCAGCATTCGTGGAAGTGTCCAACGGTGCCGTGGCGGGCCTTGGTTTCAACCCCGATGCCGGGCGTGACGGACAGGTTGTTGTATCCAACGTCGGAGATGGTCCAGGCAATATCGTGTTTGTCTCCGAGTTCGACGGTGAAAACCAGGCCGCAGTCATGGAAGGACAGGAAGGCAGCGAAGGCGCAATGGCCGGCTTGTTCGGCGCAGGGTTACTGGGCGGCAGCGCGCTGGCACCCGTTGCCGGCGCAGTGGGCGCTACCGCATTGTTTGCTGGGCTTGCATCTGGCGACGACGACAGCGCACAAGGCCCGTCTGCCGGCACACCTCCAATTGATGACAATGGCAATACTGGGGGCGGCGGTTCAGGTAACGGCTCCGGCGGTGGCGGGGGCGGTGGATCTGGCGATGGTGGCTCAGGCAGCGGCGCTGCCGACAATTCAGGTGGTTTGTCTGAAACCGTGAGTGATTTGACAAGCAATCTAGGTCAGTTGACTGCTCCAGTCCCGGTGGTCAGTGATGTGGTTAATGCCGTGGGTGATGTGCTGGATGCGGTATTGATCGGTGACAACAACGGTGGTTTGGGCGGTGTTTTGTCCGGCTTGGGAGATGGGCTGGCAAGCGGGTTGAATGACACGCCGCTGGAACCTGTTGGCAATGTGCTTGATATGGTGCTGGGTACAGTCGGTGGCGGTTTGGGCATGGTGGCGGATCAAATCAGTAACCTCGCTGACAACACACCGCTGGACCCCTTGGCGAATTTGCTGGGTGATGTGTTGGGTCGCTCGGGGCCAAACAGCGATGGCGACATCGGCGGTGTTCTGGGTACCCTGACCAACGTGACAGACGGTCTGGCTCAATTGCTTGCCCCCGTTCCCTTGTTGGGCGAGTTGACAGGTACGCTAGGCAATGCGGTTGACTCCATCGTATCGGGTGACAATGGCGGTGGCGTGGGTGGTGTTCTGGCTGGTTTGGGTCAGGGGCTTGAATCCGGGTTGGCGGGCACCCCTTTGGCCGTGTTGGGCGAGGGGGCCGACGCACTGCTGGGTACCCTGGGCAGTGCATTGGGAGGGGCTGGCGAACAGGTGTCTTCATTTGGTGAAGGCACACCTGTTGCGGGTTTAACGAGTTTGCTGGGCGATCTCCTGGGCACAGATTCAGGTTCAGTCGATCTTGCCTCGGTACTGACCTCGTCGATTGGTTCCAGCGCGAACCCTGGTACGGGCAGCTTGCTTGGGAATTTGCCCTTGTTCGATGACCTGACACGCGGCCTGGGCTAAGCAAGCCGTCACGTCATGTCGCACATGCTTCGCTGCACGGCCTCTTTGCCATAAAGCCGTTCAGCCATCCGTCTTGCTTCGAGAAAGCGGCTGACAGCTTCCTTGCCATTGCCCACATCCAGTCGGAGAAAGGCGTCGTGCAAGTGAGCCTTGACAGTGTCAGGGCTCACTTTCAGATCCTTCGCAATTTGTTTCACAGATGACCCGTTGCTCAAATGCTCCATCACCCTGGCCTGTTTGATGGTCAGTGGTTTGGCGGTGCCTGGAACCTGGATAAGACTTTGGTATACCCCCCGAACTTCGTTCGCATTTGTGCGTATCAGGTCCTTTTTGAGGTACAACTGCAGCTCGCTGACAATCTCTTTGAATCGGGTGCTTTTGGACAGATACACGGCACCGCTCTGTCTGATTTTTTCCACCAACACCTCGTCTTGAATGGAGGTGAAGAAAAAGCGTCGAGCGTGAGAAAGATTCGACGACACCCAGTCCAGGACTTGTTCGGGCGATGAGTCCGGTATTTGCAGATCAGAAAGGACAATGTCAACGTCCGATGTGTCTGTGGTCAATAACTGAGCCATCGTTTCCACAAAACAGACATCGTGTGGCTCGATGATGGATGTGAATATTTCTTCCGTGATCATTGCAGTCATCGGATGATCTTCCACAATCAAAAGTTTGGGCATTTTTCTTCTCCCTGCATGAAAAATTTCAGTTTTTGAATCTAAAAAACTTTTGTTTTCTCTCTTGCTTTGAATTCGTCATAGCTGCGTATGATTTTTTTCAAATCAAACGGTTTGGTCAGTACACAATCGAAATCGCCATGCACAATTTCATCGGCCTCTGCAGGTCCGCTTGCTGTCATTGCGGCAAGCAAGGCGAGGTCACCGCATCGTGTTTGCCGAACCCGCCTGGCAAATTCAAATCCGCTCATTTCCGGCATGTGCAAGTCTGAAATGATGATGTCAATGTTTCCGTTGGACTGTTTGACAAACTCCAGTGCTTCAGAAGGACTACCAAAAGTAAACAGCTGGTGACCAGACTTTTTCAACAACTCGTCTGCAATCATCAGATTGAAATCGTTGTCATCCACGTACAGCAGATTAAGCCTTCGTTGGTCAGGATCGAACTGTTGCTGAAGAGCACTCAAACGCCTGTTCTTGTCCAGGTTCTGGAAGACACTTTCACCCCGGTCGATTGCCTCTGCAATTTCAAAAGACAGTTCAAACTTGAATTTGCTTCCTATACCCAGCGTGCTCTCGATCTGCAGTTTTCCGCCCATCAGCTGCACAATGCGGCTTGCAATATTCAATCCAAGCCCTGTACCGCCGTACTGCCTGGCAATGCTGCTGTCCGCCTGGCTGTAAGGCTCCATGAGCTTTCCCAGCATGGCAGGATCAATTCCGTGACCACTGTCGATGACTTCAAATTTCAGGGAGACTGATCTGTGAGCCACAGAATGAACCTGAACAACCAGTTCGATCATATCGCCGGTGCTTGTGAACTTCACAGCGTTGTTCATGAGGTTCAACAGCACTTGCTTGATTCTTAATGGGTCGCCTTTGATTATTGGGGGAATGGCACGATCAAGCTCAATATTCAGCGCGATCCGCTTGTTTCGACATTGAAGCGCAATCAGTCCCCTGATTTCATCAATGATCAACAAGGGTTCAAACGGTATGATTTCAAGCTGGAGGGCGGACAACTCCATTTTTTTCAGGTCGAGTGTGTTGTTCAGTGTGTCCAGTGCCGTGGTCAGGGCAGAGTTCTGTATGCCGATCAAATGCTGCACATGGTCAGGCAACTCGATGCCTGAAAGTTCCTCCTGGACATGTCGCAAGGTGGTCAGCGGATTCCTGATTTCATGCCCCAGAATCCCGATGAAATCTTCGGCATTCCGTTTGCTGGAATGCAGCTTGTGGGTCTGTTCGATCAGGTCCAGATTGGCCTGTTCCAGGTTGTCCAGAAGTTTTTGACGCTGCCTCATGAAAACCCGGTGAAAGCTGTAACTGATCAGCAGCCAGGCCAGGAAGCCAAGCAAAAAGCACCCTGTCAACTTCAGAGCCATGCTGCGGGCGTCAAAACCCGCAAATTTCAATGTGTCCATGGTGGGTCTTAGTTGCAGAATCCAACGCCCCCCCAAGGCATTCATTTCGTTGCTCACGACCGGAAAAGCAGGTGCAAACACAGTTTCATTGAACTGGTTGAACTGACCGGAATGCATGACAAATTGCTGATTGATGTCATTGGTGAATTCCAGGCGCGTGGCGAACTTTGTGGTGTATTCAAACAGGTCCAGCGTTTTTTGCAAATCGAGTGGATTGATCTCGATCAACAGTGAACTCGCAGCGTCCTGTTTGCCCATGTCAAATGTTTGAGGCTTCTGCAGCAGAGGCAAAGCCAAAAACAGAGAGAGGCGTTCCTCTTCATGTTGTGGGGTAGTTGATTTTCTGACCAGCAAGACTGGGAGGTCGGTTGATCTGAATACAAATTCCGACTCGCGCGGCATGGTTTCGCCTGTTTCAGAGACCGAAATATCGTTTCCTGGCGATTCAAAATTGAGCCAGCTTTCCTTTAATTCCACCAGCCTGGATAAATCGTTCCACATCCAGGACGAGCGAAGGTGAACGTGCACTGCACCAAATTGCGGTTCATCTTTGTTCAAGGCATAAAGCAGGGCCTGCAACCCCCGGGCTTCGTTGTCATATTTCGACAGTTTCCCGCTGATCAAGCCCGCGTACTGTTTACCGAAGGCATTCTGGATTTTTTGGGCAGCAGTGAAATTGGAGTATTGGTTTGTGGCCAGTACAAGGATGGCCAAGACAGTAATTGCGATTCCGAATGCGATTGCAATCGACTGGACACGGTGAATTGAACTGTTTTTTCGAACGAAGTGGGAAAAAAGCCGGTCGATACTGAGTACTTTCCTGCAACGCATACCCTATACCCCTGCCATGCATACGAAAATCAATACGGTATTTTTCTGATGTTTTTTGTAATCCTATCATTGTAAATTTTCTAAAGATACTAGCCGTTTCGGGTAAAGCATTTTACTCACACGCATGGCTTGCAAAGATCCTTGCCCAGTTCGGATGGTGACCGACAATAACATGAGCGACATGCGAATCGGCTTTTACAGACAGGCATTTACTCATCTGGGGGAACACCCTTTCGTAGAGATCCATCAAGACTTGCTGCGATGCAGACTGACTCAAATCAAGAGGAGGTCTTATGCACATCGCGCTGAAGCTTTTCTTTTTCGGTTTTGCTGTCCAACCAGCATTGGTGTATCCACTGATGGACTTTTATATCGAATTGGCCGCACTGGCCGTAGAGGTAATGAGTGCCCTGAATGTCTTCTACACGGATTTCGTCCTGGTTTACCTGCAGGATATGTCGCAGTAAGCTTTGTCAAATTCAATCTGATGAACACTTCATCTGACATTCAAAACCATTCTTGAACAGGCGTACTCATGATTCATTCCATTTCCGATTTACCTGGCTTTGACATGGCCGATGCGATGGATAGATTCGGGGGAAGCGAAGCTAAATTTTACAAGTACCTTTGCTTGATGATTGCCGACTTTGAAAAGCGGCTGCCTGCTGTCAAACAGGCAGTGAATGCAGCCGATGACCTGTCTTCAAGCGCCCAGCTTCACAGCCTGGCCGGCACGGCCTATGCTCTCTCCGCCACCGAACTTGCGACGCTTTGCCACCAGTGTGAAGTGAATTGCAAGCAGGTGAACTGGCCCGCTGCGGCACAGCTTGTTTCTCAAATCGAGGGATCGTTGACCGCAATTTCCCTCCAACTACGTCAACTGGGCTACAACCAAAATGGAGGGGGGCCTATTTGGTGAATGCTTTCTCGTCACAGTCAAATTTAAATTTGAAGTCAATTGAAACGCAATGAATTTGACAGGCTGCAGTGAAGTGTCCGTTGTGTCAGGGGCTGGGTTCGTTGCAGGGTTTCGCTTGCTTGGTGCACTTGTTTGCCTGGGAATAGCACTTCGATGAATAAAGACGCTTTTGGAAAAATCAATGATGACTTGTTGATTGCCATGTTCAAGATTACCCAGAGTTTCGCCAGGAGCAAGGACATCGCACAGGCTTGCGAGCAGGCTTTGAAAGCGATCCTGACCTTGACTGACAGTGAGTTTGCCGTCCTTTCCGGGCTCAGGTTTGATGCACAGCACAATCCCTTCATGAGAATTCATGGGGTGGTCAGTGGGGAGCCAAGCCTTTCAGGCAGCCAGATGTATCCCGGTTTTCTTCAAGCCGACCATGTTGATTTCCATGACATGAACACCAGTTACGGGCAGGTGCTGACCACAGGCCTGCCATGCCTGCGCAACACCCCGGTGACCGGGCAGGACTCAATCGGATTGATCGGAAGCCCTCATCGTTTGAATACATGCCTGCTGATTCCCTTGCGGGAGGGTGGCGAAGTGTCAGGCATGTTGGCGATTGCCAACCGGCCAGGTGGATACAGTGTGGAAATGCTGGATTGGCTTGAACCTGTCTGCGCCGCGTTAAGCTGTGTCTTGATCGGCCTTCGTGCCGAGCGCCACCATTCGAAACTGGAAAGAGAGTTGCTCGAGGCCCGAGCCATGGAGGAGCAGGCCAATGAGGCGAAAAACCTGTTTCTCGCCACCATCAGTCACGAGATTCGTACGCCCATGAATGCCATCGTGGGCATGTGTGACCTGTTGAGGGAAACCACGCTGAACACGGCTCAAACTTATTTCGCAAAGGTGATCAGTCACAACTCTGAATTGCTGCTCTCCATCATCAATGATGTACTGGATATTTCCAGGCTTGAAAATGGAAGAATGGAGCTGCTGGAACAGGAGTTCAGCCTTGAAGATCTGCTTTCCGAAGTGGTGGAGTTGCTCGGGCACCGTGCCACCGAAAAGGGCCTCTTCCTGGTGATGAACTATCCAATCGGTTTGCCCAGGCTCCTTATGGGTGATCGAGTCCGTATCAGGCAAATCCTGGTCAATCTGATCGACAATGCCATCAAGTTCACCGATTGTGGGCATGTTGTAGTGGCTGTCTCTGGAAACAATCGGGGCACATTCACCATCGCGGTACAAGACACGGGAATCGGTATTTGCGAACAGTCCTCGGAAGCACTTTTCAGCCTTTTTCACCAAGTGGATCAAGGCGTGGCCCGGCGTTATGGTGGCACAGGCTTGGGCCTGGCCATCAGCCAACGCACAGCCATGTTGTTGGGGGGGGTGATTCAAGTCAATAGCCAGAAGGACCGGGGATCCACCTTTTCCTTTGAGTTCCCAGCCCGGTTTTCCGATGCTGCAAAAGACCCGCCGTTGAGTTCACACCTGTGCAATTTGGCACTTCATGTGTTTTCAACACGTCCATTGTTGACAGAAATCATTCAACAACACCTTTCTACCTACCCGGGCGCGGAAGTGTTCCTGCACGGAACCACCGAAACAATGGTGGCTGCCCTGTCCAGGCATCAAGCCGGTGATAAGTGTCTGATTCTGATGGAGTGCGGCCATCCCGACCTGCAACTGCAGTCCCTGGCGCGCATTGGTCACCAGAATGAGCTTTTTGTTTTTGCTCCGCCCACCCGGGGTAGCAAGGTGGACCTGAAAAACATGTTCAATGAAAGCAATGTGCTGGGAACTGTTGCCCCGTACTTTGGTTTCAAGGGTTTCGACCAGACCCTTCATCAAATCATTGAACAGTTGCAGCAAGGACAGGCAGAACCTGTCGCGATGGATTTGAACCGTCAGCGGGCTTCCCAGCCCAAAATCCTCCTGGTCGAGGACAACCCGATCAACCAGGACGTGGCCTGCCTGGTGCTCACTCAAATGGGTTGCGTGGTGGACGTGGCTTTCAATGGCATTCAAGCCTTGGAAAAGTACACGCGGCACAGTTACGACCTGATTTTCATGGATTGCCAGATGCCATTGATGGACGGACTGACCGCCACTGTAAAAATCCGTGAAATCGAAGGCACACAGGCTGCAAAACGAACCCCGATCGTGGCCATTACTGCAAATGCCCTGTCGACTGACAGGCATGTGTGCATCAATGCGGGAATGGACGACTACCTGTCCAAACCTTTCAAGCGATCACAGGTACAGGATGTTCTCGAACGGTTTTTGCCTCTTGGGGCCTTGTCTGCCTGAAATAAATCTGAGGGCTTGGTCAACATTACTTACATTATGTATATATTTATGTAGGCTAATGTAATATTTAGCGTGTTACGCGCCCTGCGCCCACTACACACGGACCAGCCATGAAAACCCGAATCACCGAAATGTTCAACATCCAGTACCCGCTGGTGTGCCCCGGCATGACTTACGTGGCCAACGCGGACCTGGTGGCCGCGACCAGCAATGCAGGCGGTTTGGGTATTCTGGCGATCGGGCATTTGAACCCTGAGGAAACACTGGCTGAAATCCGCAAGGTCAAAAGCTTGACCAGCAAGCCATTCGGCATTGGCTGTGCGCTCATCATGCCGGGCGCCCGGGAAAATCTGGAAGTGGCCCTGAATGAAAAAGTACCCGTGATCAACTTCAGCCTGGGCAGTGGTGCGGATGTGTGCAAGCGGGTGCATGAATATGGCGGCAAGGTGATTGCCACCGTGGTGAATGCCAAGCACGCCCTGAAGGCCGAGCAGGCCGGTGTGGACGCTTTGCTGGTCACCGGCCATGAGGCGGCTGCACATGGTGGCGCGGTGACCTCGCTGGTGCTTGTGCCAGCCATTCGCCAGGTGACCCAGTTGCCCATCATTGCTGCGGGCGGTTTCGGCACTGGCGGTGGCGTGGTGGCTGCCCTTGCGCTGGGTGCCGACGGCGTGGCCATGGGAACTCGCTGGGCGGCCACGAAAGAAAGCCCGGTGCACGCCAACACCAAAGAACTGATTGTGAAAAAGGAAGTGGAAGACACCATTTACAGCAAGAACTTCGACAGCATTCCTTGCCGGGTCATGACCACGCCCACGTCCAAAAAAATCATGTCCAAAAAATTCAACCCGGTCCGCGCCATGTGGCGCGCCTACCTGGCCGCGCGGGAAATGAACAAGCCCTTGCTGGGCATCATCAAGGACGTGTTCAAGATGGGCTTGGAGCAAACCCTCACCGTGACTTTCTATGGCGCGGCCGTACTTCAAATCCGGAAAGCCACCATTGATGGAAACCACGCGCAGGGTGTCCAGCTGATTGGCCAGGTTCAGGGCTTGGTGCAAGACGTGCCCTCAAGCGAAGAGTTGACCCAGCGCGTCATGCGCGAGGTGCAGGAGGCCTTGGCCCAGGTCAATTCACTGGCGGCTGAAGTCCCTTCAGTGGCGCAGTCAGTGGCCCCATCAGTTTCGCCCTCAGTGGCGACAACAGGCGTTGAGAAGATCAGCCGCATCGCTTGACCGGAAATGTCAATTTTTGTCCGTTTTTCGGTGATTTTTTTGGCCGGGTATCCTCTATGATCAAAGGTCAAATACAACGATAAGCTTGCCCCAAGCAAGTTTGGAAAATCAGGAGGAGCACATGAAGACAGAACACGACTACATCGTGGTGGGTGGTGGATCCGGCGGCTGCGCAATGGCGGGCCGTTTGAGCGAAGATTCCAACCTGGACGTTTGCCTGCTTGAAGCTGGTGGTGATGGCACCGGCAACCTCATCAACATCCCCAGTGGTGCAGTGGCCATGTTGCCCACCAAAATCAACAACTGGGCTTTTGAAACCACGCCACAACCCGGCTTGAATGGCCGAAAAGGTTACCAGCCGCGCGGCAAGTGCCTGGGTGGTTCATCGGCCATCAATGCCATGGTGTATGTGCGTGGTACTGCATCGGACTATGACCGCTGGGCCAACGAAGAGGGTTGCAGTGGCTGGTCTTACAAGGACGTGCTGCCTTACTTCAAGCTCAGTGAATGCAATGAACGGATCCGCGATGCCTACCATGGCAACGAAGGGCCATTGAACGTGGCTGATCTGCGTTCGGACAATCCGTTTCAGCAGATTTATCTCGAAGCGGGCAAGCAGGCTGGCTTCAAGATTACCAATGACTTCAACGGTGCCGACCAGGAAGGCGTGGGCATTTACCAGGTCACCCAGAAAAACGGCGAGCGCTGGAGCGCAGCCCGAGCCTACCTGTTTCCCCATTTGCAGCGCCGTAACCTGACCGTGCACACCAAAGCCCTGGTGCAGCGCATCGTGTTTGAAGGCAAGCGTGCGGTGGGCGTTGAAGTGGACCTGAATGGCCAGCGCACCATTTTGCGCGCGCGCAAGGAAGTGATCCTGACCGCTGGCGCCATTCAAACTCCCCAATTGTTGATGGTGTCGGGTGTGGGCGACATGGACGAGTTGGCCAGCCACGGTATTCAGGCTGTGCACCACCTGCCGGGCGTGGGCAAGAATTTGCAGGATCACCCTGACTTCATTTTTGGTTACTCCACCAAGAGCCTGGACACCCTGGGTCTGTCCATTCGCGGTGGCATTCGCTTGCTGCGCGAGATTTTCCGCTACCGCAAAAACCGCCGCGGCGCCTTGAGCAGCAATTTTGCGGAAGGCGGTGCTTTCCTGAAAACAAAACCTGAACTGAAAGACCCCAATGTGCAGTTGCATTTCGTGGTGGCCATGGTGGATGACCATGCCCGCAAAATGCACATGGGTCATGGCTTCTCCTGCCATGTGTGCCTGTTGCGCCCGCACAGCCGCGGCAGCCTGGCCCTGCAGGGGAAAACCATGGACACACCACCGCTGATTGACATTGGTTTCCTGAAGGACCCTCGCGACCTGGATGAACTGGTGGACGGCTTCAAGCTGACCCGCAAGATCATGCATGCCCCCGCAATGGCCAAGTGGATTTTGAAAGACAAGTTCACGGAAGGTGTTCAAACCGACGCTGAAATTCGCGAAGTACTGCGCAACCGTGTTGACACGGTGTATCACCCCACTGGCACCTGCAAGATGGGCGTGGATGCGATGTCTGTCGTCGATCCCCAATTGCGTGTGCACGGCCTGACTGGTTTGCGAATCGTGGACGCGTCAGTGATGCCCAGTTTGATTGGTGGCAACACCAATGCGCCGGTCATGATGATGGCAGAAAAGGCTGTGGACATGATCCGTGGTGTGTCGCGCGTGCAGGCCAGCGAGTTGGCTGATCAGCAGGCCGGTCAACTTGAGTCAGCCCGGCTGGATCGGGTCGCCCAGGCCTTGACGCCCATGCCGGTGTAAGGGGCTCATTGATTGGATCAAGCTTTTGAATTGCTTTTTCGGGTGCGGTACGGTGAATGCGACGCCCAAGGCGTCGTGTTCAATGCCCGTTACGGTGATTATGTCGACCTCGCGGTCACCGAGTACCAGCGCGCGGCGGTGGGTGGTTATCAGGAACTGGTTCGCATGGGGTATGAAACCCAGGTGGTTCGAATGCTCACCGAATGGAAGAGCCCGGCACGTTATGACGATGTGCTGAAAGCCACTGTTGCACCAACCCACTTTGGCAACACCAGTTTCAGCTTGACCATCGTGTTTGTGAATGCCGCTACCGGGGCTTTGATCGCCACCTCGCAGGGCACCTATGTGCTCCTGGATGCTGAAACCTTCACCAAGCTCTCCATCCCTCCAGAATTGAAATGCGCCCTGCAAGAGGGCGCGCAAGGCAAGAAGTTCAATCAGGCTGGTTAGGTTTGGCTGTTTCCTGCGCTGGATCTTGCAATTGAAAACGAGTTATTGGGCAGGTGGTGATGCTGGTCACCCCGCTGTTTATTTAGCCTGTCCAGTTTTCAATTTTCAAAGAATGGCTTCATAGTCCATTCCGATCTTGTTGTTCTTCCTGATCACGACCATCTCCCATGAATTCAGGCGAGAAATCTGCGAACTTTTCTAATACGCCTGCCAGTGATTTGCTTGCTGGACGGATGCGAATCTCATCACCGATGCGTTCGATCTCAAGCTCGATATCCATTCGTCCATAGGCCAGCTCGTCGGGAATTCCGATTGTCTGAGAATTTCCATTTTTGAATACTTTGGTAAGCTGCATGACTGTTCAGTCTTGTGAATGTACATAGCGTGTACTTTGGCTGAACAAGTTGTTTGTGTAAACACACGTAGGTACGTCACCCGTCAAGTTCTGCTTATTAATCAAGCCACTTTCTTGTTCTTGATATGAATTGCCATATATGGCAATTTGTAAGTCAAGGAGCTCTCCATACGCAAAATTTCCTAAAACGCTCAAAAAATATTCAACCATGCCAAGGCCAATCCACGCCTCAGCGTTTATGAATTGGCTGCCGCGGTGGGCATCAACTACAAAAATGCACACGTTGCAGTGGCTTTTTGTGAAAAGTTGGGTTTCGTGAAAAGTGAACTCAGCGTCAGGAACAACAAGCCTCGCCGTGAGGTTTTTGTAATTCCCGAGCTGCAAGACCTGGACATTTCAAAAGTGGTGTTGGAGTCGGGTGACAAGTTGATTGACGCCAAGGCTGCAAACAGAAAGTGGTTTTTTCAACGACACGGAAGCATGGCTGTCATGCCTAAGTTGAATGTAGAACTCATCATAGAAAATGAGTCCTTTGACAAATGGTGAAACGTACACGTTGGTCTGTGCCTGAAACCCTGACGCTTTCGCACTGATTGAAAAATTGGGGATCGTTCATGAAAATTTCAATTCAGAACGATTCCCCAAATCATTAAGCCTGCAACGCATAACGCCGAATCATGCGTTCGCGTTTGCGTGGCTGAATGTTGATCTTCTGGGCATTCTTTCCAGCCACGGCCAGCAACCTCGGGTTCATCACCGCAAACCACAGTGGTGGAACATAAGCGATCAGGAACATGCCGAAATAACCGGAAGGCAGGCTGGGCAGCTCCGGAAAATCACGCAGCGATTGATAGCTGCGCGCCGGGTTGGCGTGGTGGTCGGAATGCCGCTGCAATTGAAACACCACCAGGTTGGACACCAGGTGATTGCTGTTCCATGAATGGTGTGGCGCGCAACGCTCGTACTGGCCATTGGGCAGTTTCTGACGCATCAGCCCGTAGTGTTCAATGTAATTGGCGCTGGTCAATTGGAATGCACCCCAAAATGCCACCACGGCCAGCACCGGCACCATCGGCCAGCCAAACAGAACAAGCAAGGTGGTGTACAGCACAACTGTCATGGCACCGGCCTGAAGAATTTCATTGCCAATATTCCAGCGGCTTTTTCCTGCGCGTTCCAGGCGTTCACCTTCCAGGTGCCATGCACGTTTGAATGCACCGGGAATTTCACGCAGCATGAATTCATAAATGTGCTCACCCATGCGTGAAGTGGCCGGGTCTTCAGGTGTTGCCACATCGCGGTGGTGTCCCCGGTTGTGCTCAACCGAAAAGTGTCCATACCCGCCCAGCGACAGGGTGAACAGGGCCAATGCCTTGTCCAGTTTGCGTTTCTTGTGGCCCATTTCATGGCCAAGATTCAAACCGAAACCCAGCAGCGAACCGGTGGTAATCGCCACGGCCAGCCAGTGCAGCCAGTGCAGGTCGTGCGTGGCGAGAAAAATCACGTTGAACAGAAAACCGAAAGTGATGATGGGCACCAGCAGGTAAGTGATCACCTTGTAATACGCGGTGTTCTCCAGTTCAGGTACGGCCTGTTCAGGCGGGTTCTGTTTGTCTTCGCCAAACATGTAATCCAGTATCGGCAAACCCAGATAAAAGAAAGCCAGAAAAGCCCAAAGCCACTGCGTGTGGCCGGTGTACATGTACATGATCGGGCCCAGTGGGGCACCAAAGGGCGCGATGACTGAAAGCAGCCACATGTATTTCTTCGGGTCTTTGTATTGAATTGCAGGCAGTGTGTGTTGTGTCATTCTTGTGCACCGGTTGTTCATGGTGAATTCATCTTAGGCCTGCAAGGGCATGGACAACACCGCACAGGGTGGCATAACATCGTCATTAACTGACAAAAACAACAAGCAACACCCCACAGCGCGAGACACATGTTGACCCCACAAAGCCGTGCCCACACCACCACGCCGCGCCAGGCTGCCCTGCACCCTGCGGCATTGCACCCGGTGTATGCGCGCCTGTTGTGTGCCGAATTGCAGCGGCGTGGTTTTGCACCCGCCGATATTCTGTCGGGTATTTCGCTTGACTGGGAACAGCTGCATAGCAGCAACCAGTTCATGGGTTTTGAGGCCATGCGCAAGCTGATTGAGCGCGGCATTGAACTGACGCAGTGCCCCTGGCTGGGTCTGGATGTTGGCTTGCGAACCCCGGCTTCAGCCCACGGTACGCTGGGTGCCGCCATGATCGCCAGCCGCAATTTGTCCAGCGGCATGCTGCTGCTGCAGCGCTATGCTGCCTTGCGCCAGAACCTGGCCACGCTGCAGTTTCAATATGAACCCGAGTTTGCAGCTGTGCTGGATGAATGGATGGACCTGGGCAGCGCGCGCGAATACCTGCACTGCCAGTTGCTGGGTGGTTTGGTGCAATTGCTCACCGCGCTGACTGGTCAGGAGTTGCCACCCATGCTTCGCATTGAATGGCCTTTTGCAAAACCCGAATGGGCTGCCGAATACCAGCGCATCGCACACCACAATGAATTTGGCTTTCCGCAATTGCGTGTCGTGATGAACAAGTCACTGGTGAACAGCCCAAGCCTGGCTGCCGATGACGATGCCCTTCAACGCTTGCTTCGCGAATGCGATTTGCAATTGCAACGTTTGCAGGCCGGTGGTACTTTGCGACAGCGTGTATTCAGCCACCTGCAACAGGTGGAAGGGCACATGCCCACCTTGCAGGACATGGCTGAAAAAGAAAACCTGACCGAACGCACCTTCATGCGCCACCTTCAGGCCGAAGGCACCAGTTACCAGCAACTGCTGGATGATGTTCGGCAAGAGCGCGCATGCTGGTTGCTGGAACACACCGACACCACGGTGGAGGCAATTGCCCATGCCCTGGGCTATGAAGACGCATCCAATTTCAGCCGCACCTTCAAACGGTGGTGTGGCCAAACCCCGCGAGAATTCAAAATGTCCCGGCAATTGTCCGGATCCAAAATCAATTGATGGAGTGATGTGCAATGTCTGACCTGGTGCTGTGTACGATTGAACCCAACGGTGTGGCCCGCGTGTCGCTGAATCGCCCCGACCGCATGAACGCGCTGACAGCCGAGCTGTTTGATGACCTGATCCGTGTCGCGCTTGAATTGAAGGCCAACCCCGCATTGCGCGTGGTGGTGTTGCATGGCGAAGGCCGTGCATTTTCTGCGGGGCTTGACCTGGATAATTTCAAACAGGTGGATGATCCTGCTAGCCGCATTGCACCGGGCAAGCTGGGTGAGCGCACCCACGGCGACTGCAACTTTTTCCAGTATGCCGCATTGGTCTGGAATGACCTGCATGTGCCAGTGATCGCCGCCATTCACGGCGTGGCTTTCGGTGGTGGACTGCAACTGGCTTTGGGTGCCGACATGCGCTTGATTGCACCCGATGCAAAAATGTCGGTGATGGAAGTGCGCTGGGGACTGGTGCCCGACATGGGTGGCATGTGGGTCTTGAAAAACCTGTTGCGCACCGATCAAATCGCCGACCTCGTGTTTTCTGGCCGGGTTGTGACTGCACCTGAGGCGGTTCACCTGGGGCTGGCCACGCGCATTGCCGAAGACCCACTGGACGACGCCATGAACATGGCCAACAGCCTGGCCAACCTGAGCCCGAATGCACTGCGTGAAGCCAAGAACCTGATCAACTTCACCGCGCGCAATGATCGCTCTGCCATTTTGCAACGTGAATCGGATGTGCAGGACGAATTGATCGGCGGACCCGACCAGCGCGAAGCAGTGAATGCCTATCTCGAAAAACGCGCCCCTCAGTTCTGAGCAGGCGGTTTCCCGTTGATTTCAAAGGCGCCCACAATGGTGGGCGCTTTGGACAGGTGAAAGTCCAGTTTCCCGTTCCAGGCCTTGATGTAGCGGTAAAAGGGAATGGTGGGGTACAGGTGGTGCACCAGGTGATAGTTCTGGTACATCAACAGCGGCGTCAACAGCCATTCCCAGCCTTTGCGAATCAGGGTGGCCTTGTAGATGTCTTCATCGGCACGCACCAGGGCCGGGTAGTGGGGCAATACCATGAACACCACGCACATCAGGAAGAAGCCGCAGTAAATCGGAATCAGCCACAGGAAAAGCATGGCCACTGGTTCCATCACGAACAGGGCAATGATCACACCAAAGCCAATGGTGAATTCCCGCACGGTACTTCGCACAGAAATACTCGGGCACTTGGCCGGGTTTCGCGCATATTGAAACAGGTACAAAAAAGGCCAAAAGCCCCACAAGGGCATCAGGTAAAAATGGCTCGACAAAAAATGATCCGGGTCATTTTCTTCATTCGTGAAGCGGTGGTGCTGCATGTGCATCACCCGCATCAATTGGCCTGAACCAAAGGGAATCACTACAAAAGTGGCAATGTACATGACCCATTCATTCACGGTTGAATTGGCCGAGGCATTGCGGTGCATGGATTCATGCGCCGGCGTGAACAACATATAAAGGCAAACAGAATTGACCACCGCACCCACCCACAAGGGAAGGTGCCCGGTGAAACAGGCCCAGCTCGTTGTGCACATGATGCCATAGGCCACAACAAGCAGGATGACGGTGGGCCAGGCCAAGGCAGGCGTTTTTCGCAGGGTCTGAATGATATTTTCGGACGTTTTTGTGGCGCAATCTTGCATGGCTTCATCCCCGGTGTTCAATCTGAATTCAGATTGGCACAGGCCCGGCAGGGCGGTAAGTGGCCTTGATTGCCAAAGCAGGGTCAAAAAGTGACGAATTATGTATTTATTGTCTGTGCCTTGTAATGTTAATCTTGACGACAAGAGACATAACACGCGGTAACAACCGCAATACCTAGAACAATGAGCTTGCAGCAAACCCCCGCTTTGCCATTCAATGCGGTGCGTCTGATTGTGCAAACAATGGGCGTGGCCGACAGTGAACTGATTCCGATGCTGGAAGGCACGGGCATTGACGCTGCGCAGCTTCTGGCCGACGAAGGCCATTTCAACTGGGCGCAATTGCAGTGCATCGTTCAGGCCATTCTTGACAGAAATCCACCCGATAGTTTGCCGCTGCAGGCGGGGCTTCGTGGTGGCCCTGCCATTCACGGGGCCATGGGCATTGCGGCCATGACCAGTGACAACCTGGGCAATGCGCTGGACCTGTTCAAAACCTACATGGCCTTGCGTTCGCAGATTTTCGTGGTGAACCACGAACCCGATCATGGCGACTACAACGCACTGACTTTCAATTTTCTTCCGCCGGAAAGTCCGGTGCTGAATTTTTTGATCCAGGCCATTTTGGCCTCTGCGTTTTCAAGCACCCAGGCCTTGCTGGGTCAAACCTTGCGCGGTGCTGAAATTCATTTCACCTTTGCGGCACCGCCCGGCACAGAACATTTCAAACTGGCTTTTCCCGGCAATCGCGTGTTGTTTGGCATGCCCGGCAATGCCATCCTGATTCCCAAATCGGTGGTGCGCCAGAAGTTGATTTCAAGTGATCGCCAAATGCATGCGCTGGCCTTGCAACAATGCCAGGCCATGTATGAAGCTCAACTGCGCAAGGGCACTGTGAGCGGTTTCGTGCTGGGCAAGTTGCATGAGGCGCAAATCAATGCGCAAAGCAATGCGCCAGGCAAGCCGCACTGTAAGGCAATTAGCCTGGAAGACATGGCACAGCACCTGAATTTAAGCCCCCGCACCTTGCTGCGTCGCCTGAAAGATGAAGGCACCACTTACCAGCAGTTGCTGGATCATGAAACCAGCCAGCGTGCTGTTGCCTTGATGAATCGCCCGGGCTCCACCGTGGCGCAGGTCGCGGAACAGCTGGGTTATGCCGAACCGGTCACATTTCGCCGGGCCTTTCGCCGATGGTTCGGCGTCTCGCCCTCTGAATACAAACAACTTCACCACTAAGGAATTCAAATGCCTGCAGCGCAACACGCCAAATTACTAGAGCCATTGAACCTGGGTTTCACCACCTTGAAGAACCGGGTCATCATGGGTTCCATGCACACTGGTCTTGAAGAAGAAGACCCCGCCAAGCTGGCCGCATTTTTTGCGCGCCGCGCGCAGGGCGATGTGGGCCTGATGATCACCGGTGGCTTTGCAACTTCTGAAACCGCGGTGTTGTGGCCGGGTGCTGGCCGAATGACCAGCGAAGCCGATGCCTTGCGCCATCGCACAGTCACCGATGCAGTACATGCCGCAGGCGGCAAAATTGCAATCCAGCTGTTGCACGCAGGCCGCCAGGCTTACAACGTCAACATGGTTTCTGCTTCTGCCAAGCAATCCCCAATTTTTCCCTTCACGCCGCGTGCCTTGACAGCCGAAGAAATTGAACAGGAAATTGACGGCTTTGCCAGCGCTGCAGGTTACGCAAAAATGGCCGGTTACGACGGTGTTGAAGTGATGGGTTCCGAGGGCTATTTGTTGAACCAGTTCCTGACTGAACGCGGCAACGAGCGCACCGACGAATGGGGCGGCACTTTCGAAAAACGCATGCGCTTCCCGCTGGAAGTGGTGCGCCGCATTCGCGCCAAGGTGGGGGCTGAATTCATCATCGTGTACAGAATGTCCATGCTGGACCTGGTGCCCGATGGCCAAAGCCTTGAAGAAACACTCATCTTGGCGCGTGAACTGGAAAAGGCAGGCGTCACCATTTTGAACACCGGCATTGGCTGGCACGAAGCAAAAATCCCGACCATTGCCACGCAGGTTCCCCGCGGTGCATTCACCTGGGCCACCCGCAAGATCAAGGAAGTGGTGTCCATTCCGGTGGCTGCATCCAACCGTTTGAACATGCCTGACGACGCGGAACGTGTTTTGCAAAATGGCGATGCCGACATGATCGCCATGGCACGCCCGTTCCTGGCCGACCCCGACTGGGTTCTGAAAACCAAAGAAGCCCGCGTGAATGAAATCAACACCTGTATTGGTTGCAACCAGGCATGCCTGGATCACACCTTTGGTGGCAAGCGTTGCAGTTGCCTGGTGAACCCACAGGCCTGCCATGAAACCGAACTGGTGTTCGTCAAAACACCCGCCCGCAAGAAAATTGCCGTGGTGGGTGCAGGGCCTGCCGGTATGTCGTTTTCGCTGACTGCCGCGCAGCGCGGCCATGCAGTGACTTTGTTTGACGCAGCAACTGAAATTGGCGGGCAGTTCAACATTGCCAAGCAGGTGCCAGGCAAAGAGGAATTCCACGAAACCATTCGCTACTTCAACACCATGTTGAACAAGGAAGGTGTGCAGCTGAAACTGGGCCAACGCATTTCCGCTGAAGATCTGAAAGATTTTGATGAAGTGGTGCTGGCCACTGGCATCATTCCGAATGTGCCAAGTTTGCCCGGCGTGGATCACCCCAAAGTCATGGGCTATCTCGATGTGTTGAAGCACGGCAAACCTGTGGGCCAGCGTGTGGCGATTGTGGGTGGCGGTGGGATTGGCGTGGATACAGCAGAGTTCCTGACCCACCACGGTTCCGAACAATCCCCTTCCACCAGCATCGAGGATTTCTGCGAATTCTGGGGTATCGACCGTGAACAGAAAGCACGCGGCGGCATTGCCGGTGTGAAGGCGCAGCCAGAAGCCGCTGCACGTCAAATCACCATTCTGCAGCGCAAGCCCAAGAAAATTGCAGGCCCCGGAAAAACCACGGGCTGGATCCACCGCGCTGCACTGGAAGCCAAGGGCGTGCGCTTGATGTCCGGTGTGGAATACGTTGGCGTGGAAGATGCAGGCCTGCGTATTCGTACCCCCGATGGTGCAGAACACCTGCTGGAAGTGGACAACGTGATTGTGTGTGCAGGCCAGCACCCCAACCGCGAACTGGAAGAATCGGTTCTCGCCATGGGCAAGCCGTTGCACATCATTGGTGGTGCATTCAAGGCGGCTGAACTGGATGCCAAGGAAGCCATCAACCAAGGTGCGCGACTTGCTGCCACGGTGTAACACACGTTGTAAACAACGTTGCGCACAGCGTTGTAAGCAGACAGCGTGACCGGGCAAGCTCAAGAAGGCCGTGTGGTATTTCCCACGGCCTACACCCGCATGCTTGCGCGCGAGCAGGGGCTGGATCAAAAAGGCCAGCAACTGCTGTTGCGTGGCACACGCCTGGGCCCGGCTGATCTGCTTGAACTGAACACCTTCATTGATGCCGAAACCCAGGCCGTGATTGTACGAAATGCACTTCAAATCAGCCACAACCCGGCACTCGGTTTGCGCTGGGGTGCCAACCTGCACCTGGCTGCACACGGCCCCTTGGGTACACTGATCGCTTCATCGCCTACCCTGGGGCATGCGTGGAAAGCCACCGAAAAATTTCATGACATACGCGGTGGCTTTGCCCGAATGGAAGGGCACATTGCCAGTGACCACTTTGCGGTGATCATCAACATGGGCATTGAACTGGACGAAGTAGGGCGCTTTTTTTGTGAAGCGGTGCTGGCCACCATGGTCAACCACCTGGGCATGATCATCGGCAAATCCGACCCCGCACTGCGGGTCGAGCTGGCGTATTCTGCCCCTGTGCATGCCCAACAATATCCGGCATACCTGCATGCACCCTGCGTTTTTGGAAAGTCACGAACAAAAATCGTGATTCCCCATGGCCTGGCCTTGATGCCCAACCCCCTGGCCTGTGCAGAAACCTATGCCATGGCGCTGGCCCGTTGCGAGCAGATTTTGCTGGAACAAAAACGCCCCAGCACCTGGTCTGCCCGGGTCACAGAATTGCTGCGCACCAACCCCGGCCAAATCTGGACCTGTGAGCAGGTGGCAAGCCACTTCCACCTGTCGTCCCGCACACTGATGCGCTACCTTCGCGATGAAAACACCAGCTACCAAACCCTGCGGGATTCCGAACTGGGAAGGCAGGCCAAACTCAGCCTCATGGTCAGCACCAACACGGTGGAATCAGTCGCCTTGAGCCTGGGCTATCAAGAAGCCTCCAATTTCCGCCGCGCATTCAAGCGCTGGTTTGGGATCACACCCCAAGACTTCCATGCGGAGAATCAGAAGGGCAGGTAATTTTCGCCAAGCTGTCGCTATTTACCTCCATTGTGTCCAGCATTGCCCTTGGCTTGCTCACCCCGGCGCGCCATGATGGGTTCATGAGTTCAATGTCCAAATCCATTCGCCTGTTTTTACGCCTGTGCCAGGGCCGTTTGCTGGCTGCCCGCAATCCTGAAAAGGTATGGCGCGTGGGCGCACGGCTAACCAATATGTTGCAGGGCCTGTCCCACATGCCCAGTGGCTGCACTGTGAAACACAGGGTGGTCAATGGCATTGCCATCGAGGTGATTGAAAACACCAACGCCGGTGCAAATCCCGATCAAACCCTGCTGTTTCTTCATGGTGGCGGCTTTGCATTTGGCAGTGCCGCAAACTACCGCGCCTTCGTGGCCCGGCTTTGCAAAAAGGCCGGTGTGGCCCGGGCTTGGGTGCCTGACTACACCCTCATGGGACAGGCTCCATTTCCGGCTGGTCTGAATGATGTCATTGCCGTGTGGAAAGGCCTCTTGCAGGAAAGAGGGCAGGATGAACTGCTGCTGGGTGGTGATTCCGCAGGCGGCAACCTGAGCCTGGCTTTGTGCCACGTGCTTAACCGGGAAGGTTTGAAGCTGCCTGCGCGCGTGTACCTGAGTTCGCCCTGGCTTGACCCGTCCATGGGCATGGACGATTGTCGCCCCTCTGTAAATGACGCCTTTCTTGGCCCCGACCTTGCGCGCGCCCAGGACTGGCTGAAGCGAATTTTTGCAGCACCTTACACCACCGGGCACAATCCGCAAGACCCGCTGATTTCGCCCTTGCTGGGCGACCTGTCGCGCCTGCCCCCTGTGTATGTGCAATGCGCAGCCAACGAGGTGTTCATGATCGACAGCCTGCGCCTGGTTCGCGAGGCTCAAAAACTGGGCACCGCGTGCCATGTCGACGTGTGGCTTGGCCTGTTTCACGATTTCATTTTGTGTTCACCGCGCATGCCTGAAGGCCGTGCCGCATTCACTTCCGCTGCCGCCTGGATCGGGCAGGGTAAGTTGTATCGGCCACCGGAATTTCAATCACGCATCCGGCAATTGTCCGCCCCTGTCCAACAACCTGTTGTCTGATTTTTCAACCACGAGTCCACATGTACACCACTTACTTCAACGAAACACACGACGAAGCACGCCGCAACATTCGCAGGTTTGTGGAGCGTCACATTCAACCCCACATCAACGACTGGGAAGAGGCGGGCACATTTCCGCGTGAAGTGTACAAACTGGCCGGTGAGGCAGGCATTCTGGGCATCGGCTATCCGGAAGCCTACGGGGGCAATTCCGAGGGCGACTATTTCATGAGCCTGGTGGCCACCGAAGAATTGTTGCGCGCCGGTTCGGGCGGGTTTTTTTCCAGCCTGATGTCACATGGCATTGCCTTGCCACCCATTGCAAAGTGGGCCAGCCCCGAGATGAAAGAACGCATTGTGCCCCCCGTATTGCAAGGTGAAAAAATTATTGCACTGGCCGTGACTGAACCGGGTGGCGGGTCAGATGTTGCGAATTTGAAGACCCGCGCCGTGGATTGTGGCGACCACTACAAGGTGTCAGGTTCCAAAACCTACATCACATCAGGAATTCGGGCCGACTATTACACCGTGGCGGTGCGCACGGGCGGCGAGGGCTATGGCGGCATCAGCATGCTGTTGATGGAAAAGGGCATGCCCGGTTTCACCACGGGCCAGCCCTTGAAGAAAATGGGCTGGTGGTGCAGCGACACGGCCGAGCTGTTTTTTGACAACGTGGTGGTGCCCAAGCAAAACCTGATCGGAATCGAGAACGGTGGCTTCATGATGATCATGACCAACTTCGAAGCCGAACGCTTGGGCCTGGCCTGCTATGCCAACACCTTGTCTGAACTGGCCTTGAACGAAGCGCTGGCCTACGCCAAAAACCGCAGCACCTTTGGCAAGCCCTTGAGCAAACACCAGGTGATTCGCCACAAGCTGGCGGACATGGCCACCCAACTGGAAGCCAGCCGGGAATTCACTTACCGCGTGGCCGCCCGCATGCAGGCGGGCAAACCCGCTTTGAAGGAAGTGTCGATGGCCAAGAACTTCGCCACCAAGACATCCGACTTCATCACTTACGAAGCGGTGCAGATTTTCGGTGGCATGGGCTTCATGCGCGAAAGCCTGGTGGAACGTTTGTACCGCGACAACCGCATCGCCTCCATTGGTGGTGGCACCTATGAAATCATGAATGAAATCATTGGCAAGCAGCTTGGCCTGTAACGAACCCAACAGCCAACGGAGAACACACATGCTGGCAGATTATCCCTTGAAGTATTTGGCCTTGCATTGGCCCAACATTCGTTCCATGGGCTGGGCAGCCATTCGCAACGCCACACCGCTGACCCGGCCCGGCCAGTTGCCGGAACTGCCCGTTCACCTGGATACCCGCATGGGGGCCATGAACAATGAACTGGTCGACCAATACGCAGCCTGGGCTGGCGCACCGGCGCAACGCTACGCCAAAGCTTTGCCACCCCATTTTTGCAGCCACTGGGCCATGCCCATGCTGGCCAGGCTGGGTAGCCTTGCGCCCTACAATTTGTTGTCGCTGTTGAATCAGGGTTTGCGCATGCAGATACACCAGCCTTTGCAGCGTGATGAAGCCATTGCACTGCACGGCAGCTTGATGGAAGTCAGTGACGATGGCGACAAGGTGCGCATCCACACCCGTGTGCAAGCCAGCAACCCGAAAGGCGAACTGGCAGTGGTCATCGACAGCTATTCCACAGTGCCACGCCGCAAACCTGCTTCAAAAAGCAAACCCGCCAAGCGCGATGAATTTGAATTCAACGCGGTGGGCCAGTGGCATGCCGAGGAAGAAGACGGCCTTGCCTTCGCCATGTTGACAGGCGACTTCAACCCCATTCACACCATGAAAGCGGTTGGCAAACGCACCCGCTTCAAAAGCTGCATTTTGCATGGCTTTGGGCAATTGGCCCGCACCTGGGAAGTGCTGCACAACGCGTCGTTCAGCATTGCAGACATTGATGTGCGCTGGATCAAGCCACTGCCTTTGCCCAATGCGGGCATGCAGGTGCAGGTCAGCACCAAGGCGGATTCGGAAGGCTACACCCAGCTGCGGGTGGCCGCTGCCGACGGCACTTTGCACATGGTGGGCCGCTTCAAATGAAATCCATTCAGAAAGCAGTGATTGTGGATGGCGTGCGCACCCCATTCCTGGATTCCGGCGGTGCCTATTCGCAGTTGATGACCTACGAACTCGGCGGCAAGGCGATTGCCGGCCTGGTGGAAAAAACCGGAATCGACAAAGACAGCATCGACCTGGTCACCGTGGGCACGGTGCTGCACGAAATTGAAACATCCAATGTGGCCCGCGAAAGCATGCTGAGTGCGGGCCTGCCTGCGCACATTCCGGCTTACACCACGTCCATGGCGGGTTTGTCAGCCAGCGTGGGCTTTGCCAACCTGTGCGACATGATTGCACTGGGTCGAATTGAAGTGGGTGTTGCAGCCGGTGTGGAAAGTTTTTCCGACATTCCAATCCGCTATTCGCAAAAAATTCGCCGTGCAGCCATGAAGGTGCGGCAAGACAGTTCAGCCAAAAATATCCTGAAAAATCTGGCCAGCCTTCGACCTGCTGACCTGAAACCGGAAATGCCCACCGGCACCGATTTCACCACCCGCAAAACCATGGGCGTGTGCGCTGAGCAAATGGTGGAAAAGTTCAATGTCAGCCGCGAGGCCTGTGACGCCTTCACAGTGCGCAGCCACCAACTGGCCATTCAAGCCATTGAACAGGGTTTGTTCGCAGACACCATCGTGCCTGTGCAGGTGCCAGGTTCTTCCGTAACCGTCAAACACGACAACACACCGCGCAAAAACAGCAATACAGCGCAACTGGCTGGCATGCGCACCATTTTCAGCAAAACTGGTGTCATCACGGCTGCCGGTTCATCCCGCTTCACCGATGGGTCCGCTGCCTTGCTGGTCACCAGCCTGCAAGCGGCCACGCGCCTGGGTTTGAAGCCCCTGGCCGAGGTGGTGGATTACCAACTGGCGGGGGTGAACAACCTGGAGCAGGAAATGCTGCTGGGCCCTGCGGTGTCGATACCGAAACTGCTGGCCCGGAATGGCCTGACCATGAACGACATTGATGTGTGGGAACTTCACGAGGCTTTTGCAGCCCAAGTGCTGGTAAATATCGCGTGCATGGAACGCCCGGAATTCGCCGCCGAATACCATGGCGGCAAGGTGCCCGGTGTGTTGCCCATCGACAGGCTCAACTGTTGGGGCGGCTCACTGTCACTGGGAAATCCATTCGCAGCCACGGGCATTCGCCTGTTGACTACAGCCGCGCGAAGATTACAACATGAAAAGAAACGGTACGCTGTTGTATCAAGTTGCGCAGGCGGAGGCCTTGGTGCGGCTATTCTTTTACAAAACAGCCAATACTAAAAAATAAAGACTGGAGACAAGAACATGAGTGCAGCGCAGTTCGAGAAATTTGAAACCCTGCTGGATTGCCTGGATCACTGGGCCAGCGTTCAACCCAACAAGGTGTATTTCACACAGCCATTTTCAGCGGAAAAAACCGTGGACTACACCTGGGCCCAAGTGGCCGATCAGGTCAACCGCATGGCTGCCTACCTGCAATCACTCAACCTGCCTGAAAAAACCCACATCGGCATATTGGGCAAGAACAGTGCGCACTGGATCATGGCTGACCTGGCCATTTGGCGGGCAGGGCATGTGTCCATTCCCCTGTACCCCACACTGAATGCAGAAACTGCGGAATATGTGCTGGACAACAGCGACGCGAAAATGATTTTCATCGGCAAGATGGACGAGCTGTGGCGCGTGGTTGAAAAAGGCATTCCGCTGGACATGCCCACCATCACCTTGCCCTTGGCCCCGCAGTTAAAGCATGCAAAGCAATGGGATGCCATTGTTGCGGCCACTGCGCCAACCACCAAGCCTGTCAAGCGCAGCAAAGATGAAATGGCCACCATGCTGTACACATCCGGCAGCACCGGCAAACCCAAGGGCGTGATGATTTCTTTCAACGCCATGATCAGCGCCTTGCGCGGTACCTCGCAGGTGATGTCGTTCAACAACACCGACCGCATGATTTCCTATCTGCCATTGGCCCATGCGGCCGAACGCGCCATTCTGGAAACTGGTTCGCTGTTTTATGGCTTCCATGTGTATTTCTCTTTCGGGCTCGACAGCTTTATTCAAGACCTGCAACGCGCCCGCCCAACCCTGTTCTTCTCGGTGCCACGTCTGTGGACCAAGTTCTACAACGGCATTTGCGGAAAGATTCCGCTGGGTGTTCAACACCTCATTTTCCGCATTCCGGTGTTATCCGGTTTGTTCAAGAAATTCCTGTTGAAAAAACTGGGCCTTGCGGAAGTGCGCATGGCCTTGAGTGGTTCAGCCCCGCTGGCTCCTGCCTTGATGTCCTGGTACCGAAACCTTGGGCTCGACTTGCTGGAAGGCTACGCCATGAGCGAGAACTTCGCCTATTCGCATTGCAGCCTGCCCGGCAAGGTGCGTGTGGGTTATGTCGGCAACACCTATCCTGGTGTTGAATGCAAGATTTCCGAAGTGGGTGAAGTGCTGGTGAAAAGCCCGTGCAACATGATGGGCTATTACAAAAACCCGGAGCTGACTGCCGAAAGCTACACCGAAGACGGATTTCTCAAGACCGGTGACATGGGCGTGATTGACGAACAAGGGCGTTTAAAAATCACAGGCCGTGTGAAGGAATTGTTCAAGACCAGCAAGGGCAAATACATTGCGCCTGTGCCTATTGAAAACCGTTTGAACGGCCATGAACTGATCGAAGCCGTGTGCGTGACTGGCCCCTCGTTTTCACAGCCTTTTGCACTGGTG
>JAIXTE010000121.1 GCA_027484315.1 Burkholderiales bacterium | reverse complement strand
GATGTTTCAGTGGTCAAAGACGTCAAGTCGGGGGAAGTGGACGCGGCAGAAGGGCCTGACACGGTACTCAAAATGGAACCTGCGCCTGCGTTGGTCTTTTTATCCTGGGTCATGAAATTTGTTCTCCAATCAAAACATGCTTGTGGCTGATTTCTGTTCACGGCATAGAAGATGCCAAGGCTGATAAAACTCAGGCTTCGTGCCGGCTGGAAAACTCAGTCCGGAATGCCGTCATCTCTTGACCCAGCGCCATCAAGTCAATGCTCTTTTTGTGTTTCCGAATTTTCGAAAACATCTCGCCCTCTTCTTCCTTGACATGATGTTCAATCTGCTCGGAAAGCACCTTGACTCTGGCGTCATAGAGGTCATCTCCAGGTTGCATTTCACGAATCTGCGCAATCAGATTTTTCGCACCCTCATGCTCCACCAAGGCCTCATCCATCAGGTTAGAGTCTTCAATCAGATCACGAACTGCAGGATAGAAAACTGCTTCTTCCATTTCTGCATGAATGGACAATTCCTCGCAAATCTGGTCGGCAATTCTCTTTTTTGTGACCACGGCCCTGGCAGTCAAGCCCTCAAACTGTTTGAACAAGGACCGTACTTTTTCATGGTCTGCAACAAGCAGGGCCAATGCATCTTTGACTTCATTTTTCATGACCACTCTCCCGAAATTGAATTGCAAAATTTGATCTCTTCTTTTCGGCCTACTAGCCAAAATCGACAAATGATTTGGGGTGGTGCGATGCAACTGCTTCAGCGACGTATCGCTGAATTAGGTTTATGAAACGGGACTGTTTGATAGATCAAGGGGCAAATAAGAAAGAACTTCGCACCACTTGGAAAAGGTAACGCGAGTTTATTGCGGGCGCTGTAGGAGGGGAATGGATTGCGACGTCAGACACTTCTGACAGGTTTGTGTGACGGGAATATGGCGATATAAACCGATCTGTTAAAAGCGAGAGAAACGCAACAAACCCTGCGTTCACTCGCAATTTTTCTTACACCGAACTTTCAACCCGAGCAAATACCGTCCTCTGACCAATTCGCATCGGCGCGAAGAGCCAAGGCGGTGGCAGCGGGAGGACCATAGGTTCCACTTGTGTAGGGGTGTAGCGCAATAGCGTGCGCTTTCAGTCCGTCGAGGATCTGATCGACAAATTTCCATTGGGCTTCTACTTCATCCCGGCGTAAAAACAGGTTCAAACGCCCCCTTAGAATGTCCGAAATCAAGCGCTCGTATGCGTCCCGCACGGGAATTCTCCAGGTGTTGAAAAAGTCCAGATCCAGGCTGACCGGCTTCAGGCGCTCTCTTTCACCGGGTGATTTAGCCAGCAAAAAAAGCTCAAGTTTATCTTGGGGTTGCAAATGAATCACCAATCGATTTCCGCTCCAGTGGCCACCCACCGCATCGAAAAGCGGCTTGGGTACATCACGAAACTGAATCGCGATTTCAGCAAACCGTCGAGGCATACGCTTTCCTGTTCTTAACAGGATTGGCACACCTGCCCAGCGCCAGGTCTGAACCTCAGTGCGCAAACCAACATAGGTCTCGGTCACTGAATCCGGACTCACCCCTTTTTCATTTTTGTAGGCAGGCACGGGCTGACCTTTTACAAAACCCTGGTCATATTGCCCCACCACTATCTCCTGCGTGCCGACCACAGCAGGCACCTTGAGAGAACGCAGAACTTTCAACTTTTCGTCCCGCAAGGAATCGGCCTGCATGGATACAGGTGGTTCCATCACCACAATGGCGAGCATCTGGAGAATATGACTTTGAATCATGTCGCGAATGGCGCCGGCGTTTTCATAAAAGCCTGCACGGTCTTCCACGCCCAGGTCTTCCGCCACAGTGATTTGAATGTGCGCCACATGCTCACGTGTCAACAAGGGCTCGAAAATCCGGTTGCCCAAACGCAGCGCCAACAGATTCTGAACCGCCTGCTTGCCCAGATAGTGGTCAATCCGGTAAATTTGCGACTCGTCGAGCTTGCTGGACAGGACTTGCTCAATCTGGGCAGACTCGGCACCATTGCGACCCAAAGGCTTCTCAAGCACCAGCCGAAGCCGTGCAGGGTCACGAACTTCATCTAGGCAATCAATGAGGTCTTTGAAGCGGGCAGAGGGTAGCGCGGCATAATGCACCACTGGTTCAGGCCCACCCTGAATTGCTTCATCCAGCGTTTGTTTTGCATCACCTGACCCCAGCGTGAGATCACACACACAGGCATAAGGTGCAATTCCAGGTAGCAGTTTTCGGGAAGTCTCGTCACCCGCCATCTCCAGAAATTGATCCACCTCTTCCAAAAACTCAGTCAGGTTTGCTGGCCCACGAAGTGCGAATACAATTCTGGAATGTTCCGAGAAATGACCCCGTTGCGCCAAGTGTGCTAACGCCGGAATAATTTTTCTCTTGGCGAGATCTCCACCGGCACCATGAAGTACAAAAGTGAATAAACCCACAGGAAAAGCTTGAGAATCTGCGGCGCCATTGGGCATGGTGAAACTCCAATCAGGTCAAGAAAGGCAAGTGTGTTGCCCGGTCAAAGCCAACGCGGCGCCTTTCAATCCGGGTTGATCATCCACACACAAGTGAACAGGAACATTGGCCATGAACTCCGAAAACCGGCCCTTGTTGAGAAACTGTT